>JBHACV010000039.1:0-18734 GCA_041854705.1 Corynebacterium sp.
GTCTAGCCAAACGTCGTACCAAGCGGCTGGGGTCTCCATCGATGCTACGTTGATCTAGTGCGGTAGCAGGAACGTCGAAATGGGCTACTTGGCTAGCTGCATGCACCCCTGCGTCGGTGCGCCCAGCGACGGTCAGTTCGATCGGGTGGCGCAGGATCAGGCTCAGGGCATCTTCTAGCACTTTTTGGACGGTGCGTAGGTCTGAGCTGCCTTGTTTGGCCCAACCGTGGAAATGAGTGCCATCATAGGCTAAGTCGAGTCGGATGCGAACGGTGTCCATATCTACCTTTCATGCAGCAGACCCCCTCACGCTGCTGCGCAAGGGGGTCATAGGTGCACTGATAAAGAGAGTTACTTCTCTTCTGCCTCGGCAGTTGCTTCTGCTTCGGTGGCCTTTGTTTCAACTGCTTCAGCTGGAGCCTCAGCAGTGGTCTCCTCAACAGCTTCAGCTTCCTCAGCGGCGGCCTTGGAGGCAGCTGCGCGAGCGGCGCGAGTAGCTTCAGCGGTGACGGTCTCTTCCAAAACTAGGGAGATCCGGCTCATAGGAGCATTGTCACCCCGACGGTTTTCCAGTTTGATGATGCGGGTGTAGCCACCGGGACGATTCTCAAACTGCGGTGCCAGCTCATTGAACAGGCGTGCAACGACATCCTTGTTCGGAATGCGCTTGAGCACATTGCGGCGGTCGGCAACAGTGCCAGCCTTCGCCTTGGTGATGAGCTTCTCAGCGTAGGGACGCAGCAGCTTAGCTTTGGTGTCAGTGGTTTTGATGGAGCCATGGATGAACAGCTGTGCCGCGAGGTTGGACAGAATGTGCTTCTGGTGGCTCGCGGAACCGCCGAGACGCGGGCCCCGTTGTGGTTTAGGCATTGGTGTACTCCTCGTGTACAGGTAAAAGTGCGCGCAGAGCCCAGTTGATTACGGGCCCTTGAGCCTTGGCGATTTACTCGTTATCTTCTGGATCGGTATCGATGTAGTCGCCGGTTTCGGCGTCATACCCTTCTAGGGTGGTCGGATCGAAATCCTCCGGTGCATCCTTAAGCGTTAGACCCAAGCCAGCAAGCTTAATCTTTACCTCATTGATGGACTTCTGACCGAAGTTGCGGATATCCAACAAGTCGGATTCTGTGCATTCGGCGAGTTCACCAACAGTGTGGATTTCTTGACGCTTGAGGCAGTTGTAGGAACGAACCGAGAAGCGCAGGTCTTCAATCGGCATGCCATAGGCGGCAATGTATTCGGTCTCCTGCTGGGAGGGGCCGATTTCGATGCCTTCAGCAGCGGTATTGAGTTCCCGGGCCAGCCCGAATAGCTCCACGAGGGTCTTGCCAGCAGAAGCCATGGCGTCACGCGGTGCAATGGAGTTTTTGGTCTCCACATCAATGACAAGGCGATCAAAGTCGGTGCGCTGCTCGACACGAGTAGCCTCGACCTTGTAGCTCACCTTTAGCACCGGAGAGTAAATCTGATCGACTGGGATCCGACCAATCTCGGTAGTACCGGAGTAAATAGATGCTGGAACGTAACCACGGCCGCGTTCCACGATCATTTCGATCTCCAACTTACCGTGCTCATTAAGGGTGGCGATGTGCAGATCCGGGTTGTGGATCTCTACATCTGCTGGGGGCTCGATGCTGCCAGCAGTGACAACACCTGGCCCCTCGGCGCGCAGGTACATGACAACCGGCTCATCTGATTCGGAAGAAATGACCAAGCCCTTGATGTTGAGCAAGATGTCGGAAACATCTTCCTTCACACCAGTGATGGTGGTGAACTCATGAAGTACACCATCGATCTTCACGCTGGTCACGGCTGCACCTGGAATCGAAGATAGCAAGGTGCGACGCAGCGAATTGCCCAAGGTGTAGCCGAAGCCGGGTTCCAGTGGTTCAATGATGAACTTGGAACGGGCGGCATCAACCGACTGCTCCTTGATTTGGGGGCGCTGAGAAATGAGCATTGAACTCTCCTAAATGTGACGACCACTATATGACGTCTGCAGCAGGGCGGAAAGGATGAAAGGGAATCCAAGCAAACTTGGATAAGAAGTATTACTTCGAGTAAAGCTCGACGATAAGCTGCTCATTGAGCGGAACGTCGATCTGAGCGCGCTCGGGCAACTGGTGCACGAGGATGCGCAGGTTAGCAGGAACAACCTGAAGCCATGCCGGTACAACAGCGTTGACTAGGTTCTCCTGAGCCTCTTCGAACCACAACATCTTCTGGGACTTATCCCGCACATCGATGATGTCGTACTGAGAGACACGGTAAGAAGGAATATTGACCTTCCGACCATTGACCAAGAAATGTCCGTGAGAAACCAGCTGGCGGGCCTGACGACGAGTCCGAGCTAGACCAGCACGGTACACAACATTGTCTAGGCGGGACTCCAGCAAGATGACCAAGTTCTCACCAGTCTTGCCAGGTAGCCGGTTGGCTTCAGCGTAGTAACGACGGAACTGCTTCTCCAGTACGCCGTAGGTGTACTTAGCCTTCTGCTTCTCCTGAAGCTGCAGCAGGTACTCAGATTCCTTGATGCGGTTGCGACCAGCCTGTCCCGGAGGGTACGGGCGGCGCTCGAATGCCATGTCCCCGCCGACAAGGTCGACGCGGAGGCGGCGGGACTTACGGGTTGCTGGACCGGTATAACGTGCCATTGTAAGTTACCTTTCCTTTCCTTAAACGCGACGACGCTTCGGTGGGCGGCAGCCATTAAATGGCTGTGGGGTCACATCAGAAATCTTGGTGACCTCAAGGCCAGCGGCCTGCAGCGAACGGATGGCGGTCTCACGGCCAGAGCCAGGGCCCTTGACAAAGACCTCCACGGACTTCATGCCATGCTCCATTGCCTTGCGGGCGGCATTTTCAGCAGCCAACTGAGCGGCGAATGGGGTGGACTTGCGGGAACCCTTGAAGCCAACGTGACCAGAGGATGCCCAAGAAATCACAGCGCCATTCGGGTCGGTGATCGACACGATGGTGTTGTTGAAGGTGGACTTGATGTAAGCGTGGCCGGCAGCCACGTTCTTCTTGACTACGCGACGACCTGAACGGCGTGCGTTAGAGCGTGCTTTTGGAGGCATGAATTACTTCTTCTTTCCGGCGATGGTCTTCTTCGGACCCTTGCGGGTACGCGCATTGGTCTTGGTGCGCTGGCCACGAACGGGCAGGCCACGACGGTGGCGCAGACCCTGGTAGCAGCCGATTTCAATCTTGCGACGAATGTCGGCCTGAACCTGACGACGAAGGTCACCTTCGACCTTCCAGGTTGCTTCGATAACGTCACGAAGTGCAGCAATCTGCTCGTCAGTGAGGTTGTCGGTGCGCAGGTCCGGGGAGATGCCGGTCTCCTTGAGCAGCTGGGCGGCACGGGCAGGGCCGATGCCGTAAATGTAGGTAAGTGCGACTTCCATGCGCTTATTGCGTGGAAGATCCACACCAGCAAGACGTGCCATGAGGCGGGATACCTTTCCGGTTGTTACGGTGGTTTTCTCCATGCTCGTCCCCGCCAAACAACGCTTTGCCCGGAACGGTGCCGGACGATGGGTCGAGATACACGAGGCTTTGGCCACCGCAGCCAAAGGTTAGGGTGACACACCAACATGGCATGTCAGTGAAGCATGGAGGCTTAAAATCGATTACTTGTAGCGGTAAACAATGCGCCCACGGGTCAAGTCGAACGGAGACAACTCCACTACGACACGATCCTCAGGCAGAATACGGATGTAGTGCTGGCGCATCTTGCCACTGATGTGTGCAAGCACCTTGTGTCCGTTGTCAAGTTCGACGCGGAACATTGCATTTGGCAAGGGCTCAACTACTCGACCCTCAACCTCAATGGCGCCTTCCTTTTTAGCCATATCCTCTGCATTTCCCCAGCACACAGGCCAGTTCGTAGGTTTACTTCTACTTGGGTGCTGAAGCACCATCTAGCCATGTTACACGCAACCTGCGAAAATGCGAAATGAACCCCATCCCATGGAGGCCCATTCTAGAGAATCACCACCCAGCTTCGCAAGCAACGCGCCGAAAATCCGCAACTTCAGACTGTTTGGGGATACCCAACTGAGCATAGCTGCCAAAAGCATTATCAGCATCTTTCCCCAACCGGAAATACCCGCCTACTTCACCTAGCGGCCCACCCTTAACTTCTTATGTACGACCACTAAATGCCTGATGGTTCCGATTAATAAATTCTGCAGCTGGAACCATCAGGCCTCAAACTCTAGAAATTCCCAGTCTTGTCACCTCCCATTCTTCCTATCCATAAAAAGAACCAGCTCAAACAGAAGAACAAGAACAATAAACTTCAATAGATCCACCCACAGCGGGACGCCAAGATCTAACCATAGCCGATCAAAAAAGCTTAGCACTGCAGCAATTACCACATAGCAAAGACGACGCTTCATAACTAAACCCATACCTTTAATAGCTAATCGCAGTTGTCACCCCACTGCCTACAACATGGTATCCCGCCGCAGCCCCAGCCCACACCCCATCGTCGAAAAGCTCTGCACCCCATAAAGCCAAAATCCTCCTTAAGCAACCGCCGTTGTTTAAGGAGGAGGGTAGATAGGTGGATAAGTGGCCTAGTAAACGTAGACGAGATCGCCAACCTTCAGTTCATTGAAGTACAGCACTGCGTCATCGTGGTTGAGGTGAATGCAGCCATGTGACCACAGATTCACATCACCCTCGTGGAAGGCAATACCAGTATTGGTGAAGTAAACGGAGTAAGGCATTGGCGCATTGTTAAATTGGCGGGACACTTCGTCCTTAACCTTGCGTAGCACGCGGTGAGAACCCTTTGGGGTCTCCCAACCGGGGGCGCCAGATGACATTGGTTTCTCGCCACCCCAAACAACACCGTCCTTTTGTAGCCAGGTACGCTGTTTAGTCAGATCCAAGCAAGCTGCTGCTTCCTTTGGGCAGGAACCGTAATCAAAGTTAGCGCGCTCAGCATCAACCTGAGCCTGAGCAGCTGCAGATTCCGCAGCCTGCTGCTCTGCCTGCTTTTCCGGAATAACCTCAGGGAAAACGCCATTGACTGCGCCGTCAACCAAGTTCTTGGCCTCTTCAGCGGTCTGAGGGTCTAAAGCTTGATCGGCTTGCTCGTGAAGCTGATTGCGGGCATTCCACGCATCCTCCCGCAGCTGGTTTTCCAAATCTACCGCATTGGGAATGGCCTGCGCTTCGGAAACCGACGGAGTGACTGCGGCCAAAACAGTGAAGGCGGCTACGCTCGCTGCCAGTGTCTTGATGCGTCGGAAATTACGTGGCTTAAAAAACATGTTGTTTACTATAGTCCCTCTTAAGTTTAGCTACCCCTGAAAATTAGCCCCTGTCCCCCATTCAGGTGCGCCTAGTAGGGATTTTTAAAAACGCATGGTCAGGATTCGGGGGCCCTCTGCTGTTGCTGCGACCGTATGTTCCCAATGGGCGGCCAAGGATCCATCATCAGTGACCACGGTCCAATCATCGTCTAGCACTACGGAATCCGCACTACCCAGGGTCAACATGGGCTCAATTGCCAGTACAGAGCCCTCTTGAATACGTGGCCCCCGACCGGGTTTACCCTCATTGGGGAGCCATGGATCTTCATGCATCTTCCGCCCAATACCATGCCCCCCATAACCATCAACGATACCTAAGGAAATCCCCCATTTTCTCTCAGCTTTGCGTGTAGCGGTCTCTAAGGCATGGGAGATATCAGTGAGTCGATTGCCAGGAATCATGGCTCTTATCCCAGCCGCTAATACCCATTCGGTCGCTTCATTCAACGCTTGGGCTGTAGAAGGAATAACCCCTATCCCAAAGGTCAGTGCCGAATCACCTACCCAACCGTCAAGGGTTGCACCACAGTCAATGGAAACAAGATCGCCATCGGCAAGTTTGCGGTTGGCAGTAGGAATACCGTGAACGATTTCTTCATTAATGGAAGCGCAGATCGAAGCCGGAAAGCCCTCATAGCCTAAAAATGATGGGATAGCCCCATGATCGCGGATCACTTGTTCTGCTATTTGGTCTAGTTCCAGCGTGCTCACACCGGGTCTGGCAGCCGACTGAACTGCTTGAAGTGCTTTGCCAACAATCTCTCCGGCCGCCTGCATTGCGTCTAGTTCGCCAGGAGTTTTAGCGGGGATGACTTTACGTAGTCGGGAAAAAGCCATGGTGAAAGTCCTTAAAAAATCGGCACCCTCTTCATGTCCGAAAGAAAGGTGCCGACAAGTAGTGAAAAATAAGTTTAGCGACCAAGTGCCGCGAGGGTACGGGCGCTGATGTCTTCTACTGTACCCTCTGCTTCGATGTTAATGATCTGCTCACCGTAGTGGTCAATCAGCGGCGCAGTTTCATCGCGATAAACCTGTAGTCGGGTACGAATGGTCTCTTCATTATCGTCGGCTCGACCGCGAGCGAGCATCCGCTCCACCACCACATCCTCAGAAACTTGGTAGTTAACCACACCGTCAAGAGCAGTGTTGAACTCTTTGAGGAAGCCATCCAAGATTTCGGCCTGCTCCACAGTCCGAGGGAAGCCATCAAGTAGGAAGCCACCAGCGGCATCCTCTTCTTCTAGGCGGGCTTTAACCATGCGGGCGGTGACGTCGGTTGGCACAAGCTTGCCTGCATCAATATACCCCTTAGCCTCTACCCCCAAAGGGGTGCCTTCGCCAATATTGGCTCGGAAAAGATCGCCAGTAGAAATGTGGGGAATACCGAGTTTTTCCGCGAGAATGACGGCTTGGGTGCCCTTGCCAGCGCCGGGAGGGCCGAGGAGAACGAGACGCATTTTACTTCAAAAGTCCTTCATAGTTGCTTTGTAGTAACTGGGATTCGATCTGCTTTACCGTGGTCAGAGCCACAGAAACCATAATCAAAATCGCTGTGCCACCAAAAGGAGTCGCGCCAGCTTGGGCATTAACCCCCAAATCCAACATGATATTTGGCAACACTGCGATGATTCCAAGATACAACGAACCAACGAACAACAGGCGGTTCATGACATAACTCAAATATTCTGCCGTCGGTCGACCCGGGCGAATTCCAGGAATGAAGCCACCATACTTCTTCATGTTCTCTGCTTGCTCGTTCGGATCGTACTGCACCGAGACGTAGAAGTAGGAGAAGAAAATAATCAGGGCAAAGTACAACACAATGTACTGCCATGAAGACGGAGTTTGTAGGTACTGGATGACATTGCGCTGCCACCAGTTATCTGGGACTTCCATGGAACTGGAATTGACGATCTGGGTAATCAACACTGGCATGTAGATCAGTGAAGAAGCGAAGATAACCGGAATAACGCCACCCTGGTTCACTTTCAACGGTAGGTAGGTCGAAGAGCCACCATACTGACGGCGCCCCACCATGCGCTTGGCATACTGCACGGGAATCCGGCGCTGTCCTTGCTCAACAAAGACCACACCAATGACCAAAATAACAACTGCGGCCAATACACCAGCAAAGACCAAACCACCAGAGTTGGTGAGAATATTAATGCCATCGGAAGGCAAGCGGGTAGCAATACCAGCAAAAATCAAAAGCGACATGCCATTGCCCACACCACGTTCGGTGATGATCTCACCAAGCCACATCACCAAGATGGCGCCAGCAGACATAACCAGCACTAGTAGGATCAGGTCAAAAATGCCGCGGTCAACTTTGAGCACCTGAATGCCGGAACCAAGCAGCTGCTCCCGGTCGGCTAGTGCGACAATACCAGCGGACTGTAACAAGGCCAGTGCCAAAGTTAGGTACCGGGTGTACTGGTCCATTTTGGCCTGACCCGCTTGGCCTTCTTTCTTTAATTCTTCGAAGCGCGGAATCACCACAGTCAGCAGCTGGGTAATGATCGAGGCTGTAATATAGGGCATCACGCCAATAGCAAAAACCGACAATTGCAGCAACGCGCCGCCAGAGAACAAGTTAATCAGCGAATACACGCTCGATGAGTCGGCGGTTAGTTCTCGGATTCTGCCAGAAATTGACGCATAATCAACACCTGGGGATGGAATTTGGGCACCAATGCGATACAAAATAATCAGCGCGAGAGAGATGAGAATCTTCTTGCGCAGATCCGCATCCTTAAATGCCTGAAGAATGGCGGACACTTAGCCTCCTGGCTCCCGTCGGCGGTTTTCTAACTACAACCACCAGCAGGAATTGCTCGTGTACGTGGTTTTCCCGGCCTAGCCGAGAAAGTGGACATGATTGACCTTGCTACTCTACCACCTGCCACCAGCCAAATCCCAGTCGGAAATGTGGCATCTCAGCTAGCTTCCGAAATACAAAAGCTTAAGGCCAGCTAAGTGACCAATTTGTTACTTTTCGACGAATGCTGCTACACCCCACGATTGGCGGGGCAGGTGGCAAGTAGGACTCCCTGTTACCTTGTGGGCATCCCCCAGTACTGGGCCATCCAACTGTATCCCAATCATATTCAAAATATCGTGGTGAAAAATCACAGCCCCCTGCAATTGCCCCTTGGTCCACACTAAACTGTAATTAACACGTAAAATTACGTTTATTCTCGTTGCTTTTGCATCCGCCGCCAGTGTTGAAGGGAGCAAGCATTGACAACCGCGACCAGACCTGAACCCTTAGTTTTGCGCGATCGGTTTGGCCGCATCGCCCATGACCTTCGTGTCTCTTTGACCGACCGATGCAATCTGCGCTGCAGCTATTGCATGCCAGCAGCAGGGTTGGAGTGGCTTGCTCATGAAGATGTACTCACCGATGCGGAAATAATCCGATTGATTACGCTTGCGGTTAGTCGTTTGGGTATTAAACAGGTGCGTTTTACCGGCGGTGAACCGCTACTGCGGCGAGGCCTAGAAGACATCATCGCAGCTACCACCGCCCTACGCACCATAGATGATGAGCCAGTGGAAACTGCCATTACCACCAATGGCCTTGGACTAGATAAGCGTGCCGACCGGCTCAAAGCTGCTGGCCTTGGTCGAGTCAATATTTCACTCGATACCATAAACCCCACGGTCTATCACAAACTGAGCCGACGTGATCGCCTCTCAGATGTACTTGCCGGAATCGCCGCGGCACAGCGTGCCGGACTAACACCAGTGAAGATCAATACAGTGATAATGCCGGGGATTAACGAAGCAGACATTATTCCCTTGACCAAATTTTGTCTCAGCCAAGGGCTCTCGCTGCGATTCATCGAGCAAATGCCGCTCGGACCACGTGGCACTTGGGAGCGAAAAGACATGATTACCGCGCAACAAATCCGCACAGTGCTCACAAACCAGTTTCATTTAGAAAAAGCTACAAACCAGCCAGCCCACGCCCCAGCAGAAAACTGGCGAATCAGCGGTTTCATCAATGGTCAGCAGGTAGACGGGAGCATTGGCATTATCGCTAGCGTCACCCAGCCATTTTGTGGAAACTGTGACCGGACTCGACTCACCGCCGATGGTGCGGTACGCAACTGCTTATTTTCTCACCACGAGGTCTCCTTACGTGATCTAATGCGCGCTGGTGCCACCGATGATGAACTCGCCCATGCATGGCAAGCAATCATGTGGAAAAAGAAACCTGGGCATGGTATCGACGATCCTAGCTTCATCCAACCTAACCGCACCATGTCTGCCATCGGCGGATAGGAAAGTACCATGATCGATTTCCGCCAACACCAGTCCGAAGTTTTTTCGCTTTTCGACGCCCCCACCACAACAGTCAACCAAGTTCCAGTAACACAATCGGTTGGCCGCATACTTGCCACCGACGTGCAGGCACAACTCGCGGTCCCACCGTTTAGCAATTCCGCGATGGATGGTTTCGCAGTATTACAGGCCGATCTGGATGCTGGAGTACGAGATTTTCCCGTGAGTGCCGATGTCCCCGCGGGAGAAGCGCCAATCATGGTTACTCCTGGGCATGCCGTGCGGATCATGACTGGCGCTCCTGTAGTGGAGGCACAGGCCGATCAGCTGACCATCATTCCGGTCGAAGCAACCAATATCGAGCCGGGTCCAGTGGCATTACCGCAATCGATTACGGTGCAGCAGATTTCAGGTAAGCGACATTTGCGACGGCTTGGTGAAAGTTGTCAGGTAGGTGCTGTGGTAGCAACCGCTGGCAGTCGAATTGATCCGGGGACCATTGCTGCATTGATTTCCACTGGTGTCACCAATGTCTCAGTATTCGCCCCCATCACGGTCGCTATCATCTCTTCTGGGGATGAACTATCACCAGCAAATTTGGCAACTGCTACCCAACTGGGGCACATTCCAGATTCCAATGCTCCCATGCTGCAAGCATTAGTGCACTCGGTTTCGCCAGCACGAGCTACCTGTTATCACGTTTCCGATGATATAGCAGCGTTTAGCCAACAACTGACCGATCTCACTCCACAATCAGACCTGATCGTTACTACCGGTGGTGTGTCAGCTGGTGCTTTTGATGTCATCAAAACGGCGCTACAAGAAACCGCTGAATTTAAATTTCAAAAGGTATCCATGCAACCAGGCAAACCCCAAGGTTTCGGGCGGATTCATGGCACACCGATTCTGTGCCTACCGGGCAATCCAGTTAGTGCTTTCGTGTCTTTCCATTTGTTTGTTAAACCACTGCTACTGGCACTCTCTGGGACATCACAGTGGCGCCAACAACCAATAGTGTCACTGCCGGTTAGTGTGGCATTAACAGCTAGTCCTCATCGGGATCTGTTTGTGCCCTGCCGAATTGATTGGGCCACTCAAACCGCTACCGTACCGATTCCCCACGGTAAAGGGTCACATTTTGTTTCTTCCTTGGCAGGAATCAATGGCATTATTTACCTTTCGGCCTCCCAAGGTTCGGTAGAGTCAGGCGATAACCTACCTGTGTATTTACTGTAAAAGGATTGTTTGTGAAATTTACCCACCTGAATAATGACGGTGCCGCCCACATGGTGGATGTCACCGAAAAACAACCCACGGTACGCTCGGCCACTGCACATGGCGAAGTCCGTTGTTCATCACAGGTGCTGTCTGCCTTGCGGTCAGGAACAGTTCCCAAAGGTGATGTATTAGCAGTTGCTCGAATCGCTGGTATTGCGGCAACGAAGAAAACGTCTGAATTACTACCACTTGCCCATCTGATTGGCGTGCATGGTTGTGATGTGGACTTAGCTATCCGGGACGATCACGTGTTTATTTCAGCGACAGTGCGCACCGCTGATCGAACTGGGGTGGAAATGGAAGCATTAACCTGTGTCACAGTTGCAGCGCTTGCAATTATTGACATGGTGAAAGGCGTGGATCGGTCAGCCTATATAGCCCGCTGCGGTGTGGTAGCCAAAAGTGGTGGCCGTTCTGGAGACTGGTCTCGTGAGCTCCCCTGAGATCGCCGCCATCATCCTTGCTGGTGGACGAAGCACTCGGATGGGCTCCGATAAAGCACAGATATTACTCAGGGGTCACCGGCTCATTGACATCCTACTTTCAGAATTGCCACCCAAAGTCACACCGATCGTGGTTTCGCCAGTTGACCTTAAACTAGCGTGCCCGCAAACCTGCGAAGATCCACCTTTTCAAGGACCAGTCGCAGGAATCGCCGCTGGGTTAGCCTACTGCGAAACCGCCGATTTCATCAGCGTTTTAGCAGTCGATGCCCCTTTTTCTCCTCGACTAATCCCACAACAGGTGACGGTTTTGCATGACGTACCGACTGCTGATGCTTGTGCGGTGGTTGCTAATGGATTCATACATCCGGTGAGTATATTGTGGCGGGCCACAGCCCTAAAACAGGTTTTTACCATGCTTGATGGTCATCATGATCTCCCACTTAAACAGCTCTTGACCGGGGTAGAACTTGTATGCTTGCCTGGTACCGGCTCAGAACAGGACTATGATACTCCAGCAGAATTATCCCAACTCATTCGACGGCTGGAGGCGCAGGAGGTGGATACTCACCGCGAGTGCGATCAGTGGCAAGATAATGGCAACAATGAGTTTATGCGCAAGATAAACCGACAATAAGATGCTGGCCCACAAAAGAGTAAGGGTTTTAATCTTGTGGGGTTTAGTCATCGTTCCTTCGCGATAGTTTTGGATATAGACCCCAAGCACAGGATGGTTCATCAGGTAGCTGTGAAATTTTGGGGAGCTACGGGCAAAACAGTAGGCAGAAAAAAGTACAAACGGAGTGGTGGGCAACAAAGGGAGAACCACTCCAAGTAATGCGAAGCTGAGACTGATAAAGCCTAAGGAATAAAAGACAATTCGAGTCACGGGTTAAGCCTAAAAGCACTAAGGGTAGAAACACAAGTAAATAAGTTAGGCAACACTGATTTAATTAGCTGTTACCTTCAAGTTCAATATCATTCCTTGATTTTTGTGCCCAGCAATAGTGCACCAGCCTTCAGTATCTTCAGTGATCGGCCCTATCTCCATTGTGGTTTGATTCCCAGGTAGCACCCTGCCAGATGAGACATTGGCGATTTTCAGATCGTGCGCCATGCTGTCTTGGTTAACTAGCGTTAAGGTGATTTTTTCGCCTGATGGCACTTCCACCACATCGGGAATAAAGCGCATCCCTTGCATCTCGATTATTGTTCCTGCCTCAGCCACATTGTTTTCTGTTGAATCTGCAGCAACGCTATGTTCATTAAACGTGGTAACCCCGAGCACTAAAAGTGCTGCGGTACTAATTCCAATCAGTGACCACGCTGCCCATCCTTGCGAGGGTGCTTCTGCGGTGGGCACAGGTTTCAGTCCAATATTCATGTTGGTAGTCCTTTGAGATGCTTTGTCAGGCTAAAGATTAGAACTGTGATAGTCCATAGAGTGCTAGGGATTGCCAACATTAGCCCTAGGTATTCGTGACCTAATAGCGCGAAAATTGATCCGAGATTAATCAATACTAACCGGGCGAATCCGCTGCGCATCATAGCTTTTCTTGCGTCTATATGCAGCCGGAAAAGTGCTGGCAGAAGATAGGATAAGACACTGGTTATCAACTGAATAAAACCACCAAAAATCAGTGGAAGCACGATGATAAGGATGAAGTATCTGCCGTCGTGATGCGTAATGAAGCTAAAGATATCCAGCGCTAACAAGCCCAAAAGCCAGAGACAACCTGCGATAATCCCACAGCTTGCCGGGTTAATTGGGGCAGAAAGGATAGCCTGTAGAACCGGCGAAAAAATCAGGGCAAACGCTAGCCAAATGGCCATGATCCCAATTGCGGCAAACCTTGGATCGAAAAAACTGATCGCTATGATGGCTTCATACAATCCAAGACAGTAGACAGCTAGACCGCGGGCCATACGAGATCGTGCCACGTGGCTGATTTTCCCACCTGCGATCGTCGGCAAGAGTGTTACCACGGTGCCCAGCACGGTCAAAGTAGCAAAACCCCAGATCAAAAGTCGTGAATGACCGATAATAAGTTTGGCGTAATCCCCGACCTCATGACTGACCATAATAGCCAAAGCAACTCCGATAATTAGGTTACCTGCAGCCACAAGATAAAAAGGCACAGTAATCACAAAACTTCCGGCTAAACTGCCGCGTAGCTTTTTTATTAGCGCGAATGCTTGCCAAATAAAAACCCCGATAATTGCAGTTGCTGCAATATCGGCACCAACACCCCATTGATTCCCCGCACCTCCTGCGATCAGCCCTATTAATCCCAGTTGCAGCAGTACAAGGCGGATGGTTTTACTTTTATTGCTTCGTGACGGATTTCGCGTCAGCGCTTCGGTAAAGTGCTGAGAATACACCAAGATTGCAGTGGCAATAACACCAATGGTGAAGCTGTGGACCGAAATCCACCAGCTGAAATCTACTTGTCGAGTTCTGAGAATGATTATGAGCGCCCCAGCTATAATCCAACCTGCGATAAGCAGATTGGCAACAACAAAGTAGTAGTTAATACGTAGCAAAGTATTAGGTTGCATGCCTGCGCCTTCCGCTACCAAGCAAAGTCACCATTATGAGCATGAATGCCACAAGGGCTAAAACATTGAGCACACCCCCAAGCTGCCAGATGCTTTGATGCTCTAAAACATCACCAATGGCAACTCGGCAGATCAACCCAAGCTGCATAATAATGACCGGAAAATACAGCACTGGTGAATAAACTTGGGATTGCTTGAGCACACTGGTGAAAATAATAGGTGCATGAGCAAAGATCATAGACATGGTGAAACCCAAAAACATGGTGTGAATGATGATGTCATAGCGATAGCCCTCTGTTTGATTGCCTAGAATGATCCAAGCTATAGCACCAACCCCAAGCCAAAAATAGGCAAGCAACATCAACACTGCGGAATATCGCGGCAATGCAGTACTACGGATCAGATTCCGGGCTACATCTCGGCGCGCCATATAAATGGTGAGTATAAGAAAGCCAAGGCCAACACTTCTACTGCCAAGGTCTTCTTCCACAATAGCTATCACACCTGCGCAAAGAATAAAAAGACTTAAAGCAGTAACTTTTTGCTCTGGACCAGTAGGAAATTGGAGTCGGGCAAGTTCGATTCTCTCACCAATTACAGTTAAGACAACAAAGATAGCTGCTGCGATGAGGCTGTGGTGAAAATCTTGAGTGCTTAACCACCGCAGTGCCGCAATAATGGCAGCTATGGCACCAGCTGTTTGGATAATCAGCGTGAGTGTGGGCTGCCGACGGTAGATGTGATAGTAAATGGCGCACAGAAAGACAAAGCCAAGACTCCATAAGGTTGCCGAGTAATAATGCAAACCACTAAGGACTGCAATAATGCTGCCTATAATGAGGCTCAAAGGACCGAGTAGTGCCCATTTTCTCCGTAGCGCGATGGCACGTTCGAGGGTGATTGCAGTTCCCACAAAGCCGAAAACCATGAGTGGTCCGTGGTATTTTTCCGCGGCCGCTATAAGACGGGTGATGTCCATCAACCCAAGTCCACCAATCAGCCCAGTCAGCAGTGATAGACCAGCTCCAAGCAGGAGTAATGCACGCGGCAGTACCCGTTCTAACATCACATCCCCCTTTAAAACGGAATTTTACGTTTCAACATACTAAGATTGTAGCGAAAGATAGTTTGAGATCTGGAAACGTAAAGGATGAGATCACATCATGAGCAATAATTTGCTGGCCCATTCTGATGAAATACCCACCTTAAATGCCATTGTCATTCCTCACGCAATCCGGCACGGTGCGATCCATGGCGCACTGGGATCTCGGGAAGTCGGCCAATCCATGATTCTGATTGCACCACACAACCCACTGCCCTTATTGGCGGAAGTCGAAGCAAGGGATGAAGATTTCACCATTGAGTATCTTGTTGAAGGCCCAGGGGATTGGCATATCAAATTCACCCGGACGGCTTAACCTGATATAGCTTTAAGCACTACTGTGGGCTTGGATTTATGTGGCATAGTTTTTAGCTATGCCACGCCATATAACCTCCACGTAATGAGACATGGTTGGTGACGCCAAGTTCATCAAGTAATAACCAAGCTGACTGGGAGCGAATACCCCCAGCACAGTACAGTACTGCACCATCAGGCACCTCGGTCGGCCTCTCCCTGAGGGTTTTCAGTGTTGACAGGGGAATATTGATGGCACCAGGAATTGCACCAGCAGCAAACTCTTCTACTTCCCGCACATCAATAATGGCGCGAACGTCATCTGGGATGGTATCCACCTCAGGGATGTCCTGCATCTGCCGAGGTGGGCGAGCTACAACGTCTTTTTTAACCTCAGGGTTAGCTTTTAGGGGAATATATTCCCAAGTATTATGCAAGGCATCAAAATAGCCAATGCGTTCTGATAGCACTTGACCAACACCAGTGATTATCTTGATTGCCTCCAAAGCCATAGCCGAACCAATAATTCCCACGACTGGACCCAAAACTCCAGCTTGAGCACAGTTGGGAATGTCACCAGGTTTTGGCGGAATAGGGAAAACATCTTCGTAAATCGGTCCAGATTGGTATCCGAAAACACTCATTTGTGCTTCATAACCAAGGATCGAGGCCCAGACATGGGGAATGTTTAAGGTAGCCGCCGTAGTAGAAGCAACATAGCGGGTGTTGAAATTATCACTACCATCTATTATTAGATCTGCGTCTTTACACCAGTCCACACAGTCAGGCCATAAAAAGCGCTGCGTTATCCCCCGAAAGCGCAGTTCAGGATTAAGAGCTGCGAGCCGTTGTTGACTGGAGGCAATTTTGCTAACACCAATTACCGTAGAATCGTGAATAATTTGGCGATGTAGGTTAGTTTCTTCGACCGTGTCATCATCAATAAGTGTTATTCGCCCGATTCCAGCGGCTGCGAGATATAGCAAGGCTGGTGAACCTAATCCCCCAGCACCAATGCAAACGACATGGGCACGACTGAGCTTCTCTTGGGCACTACGCCCAAAGCTAGGCAGGCTCATTTGTCGCGTATATCTATTCACTCTATGCCAACCCAAGTCATGTGACCGGTAACCAATTCTTGTTCTTTCCAAATCGGAACTTCGGCTTTCACCCGATCAACAAAATTGGTCATGGCGTGGAATGCGGCTTGGCGATGCGCACTGGCCACGATGACGGAGAAAGCAAGTTCACCGACTTCTAAAACCCCAACACGATGCGCTGACCAGAGTCTAATGTTGGGAAAATCTTTAATGAGTTGGTTGGCAATTTTTTCTAATACAGCTTGGGCGCTGGGGTGGGCTGAGTATTTTAACGAGGCCACTCGTTGGCCTTGATCGTGGTCACGAACAATCCCCTCAAAGGTGACCACAGCCCCCATAGCAGGGGTAGCGGTTTGGTTTTTGGCATCAGCTAATATCTCTTCGATGGGGTCTTTGGTAATGGATACTTCAATAACCTTGCCTACCTGAGTAGCCACATAATCTGGGTCAGTATCTGGATCAATGTGCATGAATGCCCTCTAACATGTCGCAAATGGGGTGGATGATCGGGGTTAGCGTGGTGATGCCATCCCGACAGGCAGCTGGGGAACCCGGTAATGCCATAATGAAAGTTTGGTTGATTGTTCCGGCAATTGCCCTAGAACACACCGCTAGGGGGGTATTTTTATTTCCAATGGTGTAAAACTGCTGGATCACACCAGGCAACTGGCGTTGCAGCTTCGGCGCTAAACTATCGACCGTGAGATCATCTGGACTTAACCCAGTCCCACCGGTGAATAAAACCACCCTAGGGAGATTGCCGGAAACATAACTTTGGATAAAATCGGGGATTTCCTTATCGGCAATAATCACCGGATCACCTACGTCAAATCCTTCCTGCACTAACCAGTCGGCAAGAATACGACCAGAAATATCGTTTCGCATGCCCGCCGCTGCCCTAGTGGAGGCCACGATTACCTCGGCAGTTCTTGTCATGTCACCGCTCCTTGTCATTGATTTATTTATACTTTAGGCGGTACTGGCTTCAATGATTAACATTGATCGTGACCAAGTCGAAGGAGCTTTTTGTGCAGATTCATTACTTTGCTGCGGCTCGGCAGGCAAGAGGGCTTGCCACCGAGGAGATCACCGAAGAGTTTGCCACTGTCGGGGACCTAGTTACGTGGCTTGGCCAAAACCACTATGGCACCACCCAAGCTGGTTCTAGCTTTGCTGAGGTGTTATCCAAGTGCAGCTTTCTTATCGACGGCAAAAACGCCGATCTCACCACTACACTTCCCAACGCTTATCGGGTTGACGTGCTACCACCTTTTGCCGGTGGATAACAAACCTGATTACAAGATCCCATAATCAGTGTTCTAAGCCTTCAAAAATGTTTGGGATAATGGGGGCAATCACACTGATGGTATCTTTAATGCCACCAGTTGAACTTGGGGAATTAACGATCACCGTGGCACTGGTTTCCCTGCTTGTTAATCCCACCAATCCCCTACTAATACCTGCCGCTGGTGTGGATTCAACCCCCTTGATTACAAGTGCTGTTTCTAGACCAGTCAACCTGAGTTCTAGGAACTCCTCAGTAACTTCTGGAACTTGATTTGTCTTGCCCACTCCTGTCCCACCGATAGTCAGCAAGAGGTTCGGTTTCTTATCAATGAGCTGCTGCATGGTTGCTCGGATGGCCTCTGGTTTTGCTGCAACGGTGACCGCGTCAACAAGCACAAAACCGTGAGATTCGAGCTTTTCGACGGCAAGCATTGTAGCTTTTTGTGCACGTTCTTCAGTTTTAATCCGCCCAGCAACAAGCAGGAGCGCAACGGTGAACTGTTGGTTTAGCCCTTCATGTTCTTGATTATATGCCATTGTTTTCCATCCCAATTAGTCGTTCTCCCCTATTGTGCCACTACAAGTGGACCTAAGGTGGACGTACCTGCACCATCTCTCAACCAGGCCACATAGCAGCATATTATCTCCCCTTTGCACCCCTAGAGATTCCAGCAAATTTGCCATACGCTTGAGATTGGGGCACGAACATACCACCTCTGAATTCATACCCAGAATATGAAAACTCCATGAACCACAGTAAAGAAGCAGGACAATGTACATGAGGAACAAGGACCCACTTCAAACTTCGGTGTTTTTACGGACTTTTGACCTGCCATACCCAGGACATAAAGAAATCCCTCTAACATTGCGCTGGGATGGCTACGCCAAGCAACCTAGAAAATATCACCGCTTTGGATACCAAGACGATGAGAAATCGCCAATCAATGTCGCCATTGATGCACTCCAAGAATTAGGTTTCCAAGAAGTCACCCATTACCGAAAATTTGGTGACTCACAATTGTATGGTGCATACACCATCATTTCCACCGCA
>JBHACV010000040.1:0-2884 GCA_041854705.1 Corynebacterium sp.
GAAAAGACAAAAGCCACCCCTTTTAGACAAAGAGGCAGCCAGAGAAAGCTTCAGTTTTTATGTATAAATGCTAGAAGCGAACTGCGGAGTGGAATGGCATATTGGCCATTGAGTCTTCCTTCAGCGGAGTACCCTGAGTGACTGCGTGCACCACATTGCCATTACCTGCGTAGATTCCCACATGGGAAGCACCAGAATAGAAGACCACAATGTCACCTGGCTGCAACTGATCACGGGAGATTTGCTGCCCCTCGGAAGCCTGCGCATAGGAGGTGCGAGGAATAGACTTGCCCACCTGACCATAAGCCCATGAGGTCAAACCGGAGCAGTCAAAAGCATTCGGGCCAGCTGCACCCCAAACATAAGGGGAACCAATCTTGGAGCGAGCTGCCGCAAGGATGGATTCACCGGTTGACCGCGATTCCACGGTCTGTTGTGCTTCAAGAGGGTTCTGCACAACTGCAGCATAGTTATTGATGTTCTGTCCGGGCAGAGAGGCAACCAGTTGGTCTGCTCCAGGAACGGTTGGCAAATCAGTCAGAGCCGAACCCAAGTCAACATTGGGAACGTCAACCTTGATATCGGTACCGGGTAGAGCAACCTCCGCTGCACCTGCTGCTGAAGGATTTGCTAACGCGGTAACAGCTGCAACTGCAGTTGCAGCTGCGCTGTTACGTGCCACGTTCTTAGATGGACGACGGTGCTTAGCCACGAATGAATCTCCAATACTGTTGTTTGTCTACCAGAACTAGAAAGAAACTTACTTTTTAGTTTTGGCCCGAAACTGGTTTCCCCACTTTTGGCTTGGAGACCTTGTCCCAGTACGACTTTCTCTCTGGCTTCAATGTCTCAATTAGGTTACGAAAAGATTTCAACCTCTGTCCATTGCTTTCTTTGTAAATCTTTTGTTACCGAGTCGTTATATAGAAAACATGAAATCAAGCTGAGAAAAATCTGAGCATATATTCCTGCTTCATTTTCACTAATCGCATTAGAGAAAACACGTCGCAACCTGCTTTAATCGATATGTACAATTACACAATTTTCTCAGGTTTTACATGCGGTATCCCTTATGCTTTTACCATTCCTTAATTAGTGTGACCTTTGTCACTACGGTAAATAAAGTGCCCCCAAAAGTTCCACAATCCCCCATTTTTCCCTTGAATAGGGTTACGTTTGCTCATATAATGCACAATTAACTAGTTTAACAATAATTTACTTTAGTCACAATTGTATCAATTTGCAAGGGCAAAACTTTCCCTGAAACCCCTATAAAGTCTTAAGTGACACTTTAAGTCCGCATCCCCCATAAAAAGACTCGTTCTTTAATATATAGACGAAACAATGCGGATGTTACGCATAATCAGATTCTTATCTTTTGACTATCGAAGGTCATTGAACCACGTCTATTTGTTATAAAAGACTGTCCAGCATTGCTGCTGACCAATGGCGTCGCCAAAATCCTAACAATGCAATACTCAAAAATACTGGCCATGTCACTAACGGCACATAGGCCGCAAGAAACCACGCATTCTGTCCACTACTCATCCCAGTATTGGGTACCCATGCTTCCCATAGGCCCAGCCACTGTCCGGCAAATCTCCCTACCAGCCCCCAGATCACTACATAGAGCACCCCATTGCCTACTACCCCAACCCCTAGCGGAATCCATGGATTAATAGGCCTCCCTGTCCAACGTCCGAAGTACCAAGGCCAAACTTCACCCCACCTATACACAAGCCCCAAACTGGCAGCGCCTGCTGCTAGTTGTAGCAACTCCAAGCCGAGAACATAGGACCAGCCAACAAGGCTTTGCTGAAATAATTGCGATTCGGCAAAACCTACATCCACACCTAGCATCATCGCGATTCGCCACAGCGCTGAGGGAATCACACACAGGAAGGCTACCCAAGCAGCTACTTTTCTGAGGTGGTATTGACTGAGTAAGTGGACTATTTTCCCTAAAACTCATAGCACCCAGTCTATATACCCTGAGTTTTCAGCAGCCCTACCAGTTCCCATTAGTGGTGGCAGCCCTTGACTGCATAGCTCACGTAGTTATCAGCAATGAACAAGACTCACGCCGCTTCAATCACCCAGCACCTAGCAGAGAAAAACTGGAGGATCCATCGAATTCGTCGATCCGCCGGTTTAGTCACGTGATGAATTACTGATGCAATAGGGAAAGTCAGTCTATTTAGTATTTTCTATGACAAATCGGCAGTGAAGATATTGGTGCAATGGAAGCTACTGCCATTACTGCAGCTACTACCATGACAAAACTTCACAGCAGCGCTTCTGATCTTAGAATAAACATTCGCCACTGTATCTACCACTAAGAAAACTTACTATCAGCCATATGTTCTGCTTCATTTTAGACCAGGCAACATTGACGCATGACTCCCCTAAGGCTAAAATGAAAACCTATTGGAAATCGACTACTTTTTGAAAGGAACCCCATGGCCTGCCATACCCATGAAAATCACGACCACACTCACGGCGAAGGTTGCGGTCACGAAGCTGTCCAGCATGGTGACCACATTGACTATCTTCACGACGGTCATCGCCACCGTGAGCACGAAGGCCACTGGGATGAGTGCGAAGTAGCCTAACCAGAAAAGACCCACAATCGTTGAGTTTATGATTGTGGGTCTTTTTCATTTTCAACCTAAGGCGCAGGTTCTAGTGGTCGTGGAAACACCTGACAATTGTGAGGTGATTGTGTGCGGTCGCAGTGGGATCCGGATGCTGTGGTTGTTACTCGGTTTTGTTTGCTTGTCCGTTCAGGTAATTCCGTTCGTAGTGCTGCCCGTACTGTGGGGTTGCCGTTGTCGGTGGCGTATCGCCTGGCGCATGAGCATCAGTTACCTGTAACCAAGAAAAC
>JBHACV010000041.1:0-3535 GCA_041854705.1 Corynebacterium sp.
GGGGAGCCTCTTGTAAAGGGAACCACCCAAAAGGTCGTTCCTTTTGTTTGTCACCTTGATGCTTCTCAAGGCAAATAATGTGATTATCCTGGAGCTGCTTCGCAGGCTACTGGGTCAATCCCTTTAACAAAGAAGGTCTCAGTGCGGCTGTGGGACAAGGCTGATGATAGGGGGAAATCTTCTAGGATGATCGGCAATAGGGAACGAGTAACCGTGAAGGTTACCTTGACATCACCGATCCCGGTATCGATATCTCCCACATCAATTTCAACGCCGTTTGAGCGTTTAGTTGCAGTTCCAGTAGCGCCAGTTTTTGTGTTTTCCCACTTCACAGTGCCCGAGTTAAAGGGGAAGTAGGCGTCTATGTCAAAGAAATTTTCCGGACTGTAGTTGGCATCTACATCCCAAGCATTGGCAACTAGTGATTGCTGCACTGGACTGCTGCCTTTGCCACCTGGCCAATGGCAAACACTCCATGATGAGACACGCATGGTGTGTTCACCACCTAGGGGATACCCTACTTTCACATCCCGTGTTGGGCGGTTTTCGGCTTGCTGAGCAAGTGCTGGTTGCCCAGCCAGTACCATACCTCCGGCCAATGTGACTCCCATCATCACACTGGCAAGACGCTTTTTCCTTTGAGTCATCGATTCCGCCTCCTCATTGAGTTTCTTCCGTCCCTTGCACAATCGCAACTGAAGTCCCAGTTGTTACAACTTTAAAGAAAACTCGACGGAAACAATAAGGAAATGACATGAATAAAACTGGCTTTAGCACCAACTTTTAAGGTGGTGCACAGGTCACGGGTGGCAATACCCTGCACCCCTATTTTCGGTAATACCGTCCCATGAATTCTTGTTTGTAATCCTCGTAGTAGCCGCCATTGATGGCAGCACGGATATTGTCCACCAGTCGTACCATGAAGGTCACATTATGCATGGTACACAACGTGCCAGCGAGGAATTCCTTTGCTTTCAGCAGGTGGTGGATGTACGCGCGGGAGTAGTTTTCGGAAACGTAGCCACCAAATTCCTCGTCGATACCTGTGAAATCCCGTTTGAATCTTGCATTAGTCAAGTTCAACCGCCCATCGAGGGTATAAACCCCACCACGCCGACCCAATCGAGTGGGAGCTACGCAATCAAAGGTGTCTGCACCGTTTTCGATCGCTACGAATAGATCATCCGGTTCTGAAATCCCCAGCAAGTGACGCGGTTTTTCTACCGGCAGTTCATCGCAAACCCACCCAACAATGGTGCCAAGGTTTTCTTTTTCCAGTGCGCCACCGATACCAAAGCCACCAAACCCTCGTTTGCCCTCAGTTTCGGCTTGGTTGGATAATTCGATCAATCCTCGCGTTGCTTTGCGACGCAAATCCTCATACTGTGCCCCCTGCACCACTCCCCAGAGCGATTGCAGTGGCTTATCGTGCCGCTCTCGGGTGAGTCGGTCATGTTCATCAAGACACCGCTTAGCCCACCGATGTGTGCGTTCCACGGATTGTTCTTGATACAGACGGGTATCCACCAAGGTGGTCAGCTCGTCAAAGGCAAAAATAATATCAGCGCCGAGTTGATGTTGAATCTGCATGGATATCTCCGGGGTAAAACGGTGCCGAGAACCGTCAATCACACTTCGGAAATCTACGCCCTCTTCATCCACTTGGGCATAACGATCTTTCTTTTTAGCGCGAATATCGCCCTCCACCAGTCCAGTGGTATCCATAGCGAGTACTTTTTTAAAGCCCACGCCGAGGCTCATCACCTGAAAGCCGCCCGAATCGGTATAGGTTGGGCCGTGCCAGTTTTCAAATTGTGCCACCCCACCGGCCTCATCGACGATCTCAGGACCAGGCTGCAAGTACAAATGGTATGCATTGGACAGCACTGCCTGAGCGCCGGTTTCCCGGACTTGTTCGGGGGTAAGGGTCTTCACCGTGGCCTTGGTGCCCACCGGGATGAACGCAGGAGTGTGAATATCCCCATGTGGGGTGTGAATGGTACCGGTACGACCATGACCGGTACCTAGTTCGCTACCAAGGCTAAAGGTTGTTTCCATGCCGGATAGTGTACGTTATTGTGGGTCCGTCGAAATAACCCGCTGTTTGGCGATCTCTGGGTGGGCAGCCGCAAATTCCTTCTCTAGAGCAGCGCCTTCAACGTCGAGGTGTGGCAAGATCTTGTCCAACCAGTGTGGCATCCACCAAGTAGCACGGCCCATTAAGAACATAGCTGCGGGCACAAAAGCCATGCGGATGAAGAAAGCGTCGAAAAGCACACCGGCGCCAAGGGCAAAACCGAAAATCTTAATAAACGGAATTGGTTGGCCAATAAACGCCACAAACACCGCGATCATAATGAGTGCCGCGGCAGTAACTACTCGGGCGCCACGCGCGAAACCATTAATGACAGACAGCTCAGTACCGTTGTATTTGCCATCACCTTGGCCGTTATTGTGGGTGTAGTATTCACGCATCGCCGAGACTAAGAACACTTGGTAGTCCATTGCCAGACCGAAGCACACACCGATGAGGAAGATTGGCATGAAGGCAATAATCGGGCCTGGAGTACCAATCACACCCCATAGGCCTTGCTGCCAGAACAAAACCGTAACACCGAACGCTGCACCCACGCTCAAGAGGAAACCTACACCTGCAATGATCGGTACAAAAACACTGCGGAAAATCACCAAGAGCAGAACAATGGCGAGCCCCACCACGATCGATAGATACAGCGGCATGGCATCGCTCAGTCGATTAACCACATCTTGCTGCATAGGCACTAGTCCGGTGATACCGGACTCGACCCCTGTGGCCGCAATCACCTCCTCTTCCTGTATACGCAACGAGGATATGAGTTGGTTGGTCGCTGGATCAATATTGGCCTTAGCAGAGGTCAGCACTAGCTGGGCGGCGTAGCTATCCTCAGAGACCCCAATCAGTTGGATGTGCTTTACATCTTGGGTCACTGAGAACTTCTGCAGTACATACATATAGGAGGCGAACGCCGCTGCTTTTTGCCGATCAAAATCCTCTTGGCCTTGGTTTTGGGCATTAATGAGCGGCTGCAATACCTCAGCATCTGGGTTGACGGTATGGGCATCAATGACAATCAGGAATTGAGCATCGGCGCCTTCGCCGAAGCCTTCGTACAAAATCTCAGCATGTTTGCGTTGTGTTGTTTCTTTTGGCGATTGACCATCCGAGGGCAGCGAAAGATGGAGGTCCATTGCTGGGATGGTCAAAGCACCAAGGCTAAATACCACAATGGCAATAATTAAACCTGGAATCCGGTGGACGAGCTTCACCCAGCGCATACCCATCGGATTCATACGGCTGCGGTGGGTAACCGCCTTGACCTCACCTTTGAAAATCCGGTGCCCCAGCACCCCCAAAATAGCGGGAAGCAAGGTCAGTGACACCAAGACCGCCAAGAATACGGTGAAGGCCGCAGCAATGCCCATGTAGGTGAGGAATTCAATATCAGCCACAGCAAGCGCCACCAGTGCAATAATCACTGTCAATCCAGCGAATACC
>JBHACV010000042.1:0-7402 GCA_041854705.1 Corynebacterium sp.
AAAAATCACTGCCGGTATCACCCCACCAAAGTGGCTGGGCCAAGTACTCACCACCATTAATGCCCACGCAACCATTTTAAAAGCAGCTACCACAGCCGGATATATCCCCCACGACGCTTGGGAACCTTTGAGCATCATTGCAGGTCAGAATAAGAAAAACGCAACCACGACCAGAGCGCAAGAGCTTCTTAAAGTATTTGGTGGGGCAGCATTGTGAGGCTCTTCCGGTTTTAGTGTGCGTTGATCTTTGCTACTAGGTTTTCTGAATGGATCAGACACCGCAAGATGTAGTGGTTCAAATTACAGTGCCTAAGCGCTATCCTTTGTAAATGCTCTAACCACCCATTGATCACCTCAACTGGGCTGTTAGACACTTCTTGGTCAAAGAATGCAAGAAATATCCTTTTGGTGTTTATTCAATGAACGGCCAAGCTGAGTAAGGGTTTTAGCAGGTTTCTAAGCACCATTAAAGCGTTTCACACGCCAGCTGAGAATTTGCAGTTTTAGGGAACTGAACCAGGGTTTGGCAGAGTCTAAATATAAAATGAGGTTGTGCATTTCGAGGGCGCCCAGATGATAAATTCTTAGGTTTATTTTGCTCGTACGTTAGCTTCAAATATCGAAACATCCACTGCAGCCTATCAAACCTGGTAAAGTACTATCCATGGCCAAAGCCGCTGGTGAAACTAAATTTGCTCCGGGTTTAACTATTGAAGTTCGAGATGAAGAGTGGTTGATCACTCAAGCCATTCAAACCCAAGATGGTTGGCAATTACAGGTGCGAGGATTATCGGATTATGTCCGAGACACTACTGCAACTTTTTATGATGCACTAGATGAAATCACAGTTTTTGATCCAGCTGAGGTTACGATAGTACCTGATCGTTCAGATCGGTATCGCCATACAAGGCTGTGGCTGGAAACTACAATCAGACAAACTCCAGTTCCGCTGTACCACCCAGAACTCACCGTTAGTTCAAAAATGTTGGCCGACCCCTTGGAGTACCAACGTGATGCTGTTCGTCAGGCTTTAAGCGCTGATATCATCCGCCCTCGGGTCCTTTTAGCAGATGCAGTTGGGCTGGGTAAAACTTTAGAAATTGGTTTCATTCTGTCAGAGTTAATCCGCAGAGGTCGGGGTGACCGCATCCTCGTTGTCACGCCCAAGCATGTCTTAGAGCAGATGCAGCAGGAATTGTGGACTCGTTTTGCTATTCCTTTGGTGCGACTAGACTCTGTGGGGATTCAGAAGGTTCGTCAGAAACTACCTGCGTCGCGTAACCCGTTTACCTACTTCCCGCGGGTGATTATCTCGATGGATACCATTAAATCTCCTAAGTATCGAGCTCAGCTGGAGAAAGTGCGTTGGGATGCAGTGGTCATCGACGAAATCCATAACGCCACCAACGCTGGTACTCAAAATAATGCGCTTGCCCGAGTTCTTGCCCCAACAACTGAAGCTTTAATACTGGCATCGGCAACACCTCATAATGGTGACCCAGAGTCATTTAGGGAAATCTTGCGTTTCTTGGACCCGACATCTGTACTACCGGATGGCACCATTGATACCGAAGCAGCCCGCCGACTTATCATTAGACGGCATCGAAATAGTCCCGAAGTCTCTAGCATTGTTGGTAACAATTGGGCGGTCCGCGCCGAACCAAACAATATTCTCGTTGATGCTTCCCCCGAAGAAAACACCGTCGCAGACGAACTACACCACTCGTGGATTGCGACATCAATTTCTAAGGATCGTCTGTTTCCTTGGACCCTTGTCAAAGCATTTTTATCCTCACCGGCAGCTTTAATAGAAACTGTAACTAACCGATTAAAAAAGACTTCTAACCACACCCCTGAGTACCAAGCACTTCAGCGGCTTTCAGACCTCACCACCAAAATCACACCTAAGAAATCCGCAAAATATAAACAACTGGTTGACTACCTCAAGGGTATTGGCGTAGCCAAGGGCTCTGCAATGAGAGCAGTCGTATTCTCCGAACGAGTAGCAACATTGACATGGTTAGCGAAAAACCTAGCAAAAGACCTTAAACTCGCTAAAGGTTCAATTGCAGTAATGCACGGCGGTTTGTCCGACCAAGAACAAATGCGGCTTGTCGACGAATTCAAGCGCGAAGACACCCCCATCCGCGTCCTCATCACGGGAGACGTCGCCAGTGAAGGTGTCAATCTGCACTCCCAATGTCACCACCTTATCCACTATGACATCCCTTGGTCTTTAATACGCATCCAGCAGCGTAACGGCCGTATCGACCGCTACGGCCAACAATATCCACCGGTTATCACCACACTGCTACTGGACCCAGCAAGTGAAAATGCAATTGGTGAAGTTCAAGTACTTGCCAGACTCATGGAACGTGAACATGCTGCCTATAAGGTGCTAGGGGATGCTTCTTCCCTTATGGGCGAACACTCGATTAAACGAGAAGAAGACGCTATACGTGAGGTATTGCGTGGGGAACGAGATTTTGATGACACCGTCGCAAAGCCAGAGGAAATCCTAGCACACACCGACGATAATATAGATGCATTGCTAGCGATGTTCGCGGAAGCAGAAGCAGCCCCCATCGTGGAAACACCTCCACTGGTCGAAAACAGCCTCTATACCAACGAAATCGACTACCTAGCGGATGCTTTACATGAGGCATTTCATACCGTACCTCGTGCAGCCCCTGCAGCTGGAGGCGTTGGATTCCGCCACCATGATAATGAAGTTGCAAACCTCATCCCACCGCCAGATTTACAACGCCGGATCGATTTTCTACCTCAAGACTATGTTTCTTATCGCAAAGTAAAAGAAAAAATGATGCTCGCTACGAGTACGCGACGAGGAAACCAATCCCTCCAAGCTGCTCGAGAAGGCCAGTCGGAATCTACCTGGCCAGAAGCTCACTACCTCGGCCCGCTGCATCCTGTCAGTCAATGGGCAGCCGACAGAGCGCTTACTCGGATGGGCCGCCGCGAAATCCCAGCGGCAACGGCACCCCATATCAGTGTCCCAACGGTTTTGCTCATGGCCACCTTGACTAACAATCGCGGCCAAGTTGTCTCTCGGGCATTTGTGACCGCAAGCGAGGGAGATTTCGGTGTTGGAGCACAAGTAATCCCTAATGCGATTGACTGGCTGACCAGTATCGGCCTCGGACACGATGCCGTGAATACGGGGCAGACTCAAGTGGATGATTCTTTAATAGAGTTGGTTGCCGAAGCTGTGCAGAAAACCAAAAATGCGGTAACTCCAATGCAAAACGCGGCAGCTGAACAAGCGAATATCCGTATTAAAACATGGCGTGACCGGATGGAAAACTGGGAAGCGAAACGCAACCATAATGCGCCGGGTGCATGGACTCTTCACCGTAGCGAGGAACTCAAATCTATCGAAAATGAGCTAAAGCTAACGCTCAATCCTTCCCAGTTGCTTGTTCGCCCACTTCTTGTCGTCCTCCCTATAAAAGAAAGTTCTTAAACAATGGCTGCCTACGATTCAATCGTTAATGTAGAGGAATGGATTAGCGACCACTACTTCACCACTGACGAAACCAAGGGGGCATCATTTGGCAAACGCACCGCAGGGCGCATTAAAGAGTGGAAGAATGAAGTCGAAGACTATAACCCATGGTTTCGGTTCAGCTCGCAACGTCAGTCCCTGCAAATGATGCTTTCAACGTTGGATGCTGACGACTTAGCAGCATTAAACACTGCAGCCACCATGGTGCGCTCTGCCTTAGGCTATGGCAGACCCGAACCACACACATTTCGCCGCGGCAAAAACTGCTATCTTATCGATGCCTGGGTCGGCGATTCTGGCAGCGTCATAGCTTTTGATTCCCATGCTATCGCTAGCCATGAAGAGCTCAGCGACACAACCCCACTAGGCTCCATCACTTTAAACGATAAACTCCAAAAATGGTCCACCCACAAAACAATAAGTGAGTTATTCCTCAGCGATATTCCCCCACACTTCGTTATTGTTACCGCAGGTCATTGGGTCATACTGGCAGAACGCGAAGGCTGGCCATTAGGACGTTACCTCGCTATAGACCTCAACCTCGCGATAGAACGCAACGATCAAAAGTCCAAAGGTGAACTTCAAAGAATTGCTGTCATCCTCAGCCGAGAAAACACCGAACGCACAGCCGATGACACCACCTGGTGGACTACCACCATGGAGGAATCACTCAACCATGCCGTTCAAGTCTCCGCAGAGCTGCGCGGTGCAGTAAAAACCTCCATTGAAATCATCGGCAATGATGTACTGGATCGACACCGCGAACAAAACCTGCCCATAACCGACATCATCGGCAACGAGTTAGCCAAACAAAGTCTCAGATACCTCTATCGCATCCTGTTCTTGCTGTTCAGTGAAGCCCGACCGGAACTTGAAATACTCCCCACTGGAGCTCAAGAATACGATCAAGGATACGGTCTAGCACGGATTAGAGACCTCATCCTCAATGAACCTGCCACTAGCCGCGCATCCCACGGCACCCACCTGTATTCCTCGCTGAATGTCCTATTCCAACTCATTAATAATGGTCATGACCCAGAAGAACACCACATCTATGGTCAAGGCGCACCAGGGCTGCGGTTCCGAGAGTTATCAGCTGACCTTTTTCTCCCGGAGAAAACCTCCTATATCGACCGGGTAAAACTGTCCAACCTAGCATTACACAAAGTTCTGCAAAACCTTCTACTTTCCAAAGAAAAGCGCGGACGCGACCGAGGCTTTATCTCCTACGCTACGCTCGGCGTATCTGAACTCGGTCAAGTCTACGAGGGTCTGATGAGTTATCGGGGTTTCATCGCAGAAGAAGAACTTTTTGAAGTTGCCCCTAATGGTGACGCAACCAAAGGATCGTGGGTAGTACCTCGGCATCGCACCGAAGGACTGGAATCGCATCTAGTCAAGGTGACCGTCGCCGCTGCAGAGGGCGGCACCATATTAAAGAATAAAGTCTATCCCACCGGCTCCTTCGTCTTCCGCCAATCAAGCCGGGACCGGCAGCGTTCGGCCTCCTTTTACACCCCACCAGTACTCACGGAATTCACCGTCAGCCAGGCATTAGAGGAACTAGAGGCATCAGGGCGAATCAGCTGTGCCGATGACATACTTGACATCAGCATCTGTGAGCCAGCAATGGGATCAGGCGCCTTCGCAGTCGAAGCAGTCCGCCAACTTGCTGAACTCTACCTCAAACGTAAAGAACAAGAGCTAGACGAGCAGATTCCCGCCACCGATCGCACCGTTGAGTTACAGAAAACCAAAGCATACATCGCGTTGCACAACGTCTACGGCGTGGATCTTAATGCCACCGCTGTTGAGCTCGCGGAAATCTCGCTGTGGCTTGATACCATGACCGCTGAGCTTAAAGCCCCATGGTTTGGTTTACATCTACGCCGCGGTAATTCTTTGATCGGTGCCAGCCGTGCAACATACAGCACTGTTAACCTGAAGAACCACAAATGGCTGGACATGGTCCCCAAGCGGCACCCGATCGCTGACCTCGCCGCCGCAATGGATCAGCTTAATCAAGACCCACAAACCGCAGGACGCATCCATCACTTCCTGCTGCCCAGCAAAACCTGGGGATCAGCTGCCGATGCCGAAGACCTGAAATCGTTCGCCATCGAGCAACAAAAACTATTAAAGAACTGGCGTAACAGTATCCGACACTCCCCCACAACAGCACAAGCGAAAACACTAAGCATGCTCGGCTACCGAGTGGAAATCCTCTGGCAATCCGCGCTGCAGCGACTCCGCATCGCCGAAGAACAATCACGCCGCACCATCACGCTCTGGGGTGCTGACCACACCACAAGCACACCTGTAGTCAAACGCGCACAAATCGAAGAAGAACTCTTTGCCAACCCTGACTCGCCCTACAACCGGCTCCGGCTAGTCATGGATGCTTGGTGCGCGCTGTCGTTCTGGCCAGTCACCGAAGCTGCCAACGCCCCGCTTTTCGACGCCTGGCTCGCCGCCCTCCAAGACATATTAGGCATGCACTCGAAGGCCTTCATCAACAAACAAACCTTAGCCTCAGTCACGGACTGGGATGACCTCACCGATGTTGAAATACAAGACCTACAGTTCGCAGGGGCACTACCGATCGCCGAATGTCTGGAAAAACACCCATGGCTCGAAACCGTCAAAGAAATCGCGGCCGAACAAGGCTTCTTCCATTGGGACCTAGACTTCGCAGCCGTCTTTGCAAAAGGCGGCTTCGACCTGCAAATCGGTAACCCGCCGTGGGTGCGACCTGATGTTAATTTCGATCAACTTCTCGCAGAATACGATCCTTGGTGGCAGCTAGCGCATAAACCCACACAAAAAGGAAAAAATGAACGGCTAGCCACGATTATCGACGAGCCAATCGTTCGCCGCACCGTAGCGAAAGGCGTGGGAGAAGCCGTTGGTCTTGCCGCAGTTCTAGGCTCCATCGCGCATTACCCATATCTCAAAGATCAACGCCCCGACCTATATCGCGGCTTCATAGAACGCACATGGGAAAACATGTCAACAAACGGCGTGGTGTCGCTAATTCATCCCGAATCACACTTCACCGAAAAGAAAGCCGCGCCACTTCGCAAACAGGCTTATAGCAGGCTGCGGAGGCACTGGCAGTTTGTTAACGAGCTTTCGCTTTTCGACGTTCACCATTTAGTAAAGTACGGCATTCACACTTACTCTTCCTTCTTGCCTTCCGCCAACTTTATTAGTGCAAATTCGCTCTACCATCCCACAACTGTCATAAAGTCTCTTATCCACGATGGCTCTGGCGCTGCTCCCGGTATTAAAGATGATAATGACAACTGGGATCTACGCCCGCATCGTGATCGGATTATTTATGTAGATAACTCTACGCTGAAAGTATGGAAATCAATCCTGGAAGAACCCAACACTCCATTGTTGGAAACACGGATGGTGTACACCGTTAACACCGAAGCTGCACAGGTTCTTGCAAAACTCGCAGCTGCACCACGGATTAAAGAACTTGGATTGCAATTTTCTGGAGGCTGGAACGAAACTACCGATAAGAAAAAAGGTTATTTTGACGTCGGTTGGAAACACCCAGAATCTTGGGCCAAAGTCATTCTCCAAGGACCACATCTTGGGGTGTCCTTGCCAATGCAAAAACAACCCAACCCGACAATGAAACACAACCAAGACTGGTCTGAGATTGATTTAGAAGCATTATCAGAAGATTTCATTCCAGCCACAGCCTATCAACCAGCAGAGATGGATAATGAACTTTATGTCAACACCTACGGCACCTGGAACAACACACCAATAGCGGAAACATATAGAGTGGCATGGAGACGGATGGCTGCCACTACAGGATTTAGGACACTGTACCCTGCAATTATTCCACCAGGAGCAACG
>JBHACV010000043.1:0-5660 GCA_041854705.1 Corynebacterium sp.
AGCAGACTATGGCCTGAAGCGGCAGAATTCAATCAGGACTATCAAGCATTTAGCATCGTATCTGTCTTTACCCCAGAAGAAAACCTCGAACTCGCTGCGACAGTACTATTATCCCAGGTCATTGCTTCGATCATTGAAGTATCCCAGGAAACTTTTGCCATCTATTGGGGTGGTGCCAACCATCTGATTTTACCGCAGCTGTTTCGGGAGCTGGCACTAGAAATCCTCCCTGAACCACTTTGCTGGGCGTGGATAGCGATCAATATGGGTATTCGACCAGAAGACGGCATACTCACCGCTCACACCGTTGGTCTGCATGACCTCGGGCTGATGGATATTGAGATTCCCGAGAGCAATAACAATGAGGAAGAAACCTTCACTTTTATTTCGAACATGGCAATGTATCTATTGGAAAACGGATTGGTTATCCAAGATGGTGATACTGTCGGCTCTTCTGATACTGAACGTATTAAGGCAGTGTATGCACCCAGCCTCGTTGATCCTGACAAGACAGTGATTCGTATCTTATCTACTGCTGGACCGCAGTCGCCGAAGTCAAAGAAACGGTTCAACTGGTTCGGTAAGCAGAAATAGATTTTTAAAAATAGGGGACAGTCGTAGCGGCGGGTGAGCAATAAACCTAGGCTTGGCACCCGCTGCTTTCTTGGGGGCATTCGAACGTAGGGACAGCGAAAAGCTGAACATTTTATAATGTAGCGCATCTAATTTCTTATTAATATTTTAATTTCTCGCTTAAGTGGCAGTTATATGCGCGCGCCATACCCAAAAGTGGAATGTCTTTAATAAAGTTGATATGCAACCAATTGGGTCATATTTTTGGTAGGTTTTATGCTGAAAATATTACTGCACATTGGCTTGTCTGTTATGCAAAGAAGTAACACTAGCTTTTAGAATCGACTTTGCTGGATGGCTGCGAATTAGGTGGGTGAAATTCAGGGTGCAGACAGGATGATTGTGGATATCCTTCTGCCTGTTTCTGATAAAGACGAAGCTCACAGCGTCAACGCAGCGTGATAGACCGCAAGAGGAGTGCGTATAATGACAAAGACCTTGGTAATTGTCGCCCATCCAAATATCGAACAATCGATGATTAATCGACGCTGGGTTAATGAGATGCAAAAACGTCCAGATCTCTTTACAGTTCATAAACTGTACGACCTCTATCCCGATTATCAAATCGATGTCGCAGCTGAACAGCAACTGGTGGCGGCCCATGACAAAATTGTGTTTCAATTCCCAGTGCAATGGTTCAATTGCCCACCACTGTTAAAACAATGGCTTGACGACGTCCTCACCTTTGGCTGGGCTTATGGGCCAGGGGGTACCGCACTGCAAGGCAAGAAGATTGGATTGGCTGTGTCCTGTGCCCAGCCAGCAACCAGCTACAGCCCAACCGGCATTATTGGCTACACACTGATCGAAATTCTCCGACCATTTGAACTATTAATCAGCTTTATCGATGCCAATTATCAACCACTGTTCTCCTTCCATGCCCCCAGCATGGAACATGGCTACGATCAAGCTGCACTCCAAGAATTGGAACACAGTGCCGCATCCTACTCCATGCACTTAAGCATGTACTTCGTCAATGGCTAACCCATGAACACCTGACAAAGACCAGCAAAAAAGGGGATAGGGGACATTGCGGTGGAAAATCTTAAACAATAAGCTTCGCTAATGTCCGACAGGTTTTGATAGGTAGGGCAAGGCCAGAAGATGTTGCTCTATTTGTTTGCTTGGACACCAAAAAGCCCCAAGAACTGGGAGCTGAAGGGTGCCAGTACTGATTATATTGCAGCCCCCTGTAGAGGATAACTGTCATCGGTCTGACTCATGTCCTAAGCCGAAGTTAATGACCTCCTCGATCAGATCCCGGGAAGCTGCCAGAGCTTCAATGGCAGCAATAATGCGCTGTTGTTCGTGTCGCAGTTCTGCCGCCAGCTGAGGACACAGCTTAGGCAAATAGCCAGACTGTTTCTGCAAGCAAGGCAGGATTTTTCCAATGGTGGCAGTGCTAAGCCCAGCATCAAGCAACAGCCGAATCTGACCGATTGTCTGTACATCAGACTCCGAATAATCCCGATATCCAGTACTCGTGCGCGCTGGGCAGATGAGACCTTGCTCTTCGTAGTAGCGAAGCAGTCGGGTGGAAGTGCCAGTTCTACTGGCGGCGTCGGCAATGCGCATGGTGTATTTTCCAATCAAGGTTGCATTGACATCGATGTGAATCTCTAGCCTACAAAGTGTAGTCAACAGTCCTGTTCAATGATTGGAGGATTTCCATGCGAGCTGCACGAATTCACGATTATGGTGAGATAACAGACATTCAAATCGATGAGATTCCCACCCCCATTCCCGAAGATAACGAGGTGCTGGTAGCGACGGTTGCTTCCACCATCAACCCAGTGGATGTGAAAATGCGAACACCTGGCACCCCGCAGCAACTTCCCGGTTTTCCCGTGACCCTTGGCTGGGATTTCGCCGGTATTGTATTACAAGCGCCAACCGGATCAAGGTATCAGCCGGGTGATCGGGTGATCGCAATGTCCCCACCGCGCAGTCTAGCTGGGGTGTGGGCAGAGACGACAGTGATTCCTGCCAATTCCCTAGTTGCGGCACCTAAAACTGTATCCCTGATTGAAGCGGCAACCTTGCCCCTAGCAGGTACAACCGCACAACAGGCAGTAGCAGCCCTTGCTGCAAAACCCGGTGATCGTGTGCTGGTCACCGGCGCTATTGGTGCAGTCGGTGGTATTGCGGTGCAACTACTGACACAGGCAGGGTGTGAGGTAACCGGCCTGATATCTCGGCCTGAGCATAGTGACGACGCCTTAAAATTGGGAGCAACAACCGTAACCACCAATACCCAAGAACTAAAAACCTTCGATGCCATCTTCGATACCGCTGGTATCTACGACCCTGCCTTACTGGGACCGCAAACAAGGTTCGTGACCATCAGTGACATGGAAACGCCACCCGAGTTCTTAGCACTAGGAGAACGGTTCATTCACCATTACGTTCAGATTGACGCAGCAGGGCTAACACAGTTAGTGGATATGGTAGATGCTGGGAAATTACAGCTGCGGGTAGCTCAACAGTTCCCACTCAGCAAAATCCACCAAGCACATGAAACATTCGAAGCTGGTGGACTGATTGGCAAGGTAGTTATCGCATTTTAAGGTTGGCAAGTTTCTTCCACACCCACTCGACAGGACCAATCGGAAACCACCGCAACCACAAATGTGCCGTAATAGTCACAAGCGCCGCGATGACAAAGTATCCCACCATCGTCGCGGCCACTTGATAGTGCTGGATTTGGTTGACTAAACCGAGCCCCCAGCCATAAAACAACCAGCTGCCTAAGAGATTTTGCAATAAATAGCACGATAATGCGGTTCGCCCCACGCTTTGTAGCAGGCGCGCCGGGAGATTGGTAGTGCCAAATGCTAATGAAGCTTCGATAATGACAGCTAGCAACCCAAGACTGACAAACGGAGCAATGGCATAACGCTCGACAAAAATCGCGGCAGTATTACCACTAACGCCAAGGCCGAAGTCAATTGGAGCAGCAATAACACCAATAATGATGAGCGTTCGGCGCAGTTTGGTATTAGTTGGTGCGAACACACCAGCGTTGGCTAGCCGCGCCCCAAGCAGGAACATACTAATAGAAAGTGCGAAAATGAGGATGGGTTCGGCACGAAAAAGGCTAAAGTTGTCAATTCGAAATGCTATCAGCTCAAAAAAGCTGCCCTGTGCATAAGGAGAGTGGACTGTAGTCGGTCCAGCTACTGGAAATGCGGCTATGGACCAAGCGAGCAGGGAGATAAGAACTAGGTGCAGCGTGCCAAAGATAATAATGAGCCTCGTTTGGGTTTTCGGTCGAGTAAGTAGCAAATAAGAAACTACAAAGCCAGTGACGGCATAGCCTATGAGTACATCGAATTCAGCAATGAGTAGGTAGTTGAGCACGCCGTCGATAAAAAGCAGCAGCATGCGGAGCCCATAGCGGCTAGGCCACCGGATCGCTTTACGACGTGCGGAGCGGTATTGCAAGCTTAGGCCGACGCCGAATATTAGCGAAAGTAAGGCAAGGAATTTTCCCTGGCTCAGGGCGGTGAGTGCTCGTCCCAAAACTGATTGATCGCTGTCTAGCATGAGTGCGCCATAGAGGCCATGCTCGGAGGTGAAAAGCCAGATATTGGTCCACAGGGTGCCTAGGATTGCGACACCTCGGACGATATCAATGGTGGGATTCCGAGCTTCCAATACAGTCGTATTTTTCATGATGTCAATGCTACCATACGATCGTATGGCAACGGATGAGATCCTCAAGGCAGTGGTAAAGCTCGTAGCAACCCGCGGGCCCGAAGAAACCAGTGTGCGCAATGTTGCACGGGAAGCGGGGGTCTCGGTTGGTGCGGTCCAGCATCATTTTCGAACCAAAGAGGATTTACTCTCTGCTGCAATGGGGGAGATGGACCGCCTATTCCGAGAATATATGCAGCAGCTGCTGTCACAGATCACTGATCCAAAGAAGCAACTTGAGGTCTTTTTGCAGTCCATTGCCGCAGCTGACGACGAGGCGCGGGAAGGGGCAGTAATCTGGACGGTTTTTGCCGCCCGAGCCGCGGTCAACGACCGACTCATGGTGGAACACAGTAAAAACTGGCGACAGGCGGAACAAGCAATCTTTGACCTGCTGCAGGTGGCTTACCCTAACAGTGGGTTTAGTGCAGACGATGCGGCATTATTGTTGGCTATCGCTGACGGTATCGCAGTGGCCCGAGCTGCCGAGACCCCAAAGCGGATCACTGCCAAGCGTGCAAAAAAGCTGATCGATCAAGCAATACAACAGGTGGTGACTTCACGGTGACCTTTGCCAACGACGACCCCCGTAGCCTCTACGAACTGAGTTTGGCTCAGTTGTGGCAATTATTTCCCATTATGCTGTGTGAATCCAATCAAGAATATTCCAACTGGTACGCTACTGTAGTCGCCGAGCTGAGTGATCTGCTGGGGGCTGAGATTTCCCGAGTGAGCCATATCGGTTCCACCGCTGTTCCTGGGCTGGTAGCAAAACCAATCGTAGACATTCTCTTAGAGGTTTCACCTGAAACTGACAAGCAGACAGTACTCGATCGCATTTTAGGCGCAGGTTGGCTACTCATGAATGCTGGTCCGGCTTCTGAGCTGCGGATGGCTTTTAATAAAGGCTATACCCCGCAAGGATTTGCTGAACGGGTCCTTCACCTACATATTCGCAGTTCAGGAGATTGGGATGAGTTATACTTTCGGGACTTCTTAGTTGCCCATCCGAAGACTGCTGAAGCCTATGCAGAGCTCAAGCGGGAATTGGCCAAGCGATTTAAGCATGACCGTGATGCCTACACTGCAGCCAAGGGGGATTTTATTGCGGAGGTGGTTCAGCAGGCACGAATGGAATTTCCTGGGCGATACTCGAACTAATTCCGCTGAGGTGGGACGTGTGTGATTAAGTAGATTAATGGCTCAATCCATGAACTGGTTTTGGTGGGTTGGTGATCTTGTTCCCCTTGTGTGGGGGTGGTTGTGGTGTGGGGTGGGGGTTATTTTGTTTTGTTATTGTTATGTTTTGTTAATGTGATGTTTAGTGGGTG
>JBHACV010000044.1:0-68021 GCA_041854705.1 Corynebacterium sp.
AACAGTATTGGAGATTCATTCGTGGCTAAGCACCGTCGTCCATCTAAGAACATGGCACGTAACAGTGCAGCTGCAACCGCAGTTGCAGCTGTTACCGCGTTAGCAAATCCTTCAGCCGCAGGTGCAGCTGAGGTTGCTCTACCCGGTACCGACATCAAGGTTGACGTTCCAAACGTTGACTTGGGCTCGGCTATGACTGATTTGCCAACCGTTCCTGGAGCAGACCAACTGGTTGCCTCTCTGCCCGGACAGAACATCAATAACTATGCTGCAGTCGTGCAGAACCCCCTTGAAGCACAGCAGACTGTGGAATCTCGGTCAACCGGTGAATCCATCCTTGCAGCAGCTCGCTCCAAGATTGGTTCTCCCTATGTGTGGGGTGCAGCAGGTCCAAATGCATTTGACTGCTCCGGTTTGACCTCATGGGCTTACAGCCAAGTAGGCAAGTCTATTCCACGTACCTCCTATGCACAGGCTTCTGAGGGGCAGCAGATCTCCCGAGATCAGCTGCAACCAGGTGATATTGTGGTCTTCTATTCTGGTGCTTCCCATGTGGGAATCTATGCAGGTAATGGCAATGTGGTGCACGCAGTCACTCAGGGTACTCCGCTGAAGGAAGACTCAATGGCCAATATGCCATTCCACTCCGCAGTTCGCTTCTAACATTTATCTGTAATAACTGAAGCTTTCTCTGGCTGCCTCTTTGTCTAAAAGGGGTGGCTTTTGTCTTTTTGGTGGTCGCTTTTGGCGATTCCACTGGCCAGACTGTAGCAACCTGATGCGGATAATTTGTCTGATGTGTTCTATAGTATGGCTGGATTCAATTGCAAAACTCTAGATACTTCGAGGTTTAAAGTGCGTGCTACTAGCCGTGGTTTGATTACTGCATTAACCACTTTGGCGCTGCTTGCGGTCCCTGTGGCCACCCAAGCAGAAGACGTTGATGAACTGATTCGCGTCACTGAAGAACTGTCGCAGCGAACCAACGCTACCAATGAGGAAGTTAAACACCTCGAAGACCAGCTTTTCGCAGCTGAAGAAGAAATGCATGCATTGGAGCAACAGGCACTTGATGCCACCACTCAAGCCGATGAAGCTAAAGCTTTTGAATCCACAATGCAAGGTGAGGTCAATCGCATTGCTTCAGCTAAGTACCGTGGGGTGGTTCTTGATCCAGTAACACAAGTCATTGGCTCGCAAAATCCACAAAACGCCATCGACCGCAGTGCTTACCTTGCCACCTTGAGTGCACAAACCGAGGTAACCGTCGAAAATCTGCTAGCAGCGACCGCCAGCGCAAATGAACTGCGAAACCAAGCTACTCAAGCGGTGGAAGCTGCAGAGTTTAATCGGAATAATCTGGCCGCACAGAAGGCCACCCTCGAACGGGAACAAGAAGAACTCCAAACTCAGATTAAGGAAGTAGTCGATCGTGTCGATTCCCTTTCTGAGGAAGATAAAGCCAAATGGGTAGCCAAAAACGGTCCGATTGAATACACCATTGCTGGGCTTACTGGTACCAATGAATCAGGGTTATTAGCTCTCGAAGCTGGGATGACCAAGCTTGGAGCACCGTATTCGTGGGGAGCCACCGGGCCTGATGCCTTTGACTGTTCTGGACTAGTGCTCTGGGCCTACCAGCAACAAGGGAAGACGGTTCCACGTACCTCCCAAGCACAAATGGCTGGGGGCGTGGAGGTTTCTCGCACTGAGCTGCAGCCTGGAGATGTGGTTGGCTTTTATCCCGGCGCGACGCATGTGGGCATTTATGCTGGGAATAATATGGTTTTGCACGCTTCGGACTATGGTATTCCAGTGCAAGTCGTGAGCATGGACACCATGCCATATTATGGGGCACGTCGATACTGATGCGGGTTTTGTTGGTTACGAATGATTATCCGCCAACGGTTGGCGGTATTCAGTCGTATCTACGTGATTTCTTGGCGACTCTCCCGCCAGAAGACGTTGTGGTTTTTGCCTCGACTCAAGATGCAGCAGCAGCTCGCGCATGGGATGAATCCCAACCTTATCGGGTGTTTCGGTGGCCACGAAAAGTTATGTTGCCTACTCCTATGACTATTCGGCGGATGCAGGAGATTATCCGTGCTGAAGCGATTGATGTGGTGTGGTTTGGGGCGGCAGCGCCACTAGCGGTGATGGCGGCTTTCGCGAAGAAGGCGGGCGCGAAGAAGGTGGTGGCGAGTACCCACGGGCACGAAGTGGGTTGGTCCATGTTGCCAGGGGCACGGCAAGTGTTGAAAGTTATTGCTCGGCATTGTGATGTGATTACCTACATTTCTGAGTACACGTTGAGGCGGTTTCGGCGCGCGTTTGCTGGTGCGGAATTTGCATGGTTGCCTTCGGGGGTGGACGTGTCGCGTTTCGACGTCTGTACCGCTGCTGATCGGGCAGCGATTCGGGAGCGTTTGGGGTGGGCGGACTCAGACTTATTTGTAGTGTGTATTTCTCGGTTAGTGCCGCGCAAAGGACAGGATTCGCTGATTAAAGCGTGGCCTGCGGTATTGCGGAAATTTCCCAATGCGCATCTTGTGTTGGTTGGTGGTGGCCGTTATGAATCGACGTTGCGTCGATTAGCGGGGGCGAATGTGCGTCTTACCGGTCGGGTGAGTGAGTCGGAGATGAAGGATTGTTTGGCGGCGGCAGATGTGTTTGCTATGCCTTGTCGAACAAGAGGTGGGGGACTGGATGTGGAAGGACTTGGGATTGTTTTTCTTGAGGCTCAAGCTTCGGGCATTCCCGTGATTGTAGGGGACTCTGGTGGCGCCCCTGAGACGATAATTCCGCAGTCTGGTTTTGTTGTGCCGGGGAAGGATCAACAGGCGCTTATTTCGGCGATTTCGGCGTTGTTGGGGGATGCGCGGTTACGTGCTCAGATGGGGCAGGCTGGCCGGAATTATGTGGAGCAGAATTGGACGTGGCGCATCATGGGGGAACGACTTCGAAACGTGCTTCGCTACCACTGAAGTGATTGGGCTGGTTATAATCGCCTTCTACTTGCTTTCTCTGACCTTAAAAGGTGGTTTCATGTCCTCTCGTGCTTCGGTTGGTTTCGATATTGGAGGAACCAACATGAGGGCGGGTGTAGTTACCGAAGATGGAGTCATCATCGAGTCGGTTTCGACTCCGGTTCCTAAAACGGCCGAGCAATTGGTGGCAGGGATCGTTACGACGGTAGAAAATCTGAAGGTAAATCATGATATTGGCGCTGTTGGCTTGGCTGTAGCTGGGTTTTTAGATCCAGCTTGTGAGGTGGTGCGGTATGCTCCGCATCTGCCATGGCGGGATCGGCCGGTGCGAGCGGAATTGTCGCAGGCGCTTCAGCTACCTGTGCGATTGGAACATGATGCTAATTCTGCGGCGTGGGGAGAGTTTCGTTTTGGTGCTGCCCGTGGCGCTGACACGTGGGTGCTGTTTGCGATTGGTACTGGTATTGGTGCGACCTTGATGCATCAGGGGGAGATTTATCGGGGTGCTTTTGGTACTGCTCCAGAGTTTGGACATATTCAGGTGGTGCCGCATGGTCGGCCTTGCGCTTGTAATAAACAAGGGTGTTTGGAGCGGTATTGTTCGGGTACAGGTTTAGAAACCACAGTTATGGAATTGTTGCAGGCGCATTCCTCGGTGCCTTCGGTATTGCGGGGGCAGGCTGTGAGTGGCAAGGATGTGATGATTGCTGCTCGGAATGGGGATGAGATTGCGGCGCTGGCTGTTGCTGATTTTGCGCAATGGTTGGGGCTAGGGTTGTCGATTGTTGCTGATACTTTGGATCCGCGGTTGATTGTTATTGGTGGTGGGGTCTCTTCCGATGCGGATTTGTATCTGCCTGTGGCTAATGAGCATATGCAGGCATCGATGGTGGGGGCAGGCTTTCGACCTACCCCGATGCTTGCTTGTGCGGAACTCGGTGGGAATGCCGGTATGATTGGTGTAGCAGATTTGGCCCGAGAACTTATGTAGGGAAAGCATGAACAATAAATGGTATTGGTTATTTAAAAATATCTTATTCGGACCAATTCTTCGAGTGTATAATCGCCCGTTTATCGAGGGGAAGGAGCGCATTCCGGCAGGTGGGGGGGCAATTTTGGCATCCAATCACCAATCGGTCATGGATTCTTTTTTCTTGCCCTTGTTATGTCCGCGTCAGATTACCTTTCCTGCAAAAAGTGAGTACTTCACCACACCAGGTGTGGTGGGGAAAATGCAAAAGTGGTTTTTTACTGCAGTTGGGCAAATTCCATTAGATCGTACTGCGGAAAATGCTCGGGATGCGTTGTTAGCTTCGGCGCGTAAAGTGATTGCTGATGGTGACTTGTTTGGGATTTATCCAGAGGGGACTCGTTCGCCGGATGGTCGGATTTATCGGGGTAAGACTGGGATGGCGTATATCGCGTTGGATACTGGTGCTCCGGTGATTCCGGTTGCTATGTTGGGGGCGCGGAAAGCTAATCCCATTGGATCGTGGCTGATTCGTCCCGCTAAGGTGGGGATTCGTATCGGGGAGCCAATTGACCCAATTGCCTTTGTTAAAGCGCAAGGGTTGGATCCAGCATCGGCAGAAGCAGCGCGGGCATTGACCGATCATGTTATGGCGGCATTGACTGCATTAACCGGTGCTGAATATGTCGATGTGTATGCCGCAGAAGTGAAAAAATCACTAGAGGCGGGCTCAGGTTATCCACCAGGGGTGAATCCGCCAAAGTGATTTAGGCAATACTAATTATCTTTCTAGCTGTGGTTTCGATAATCTGAACAGGTTTGCGAGGAAGCGGAGGGACCCAGTGTTAATGCGGAAAGACGAAAACGCGTTGGCTCCTGCTAAAGTGCGTATGGCATGGCCTGATGTTGCTCGTGGCTTATCAATTTTTGGCGTGATGCTTTTGCACTCCACCATGGTGGTTCCTGGTGGGGTTGAAACTGAGATTGAGGTAGTGAACCGGATTATTGGGTCGTTGCGGATGCCGATGTTTTTCATGGTGTCGGGCTTTTTCGCGGTGAAGGTGTTTCGGTTCAATCTCATTGAACTTTTCACTAAGCGCATCTGGTTTCTTCTGGTGCCGTATTTGTTGTGGACGCCAGTGGAGGTGTTTTTAGCGCAGTGGAAATTGCACCTCAATTATGATTACCCGCTTCCACCACGGGAATTTTATTGGGAAACCATGCGCACCGCCCAAAATCTGTATTGGTTTTTGTGGGCATTGATGCTATTTACGGTGGTGCTGTGGTTTACTAAGTTCCTGCCACCGGTTGTGCGCTATGTGCTGCCGTTCGTGATTATTGCGGTCACCCCGTGGTTTGTGATTTCTGAGATTTTAGTTCTGCCACGGGTTTTAGCCTATTTACCATTGTTTTTGATTGGTGCTTATGCAAGGGATTGGATTAAGAAATTCGCCGATCAGGCTTTGACCCGACTGAGTCTGATTATTTCTACAGTGCTGGTTGTTCTAGCAATAGCTTTGAATCAGATCGAATTGTCGGATCAGACTCGGCCGGTGCGGGATGTGATTGTCAGTCTTCTATTATTGCCTTTTGCAGTGACTTTGTCGGTGGGATTGGCGAAGGTCCCTGTTGTTGGTACTGCAATGATGGCTTTGGGGCGAAACACCCTAGTGGCCTATTTGGGGCATCCTATTTTCTTGTCTCTAGTGTTTGGTATTTTGCTGCATGATGGTTTAGGTTTCGAGATTCCGGCTCAGGTATGGGTGGGTGTCTGTTTGGGTATTTCTTTCATTGGCACTGTGGCAATGTATGGTGTGTCCAAGGTGCCGATTCTTCGGTGGAGCATTAGCCCACCAAAACTACCGGACTTTTTTCCACAAGGCGGGCGTCAGTGAAGCAGAAACTAGCACTTTCTGTGGTTATGATTGTGCTTTATTTAGGTGCAGCAGCCGTGAATTTTCATCAAACAATCGTGGCACCAGTAACATGTATTGCTATTGCAGTGATACTGTTTTTGCCCGTGAAGAGAACATAAGGATCGTCCATGCGGTTTTTTTATGACACCGAGTTCATAGAGGATGGGACCACCATCAAGCTGGTATCGATTGCCATTGTTGCTGAAGATGGCAGGGAATACTATGCGGTGTCTACCGATGCCGATCATTCTCTAGCTAATGATTGGGTTAGGGAAAATGTTTTGAATAAACTTCCTAATCCAAGTAGTCCTGAGTGGCGCAGTAATGATCAGATTCGCACTGAGGTTTATGACTTTCTCACTGCGGTTAAAGGGCGAGGGCGGCCAGAATTATGGGCATGGATTGGGCCCTATGACCATGTGGTGTTTGCCCAATTGTGGGGAGATATGGCGGCTTTGCCGAAGGATCTGCCACGGTTTACGCGTGAAATTCGTCAGTATTGGGAGTTGGCTGGTCGGCCCACGCTGCCAGAAGCACCTGAAGGAAATCACGATGCGTTAGTTGATGCGCGGCATAATCTGGAGAAGTTCCAGGCTTGTATGGCGGCCTTGCCTCTAGGCAGACGAAATCAAATTCTACAGTTGAATTAAAAATTGAATGATTATTTCCCTCCGAGAGCTAAAATCGCAATCGGAGGTTTACGCATTTATGTTATTTGGCGTTTTCGTGCTAGACATATGAATGTGAGTTGGACTGTAGATATCCCCAAAGAAGCACTTCCAGATCTCCCACCATTGCCACATGGATTGCAGGAAGAATTTGAAAGTGTTATTTCCCGAGATGCCAAACAACAACCAACATGGGATCCGGAAATTGCCGCTAATGTTCGCAAGATCTTAGAGTCTGTGCCACCGATTGTGGTAGCACCAGAGATTCGGGAATTAGAACGGCAGTTGGCCGATGTTGCCAATGGCAAAGCGTTTTTGCTGCAAGGTGGTGACTGTGCGGAAACCTTCGAGTCCAATACTGAACCACATATTCGAGCCAATATTAAAACCCTGTTGCAAATGGCAGTGGTGTTAACCTACGGTGCATCCACGCCAGTAGTGAAGATGGCGCGGATTGCTGGGCAATATGCCAAGCCGCGATCTGCGGATTTAGACGAACATGGGTTGCCAAACTACCGTGGTGATATTGTCAACGCGGTGGAGGCGGATCCGGTTTTGCGTCGTCACGATCCGGCTCGCATGATTCGTGCTTATGCTAATTCCTCGGCAGCGATGAATTTAGTTCGCGCCCTGACCACGTCGGGAACAGCTGATCTTTATCGATTAACTGAGTGGAACCGAGAGTTCGTCGCACAATCGCCTGCAGGGGCTCGGTACGAGGCGCTCGCTCAGGAGATTGAACGTGGATTGCGGTTCATGAATGCCTGTGGTGTGGCGGACTCCTCTTTGCGAACCGCTGATATTTTCGCATCCCATGAGGCATTGTTGGTTGATTATGAGCGGGCAATGCTCCGATTGGCTACCGATGAGGAAGGCGTGACCAAGCTTTATGACTTGTCTGCTCATCAGGTATGGATCGGGGAGCGGACCCGTGGTTTAGATGATTTCCACGTTAATTTCGCCGCTATGATCGCCAACCCAGTTGGCTTGAAGATCGGCCCCAGCATTACTCCAGAAGAGGCGGTTGCTTATGCTGATCGGATCGACCCCGATTACATTCCTGGCCGGTTGACTTTGGTTGCTCGCATGGGGCACGACAAGGTGCGTAGTGTTTTGCCGCCTATTGTTCAGGCAGTGGAAGCTTCTGGACATAAAGTGGTGTGGCAGTCAGATCCAATGCATGGCAACACCATTACCTCCTCCAACGGTTATAAAACTCGCCACTTCGACAAGGTTATTGACGAGGTGCAGGGATTTTTCGAAGTACACCGTGCTCTAGGCACCCACCCAGGTGGTATTCACATCGAATTGACAGGTGAGAATGTCACAGAATGTCTTGGCGGTGCTTGGGATATTACCGACATTGATCTGCCAGGCCGGTACGAGTCCGCCTGTGATCCACGTTTGAATACTCAGCAATCGTTGGAGCTGGCATTCCTTGTAGCTGAAATGCTTCGTAATTAGTTTGCTGTCAACCCTGAGTGCTTAATATGAGCACTCAGGGTTTGCTGTTGCCAGCTTTCCGCGGGTTCTAGTAGTCGCTAATATGCTATCACTAGGATCCGCGTTTCGACGTCGGTGCCTATGGCAGTGCTGCTAGGATGCTTTTGAAGACATAGCGGTTGTGGTAATCAGACAGTGAACCCGAAAGATCTGCCCAAAAACCACAAATTGTGAACTATATCACTAAATTGGGGTATTGATATAGCTCACCGCATACCGAATTTCCAATTGAGCTTAGGTGCTAATATGCCGAGGACAAGGGAAAAGACTACATTTGGCTTAAGGGATCGCCACCAGATGCGCTCAGTGATTTAGGCAGGCAATAAAACACCAAAAATTGGCTTGATTTTGTTAAAACAGTAGCCCTACTGATGGTAGTTAAAGTGCTTTTGCTAGCCTCGGTTGAAGAGGGGGCCAAAGAGATTCTCTTTGCACTGAGGAATGATTTTATGAGGAACTTTGTTTCCGAACGTTGGCAACAGATAGTAGTAGCGAGCGCGCAGCACATGAGCCTAGTTGTGCAGTGCCTGCTATTGGCTACGGTGTTGGCAATTGTGGTCGCGGCACTGTGTTACCGCAGCGACCGATTGTCCGGCCTAGCTAATGGTTTCTCCGCTGTAGGACTGACCATCCCATCCTTTGCGCTCATTGGTTTGCTGATTATTCCCCTAGGATTTGGAGTGTCACCAGCAGTAACAGTGGTGACATTTTTCGCTATTCTGCCTATTTTGCGAAATGCGGTCGTCGGCTTGAAGGAAGTTGACTCAACTGTGGTGGAATCCGCTCGGGGAATTGGTATGAGTCGTATCGTTACATTTTTTAAAGTTGAACTTCCCTTGGCCTGGCCAGTGATCCTAGCTGGGATGCGGGTATCAGCCCAGATGACCATGGGAATTGCCGCAGTCGCGGCCTACGCATTAGGCCCTGGCTTAGGTGGATATATTTTTTCTGGTTTGTCCCGGTTAGGTGGGGCGAATTCGTTCGAGTCGGTAGCAACAGGTGTGATTGCTGTTGTTGTATTGGCGTTAATTCTTGATGCGGCCTTGCTTGTGTTAGGCCGTCTAACTACCTCAAGGGGTATTCGTGTCTGAACAGAATGAGACTAACCACAATGTAACCACGGATGAGGATTTCATTACCCGTGGTGATCACAAAGGTGGTGCCGCAATCCTGATTGAAAACGTGACCAAACGCTACGGCTCTAAGCAAGCGGCAGTCAATCAATTGACCCTAGAAATTCCCGCCGCAGAGACTGTCGTTTTTGTCGGACCATCTGGATGTGGAAAGACCACCACCTTAAAGATGATTAACCGACTGGTTGAACCCACCGAAGGTCGAATCGTGATTAATGGTGAAGACGTCACCCACATGAACGGTGACAAACTACGTCGATCGATTGGCTACGTAATCCAAGGTGGCGGGTTACTACCGCATTTCACGGTCGGTGCCAATATCGCTATGGTGCCGAAAATGCTGAAGTGGGACAAACAACGCATTGCCGATCGAGTTGATGAATTGCTTGACATGGTCAATCTCGATCCAGACACCTACCGAAACCGTTATCCAAAGGAACTCTCCGGCGGCCAGCAACAACGAGTCGGCGTCGCACGAGCGTTAGCAGCCGACCCACCAGTCTTGCTCATGGATGAGCCCTTTGGCGCAGTTGATCCCATCACCCGCCAACATCTACAAGATGAACTAATCAGCATCCAGTCAGAACTGCACAAAACCATCGTATGCGTCACCCATGACTTCGATGAAGCACTAAAACTAGGCGATTGGATCGCAGTCTTCAATGATGGTGCACGAATTGTCCAATACGATACCCCAGAGCGTATTTTGGCTGAGCCTGCCGATGAATTTGTTAAAGACTTTATTGGCTCTGGAGCTGGGTTGAAACAGCTCAATCTGACACGCATCAAAGATGTGGATCTATTGCCAGCGGTCACTGGCCGACCAGGAGATGATCCACAACAATTGCTCCAAGCCGCACAACGTGCTGGTGAAAGCCATGTAGTCATTGTTGACCACAAACACCGTCCCTTGGCATGGCTTTCTTGTGAGCAATTGCGTCTTATGCGATCGATTCCAAATCGCCGATCCAAAAACCTGCCCACAGTTTCAGTGCTGTCCACCCTCAACGATGCATTAGACACCATGTTGGTTGCCAGTAGTGGATCAGCATTAGTAGAAGGTCCACGGCATGTGCTGCAGGGAGTAATTAATGTGGAAACCGTGATGCAGGCAATCACCGAGTTGCGTCAACCAAGCCCAGAAACTGACGCACCCATTGGTAGCAATGCAGATGTGGAATCGTCATGAGCATATTCAATAATAAAACGTGGCTTCTGCTGCGCCAGCCACTAGTGGTGTTTCTTGTCCTCGGTGTGATTGCTGTGTGGATTTCCACCGCAGAGTTAACCGAAACCGAACAAGTGACACTCACGATTCCCAACCTATTGGAGCTCACTGGACAGCACCTATCACTTACCCTCATACCTGCGGTGGTAGTGCTTATTACGGCAATACCGTTGGGGGTGTTGCTTACCCGCCAGCCCCTACGCTGGTTAACCACACCAGTAATGCTATTGGCCAATATTGGCCAAGCCGCACCAGTGATCGGGCTGGTGGTGTTGTTTGCCTTCTGGCTAGGCTTTGGCTTCAAAGCCGCAGCGGTTGCCCTGATCCTCTACGCATTTTTACCGGTGCTAAAAAATACCATGGTGGGACTCGATGGGGTAGACCAAAGCATCATTGAAGCAGGGCGGGGCATGGGAATGAGCAGAGCAGCAGTGTTGTTTCGGATCGAACTGCCCCTGGCTAGCCCCATCATTCTTGCTGGCATTCGTACCGCATTGGTGCTCCTCGTTGGGACTGCCACCTTGGCCACCTTCATTGATGGCGGTGGGTTGGGTTTGCTGATTACCACTGGGGTGAATCTAGCGCTGGATCGAGTATTGATTACCGGCTCCTTACTGGTAGCCCTACTAGCACTGCTCATCGATTGGATCGCGAGGGTCTTTGAACAAATCCTGCGACCGAAAGGACAGTGATTGTCATGGTGAAGAAAACCATTCAAACCATTTCTTTGCTCACGATTGCACTATTCGGATTTTCCGCCTGTGGGTTAAAACCATCGATTGCTACTGCGCCCCCGATCACGCAGGGAAGCCTCGCTCAGGTACCAGGTGCCGAAGGGGAAAAACTGGTGGTGACGTCGAAAAACTTCACAGAACAACTAATTCTGGGAAAAATCGCAGTACTCATCGGGCAGGCAGCTGGTTTTGATGTGGTGGATATGACCAATGTCCCAGGATCCCAACCAACCCGCAATCTCATGATTTCTGATCAAGCAGAGCTCACATTTGAATACACTGGCACCGCTTGGCTTACCTACATGGGCCACGAAACCGGAATTCCAGATCAACGAGAACAATGGCAAGCTGTTCGCGATGAAGACCTCGCTAATGGACTCACATGGGGTGAACCAGCTCCACTGAACAACACCTATGCGTTTGCAGTACGGTCAAATTACGCAGAGGAAGAAGGACTAGCCACACTATCAGATATGGCCAAAGTGCCAGTGGCGGCACGTACCTTGTGCGTGGAATCAGAATTTAACTCCCGTACTGACGGGCTCAACCCCATGCTTGATCTCTATGAACTACCACGCGGATCCACCGATGGCGTACCAGATAGCAATATTTCCATCATGGATACTGGTACCGTTTACCAAGCCACCGCTGACGGCAGCTGCAATTTTGGTGAGGTATTTACCACCGACGGGCGCATTGAATCGTTGGACTTGGTGGTTCTAGCCGATGACAAACACTTCTTCCCAGCTTATAATGCTGCCCCAGTGTTTAATACCGAGTTCTTACAACGCTACCCAGAGTTAGCAGATCGGTTTGAACAGGTTGTTCCCTTGCTTGACGACGACACCATGCGCAGCCTTAACTTCAAGGTTGATGTCGAAGGCGCTGAGCCTGGCATGGTCGCCCATGAGTGGATGCAGGAGCAAGGATTTATTGGCAAGTAGTAGCTGGGGTGGGCTGGTGCTTGCTACAAGTGCTGCGCCCAGCCCACCCCAGTACCATCATGGCAAGCAGTGCATAATGAGCAGCTAAAACTTGCTGCCACCATGCCCAACTCAACTCAGCATGCCCACCTGCGGGCATGAAAGCATGAAAACAGCCAACAGTACAGCCAAACCACAGCCACGCCCCAAACCAAGCAGGACCACGGGCTAAAACAATCAGTGTAATGATGGGCAGCCATACCCAATGATGCGACCAACTGATCGGGGAGACCAACAAAACACCACAGGCTGTAATGCATAATGCCCATAAGTCATCCAAGTATTGGATACGAACCACAATAATGGCAATGACTAGCAAACTAGCCATAAACCACCACAGTCCACTCAGTTCTAGCCGTGCAAGCATGCCCGCAATACCAACATTAAAAGCGTAATGCGCAGCACCAATTCTATCCGTCTGGAACATGACATCCGAAAAATACGCAATTGTGGCCGCAGGCCGAATCACCCACCCGATTCCGGTAGCAACAAGAAATCCAAGAGCAACTCCCACCAATCCGCGCCATCGACCGGGACGGAAAAAGAACAGGAGAAAAAACGCCGGGGTGAGCTTGATTGCAGCTGCTATACCAATGAGTACTCCAGGTGGAAACCACGGAACTCGGCGTTGGATCGTCCCGCTAGCATCCAGTATGACTAAAGCCAATAAAATGACATTGATCTGGCCATACATCAAAGTGGCTAGCACCGGTTCGGTGCACATCATCAATGGGGTTAATGCAAGCGCTAATCGGCTAGGCTGACGGGCCTGCAGCTGCCTTAATACCACCTGAGTGCTCACAGTCAAACAACCAATGGAAATTATCGTCAACACCAAATCCGGCAACCACACCAGCGGAGTTAAGAACACTGCAGCAACTGGTGGATAGGTAAAAGGCAAAGGTGCTTCGCGGGTATGAAACACCCCACCATACAGGTCAGAACCAGACCAAAATGCCACCACTCCGTGCTGATAGACATCCAAATCAACCAAATACCGAGTGGGGAGCCCAAGAGCGAAAATCAGCCCAACGCTGAGCACCAGGCCACCAACCGATGCCCAACGAGGCACCGGTTTAGTTAATAGTGCGCAACTCAACTTCGGACCCAGGGGCAGCAGTTTCAAACCTGCTGGGGCTTTGGGACAGGACTCTGCTAGAGCTAGTAGCCGAGGAGGAAAGCTTCACCGTGAACCCAGCTTCTTGCAAGGTCTTTCGCGCATCAGAGACCTTTTTACCCACCACACTTGGGACCTCAACTTGGCTCACTAATTCAATCCGAACGGTGGTTTGAGAGTTGTCGATAAGCGTACCTGCTGCCGGTTGAGTGGCATAAACCTCATCAGCTTTCGAACCAACGGCGGCAGAATCAGAAGACACAGACACTGACTCAACCCGAATACCAGCATCCGCAAGTTGGCTGCGTGCCTCATTTTCCGTCAAACCAAATAAATCTGGGACCTCAGCAGCAGTGGAAACCAGCAATGTAACTTCCGTTCCACGTGGCAATTCTGAGCCAGCTTCAGGCTCAGTACCTATGGCGTGATTGCCACGAATGGTGTCATCAAACCGTTCAACCACTTTGACCTTAAAACCAGCTTCCTCCAGCTGAGTGCGGGCCTGCTCAGTCTCAGTATCCCGAACGCTCGGAACGTTAGCTGGTGCCGGGCCTAAAGACAGATGAAGAGTAACCGTAGACTCGGTATCCACCTCTGAACCAGGGGATGGAGTAACCGCAACGATCTTGCCAGCTTCCACCGAATCTGAATATTGCCCTTCCCCTTCGGTGCCGGTGAGGGTCCGCTGGGCAAGGGCTTGTTGATACACCGAAGGTTCGGCAGTGGAATCAAATTCCGGCACGCTGGGTTTTCCCAATGACACCGAAAGATTGACCGGATCTCCCTTCACGGCTCGGTCCCCACCAGCGGGCGTAGTCTGAGCGATTAAATCAATGGGGGTGGTGTTGTCATAAACTGTGTCATAACTAACTTCAAAACCAGCGGCAAGCATTGTGCTTTCCGCCGTGGCTTTGTCCATACCCAAAACCTGCGGCACTTCGCCATACCGACCAGAGCCGAACCACCAAGCACCAATGGCAATTGATACCGTCAGCAGGCCAACGAAAATCCACCACAGCACCATCCGTGCAGGACCGCGATTAGTCACTGGTGCTGCCGATGATGGGGTTGGCGCTGGGAGATTCTGGGCCACCGGCTGCAGCTGCTGCTGCATGGTTGGTGGAGCTGGTTGCATTACCGGCTGGGGTGCAGGCTGCACCGGTTGCGCAGGCTGAGGGGCCACCGGCGGGAATACACTAGTTTCCTGCGGCATATGGGAAGTTGGGGCAGGCGTGCTGTCCTGCGCACTTGCAGCAGCTGCACCTGCTGCGGCTGCAGCGCCAGGATGCACCTTGGTGGGAGCATCCTCAGCAGCAGGAGAGACCACCTCGGTGGCATCATCCGACACGATGTGGGTGGTGGCACGATGGGCAGCAGCATTATGCGGCACCGGCACCGTAACAACCGGAAAATGTAGCTCAGCAGCCACATCATCGAGTGCGGATAAAAACTCCGCAGCATCAGTAAACCGCTCTTTAGGATTGCGAGCAGTGGCGGTGGCAACCAACTCATCTACTAACTTTGGTACCCCATCAATGCGACTACTAGGTGCTGGAACATCATTATCAAGTCGAGCATAAGCATGCGAAATCTGGGAATCACCCTTAAAAGGCGTACTGCCAGTGAGCAATTCAAACAGCACAATACCAGCAGAATAAACATCCGAAGCTGCAGTGATATCAGCACCGGTGACCTGTTCTGGCGATAAATACGAGACCGTGCCCACAATCTGATTGGAGGTGACATTCGAGGCTGAAGCCGCCCGAACAAGACCAAAGTCAGAAAGTTTGACCTGATGATTGGTGTTAATCAAAACATTATCGGGTTTGAGATCACGATGCACCATACCAGCACGGTGGACCGCATCAAGACCAGTGAGTACTAGCCGCATAATGGTCATAGCCAAAGGAGCTGGCATGGGCCCAGATTCGGCGAGCAATTCGCGCAAGGTTCCGCCGTCGATAAGCTCCATGATGAGGAAGATGTGCTCACCTTCGGAATAGAAATCATAAACCCCGACCAAGTTAGGATGGGAAAGCTGGGCCATGGAACGGGCTTCGCGCTGGAACCGCTCAGCGAAAACTGGGTCACCAACATACCGATCATCCATCACTTTGGCAGCAACCATGCGACCTAAACGGGTATCAGTACTCCGGTAGACCGTTGACATACCGCCGCGCGCAATTGGCGCCTCGATACGATAACGGCCTTCAAGAAGATCACCCAAACTCAACTGCATGCGTACTAGTATGGCTGAAAGTAACCCTGCGCGTAAATATGGCAATGCTGCCAACAACAAATTGAAAGTATTGCTAAATTCTAGGGTGTGAGTTCACAACGAGTACCTGCGTCAATACTGCCAGCTGATACTGAATTACTGGATGTTCCCACTTACGCCGACCGGTTGGGGGTGCCAGTTACCCGCGTTTTCGACATGATCGGTGACCATAAACTCATTGCGGTCGTCGGAGAAAACAACACCCGATATATCCCAGCCAACTTCCTCTCGGCAAAACAAACCACCAATAAATTTGTCCCCGGAGTCATCGCTTTGCTTGCCGACGGCGGTTACAGCGACCGAGAAATCTTAGACTTCCTATTCACTACCGACGACACCCTACCCGGACGACCTATCGATGCCCTGCATGGACACCTTGCCCGTGAAGTCATGCGGAGGGCACAGGCGATGGCGTTTTAACCGCAGCAGAAGTTTGGGGTTTTGCTTTCGGCGGATAGAGCCATTCCGAGGCGACCCACCCGCCGATTACCAAAATCGTCATCCACAAGGGGTTATAGAGTTGATGATTACCAGAACCAGTAAACGCTAAAGCCACAACCACCGAAGCAATAGTGGCCACCCGTTTAAACGTGGTAGAAGTAGTCATTACCGCAGCCAAAGGCAATACCGAGGAGTAGTACCACGGCAAAGTCACCGAATTAAAGGTGAAAGTAATCAAATACGCCCACATCGCCCCAGTAATAGGGCGCTTTCGGAAATACCACCAACAGAACACAAACCCAATGGCCATCACTACCAAGCTGGCACTGCGCGCAGTGGATAAAAAGGCATTGAAATCATATTGCTCATTACCAATCCGACCAGCCTCGCCGACAATACCAGCAACAAAAGAGGGAAACGACAATGGATTAATCACCTTGGAATTACCCGTCAATGCGGCAATCCAACCCCAACTAGCACCCGAAGCCCATGTGATCGCTGCCAACACCGCCACGGTTTCTATCGCACCGGTAACCGCGGCAATCATGAAGGTGAGAATCTGGCTTTTACCGCGCTGTGCTTGGTGATTGACCACAATCCATACCATGAACGGCAAAATCAGCGCAGCCGTGGCTTTCAGAGCCATTGCCGTTGCCACTAGCGCCACACCTAAGAAAAAACCAGGATAAATCCCGTTGTACATTCGTGGTGGCTGTGATTGCGGTGCAGTATTAGCAACAGTGAAATATAACCCCACACTGACCAAACCCACCATGATTGCTTCATTGTGCATCCCACCAATGAGATGAAAAACCAGCACCGGATTAATAACCCCGAGCCACAAAGCAAAAGTAGTATCAACACCTAATGCGGCAGCGATCTTGGGTACTGCCCACACAAGCGCAAAAAACCCCAACAAACATAATGCTTTGAAGGCATACACCCCAGCGGTGACATTATCGCCAAAAACGGTGGTCACTCCCTTGCCAATCCATAAGTGCAAGGGACCATAGGGAGTGGTGGTATTGCGCCAATCGTGAGAAACCTCAAACAGAATCTGATTGGGATTCGCCGCCGGACCTTGGGTATAGGCATCAAAGCCATCTCGCAGCAGTGAACCCTGCATCAGGTAGGAATAAACATCCCGCGACATGATTGGAGCTGCCAGCGCCAGAGGAATCACCCAACTGATAATCAAACGCCGTACCCACTTGGTATCCACAGCCTTAGTCAGCACCAATTTGCCAAGTAATAACCACGCCACAACAAAAAACACCGTGCCGAACCACAAGGTGATATTGGAAAAGGAAGCCCCATGACCAAAACTTAAAAAATCTAACCCCGCCAGCGACAATAAACTATTGCGGCGCTGCAAAGAACCACCACCAAAAGAACCTAGCGTGATTAACACAGCAGCGAAGATACCCAATTGCCGCACACGTACCGGGGTCACAAAGGTCATGAGTTCCATCCTAAATACAAAACCGCTACGTTTGGCGAGCTGTAGCTTTTTGAGCTAATTGCTCTAACATCACTGACACTTCATGGGGTAACTGGACTGTGTTTAGTTGCTCCAGCCCAGATTCCCGTAGTGTTTCGATCTGGTTTTCCACCGCCTCTGCCGCACCAGTTGCGTCAATCGCGGTACGCAACTGATCTATTTCCGCGGGTGTTCTCACCTGACCAATACCGCTACGAATCACCTCGGCCTGCTGGGCATTAGCGAGTTGAAGAGCCATAGCCAACAACACCGTGCGCTTTCCTTCCCGCAGGTCATCACCTGCTGGTTTGCCCGTGATCGCTGGGTCCCCATAGACCCCAAGTAAATCATCACGCAACTGGAAAGCAATACCAATATCGGTACCATAGTTCCGCAAAGCAGTAATCACCTGATCGGAGGCACCAGCAATTGCTGCACCAATATGTAAAGGACGCTCAATAGTATAGGCAGCAGTTTTAAACCGATTAACCATCTCCGCCGCGAATTGATCCTCGCTACCAGAAGCCTCCAAACTAATGTCAAGGATCTGGCCCCCAATAACCTCGGTACGCATTGCTCGCCATGCGGGAAACGCCCGCATTAATCCCGCAGGGCTAAGCCCAGCACCGTGAAACAGATCATCCGCCCACACCATTGCCAGATCACCAACCAAAATGCCAACTGACATGCCAAAATGCGCAGCATCCTTCAGCCATTGTTGACGATAATGTTCAGCCTCAGCCACCTTATGCACAGTCGGATTGCCGCGCCGGGAATCCGAAGAATCAATGATGTCATCATGGATCAGGGCACAAGCTTGAATCAATTCCAAGGCGCTAATGGCGCGCAGTACCGCGGCAGGATCCTCATCATTTTCCCCACCAGCTAAAAAACCAGCCCACGCAAAAGTTGGGCGGATCCGCTTACCACCACCGAGCACATAATCTTCTAATAACTGCACTCCCTGAACCATGGGCTCACCGATTCGGCGTGCTTGCGGAGCTTGGGTAGAAAACACTTCACGCAATACTGCTTCAACCTGACTAGGAATATCCGAAAAATCAGTACGCGAATCGAAAGTGGTCACAGTTACAAGCGCCTTTCTATCAAACTCAGCCAAGCTCAGTTGTTTTCATTAGTGTAGCCCGCCAACCATGAGAGCAAATAACAACTAGCAGAATCAGGTACCAGTGCTTCAGTGTGGGTACGGGTGTGTGCGAAGTTCAGTGGTGGGAGCGTCGTAAAGCTAGGCGAAGTCAATTAAGATACTTAGCCATGTCTGATGCCATGATTCCCGCCCCTTATCAACGCTCCATTACTGATGTGATCGCTGCCCCTGCACCAGGTCGCATTCCTTTCTCAGCGGAATTTATGCCACCGCGGAACGATGAGGCCGAGCAGCGGCTGTGGAAGGCCGCTGAAACTTTTCATGACCTTGGGGCAGCATTTGTGTCAGTAACCTACGGTGCAGGTGGCTCGTCACGGGATCGCACTATGCGGATTGCACGGAAACTTGCACAACATCCTTTGACCACCTTGGTGCATTTGACGCTAGTAGGACATACCGTTGAAGAATTGACCAATATTCTCAAAGACTATGCTGATGCTGGTTTATCTAATCTATTGGCACTGCGGGGCGACCCACCTGGTGGCGACCCATTGGGGGAGTGGACGCCAGTTCCAGGTGGCTATGAATATGCCGCAGAGCTGATTACTTTAACGAAACAGCTACCAGAATGTGCGCATTTCCAAGTCGGGATCGCGGCCTTCCCAGAAGGCCATCATCGCGCCCCTAACTTAGAAGCAGATACCGAATTTACCTTGGAGAAACTGCGTGCTGGAGCGGAGTTTGCCATCACCCAGATGTTTTTTGACATCGAGTATTACCTTAGACTCCGGGATCGGCTAGCTGCGGCCGATGCTGAACATGGTACCAAGCCAATCATCCCAGGGATCATGCCGATTACCTCTCTTCGTTCGGTGCGCCGCCAACTGGAGCTATCAGGGGCGCATTTACCTGCCCGGTTGGAAGAAAAACTACAGCGTGCTGCGGGAAACGATGAGGTAAAAAATGCCGATGCAATCCGCAAGGTGGGGATCGAAGAGTCCACTTTGATGGCGGAACGACTGATTGCCGAAGGCGTACCAGATTTGCATTTCATGACAATGAACTTCGCTCGGGCCACCCAAGAAGTACTGCACAACCTTGGCATGGCACCAGCATGGGGAACTGAATACGGCCACGATGCAGTTCGCTAGCAGCATTTACTTATCTAACGTCACCAGTCTTCATGTGTAGTGTTTAATCACGTTGTAACTAGCTTCGGCGAACTTCTTTGGATCTTCTGATTGCCGGACGGACTAGAGCTGTTTTTGCAACACAGCAAAGGGGCGGTCGTCGCCGCGGAAATAAAAGTGCCGGAGCATATCCGTGAACCCAAAAGAGCGATACAGGCGGAATGCGTTGTTTTCTTCATCAGGCACTTCAGGGGTAGATAGTAATGCCACTGGTGGGATGACATCGGTGAGTAAGGCAGAAAGCAAAGCCCGACCAATGCCGTGGCCTTGCACTTGGGGATCTACATGGATTTCAGTGACCAAAAAATAATGTGCCAAACTGCGTAATTGTTCACCAGTGGCACCGCCGACTTCCCGCAGCCCACGCCGGACTTCCTTGTCCCACCATTGATTGGGATGACCATGAAAACCGTAGGCGATCCCTAAGGCGGAAATATCATCATGAGCACAGATGGCGCGAAAGCCACGCTCGAGGCAGTCACGGCGCCATGCTTCAATCCGCGAAGTACGGATCTCGTGTTGATAACCCATTGCCTCTAGATAAAGGTCAACAAAAACCGGGGTGAGTTCACTGAATTCTAAGGGGCTGAGAGCTTGGATCTTGAACATCACATACCCCATCGAACCACTTTTGCACCGCTTACGGTTGGGAAAATGCAAATAAAAAATTATTTACATTCAGACTATTTCATTCTTCGAACGATAGTTCTAGAATGGAACTAAGAGATGTCGGCTGGTGTTTCTATGCTGGTTGCAAAAGATAAATCCCAGCTAGTCGGACATTTTCACCGTAATCAGAAAATGATATGACGCAAGAAAGGAGAAGAGATCATGAGCGCTGTAGTCTCTGCTACCACCCGATTTAATTCACAATCTCATAGTCCCAAAAATACTAGTGGCAGTTTTCTACATAGAGCACATTTACTATTAGCGGAAGCTATTGAGTATCGCCGCCAAAATCGCCTTGATCTCGCCCTAGAGACGGCATATCAGGCAGCACTGCGCACCGCTGCGGCACGTATTGCCCAAAGTCCTGTGGCTACTCGGAAACGGAAACCAACCAGTGCATGGGCACAATTACGATTAGTCGGTTCCGCCGAAGCGCAGTGGGCCGATCTGTTTGCTGGCTATTCCACCTTCCGCTCACGGGTAGGTAGTGGTATTGAGACCAATGTGCCACTGGAAAAAGTTACTGCGCTGATTTCTCATGTCGGCAGGTTTATGGATGATGTGGAACTTAACGACGGTAATGCGCCAGCTGCAGCCTAGGTAACCTGCGGTTTTTCCCACCCATGTGGGGGTTGCTTCCAGTCTTTTAGTGCTGGTGGGAACTTTCCTATTAATCTGGGCGTTAAACCGGCAGATAGAAAACATCAAGAAGTGCCTACCTGTAGCTAAAATTAGAGGCAGAGTGAGGTTAGTATTGGAATTGGCATTTCGCTCATGATGAACACCTTGGAGGAACAATGGCGCTTTCAGAGCAAGAGCAGAAACTGCTTCGCGAGATCGAGCAGTCGTTATTAGCAGATGATCCTAAATTTGGTGCCGTTGTATCCGATGACGGATTTGGGCCTTCTCGTGCTGCCTTTACTTTAAGAGGTATCGCTGTTGTGGTCATTGGGTTGGTCATGCTGGTAGGTGGTGTGGCTTTAAGTCAACAGTCCTTGTGGTTTATCGCCCTGAGTGTGGCTGGCTTTATGGTCATGGTTGCTGGTGGAGTCTGGATGCTTCAAGGTGGGGGATCGGTGAAATCAGTGCCCAAAGAAAATGGTCCACGGCAGCGTCAGCGTTCCTCGGGATCATCTTTAGGTGACCGAATGGAAGAAAACTTCCGCAAGCGATTTGAGAATTAATAACCATCTTTCAAAAAGGCCCCGATCGTTGGCTTAAAGCCACGGTCGGGGTTTTGTTGTGGGTGGGAAAGTGGCGGAATCTAGGGGCGCGACACGCCAGCGCCAGAAAAGAAAACCTAGTTAGAACTTTGCTACCTGCTGGATTCGCCACTTGGCCCCACACGCCTTTACCAGAATTCCCCACTTTCCCCCACAATCATCTCATTTTGGTTACAATCAGTTATACTTGAATCAAATGCTATTGGTCATAGATCGACAAAAGACCAGTGCTGCGGTAGGAAAGTTAACTTTTGTTAGCTAAAGGGGCAATTTTAAACAAAGGGTCAAGTTGGGACATTTGTGACACGTGAGGCTGAAATTTTCATAATTTTTCTCTGTGTCCAAAATGGCTTGAAGTCATAAAATACCAGGTCACTTCCTTAGAAAATGTTAAACGAGGCGATTTTTTCTTAGTTGTGTATGGAAAGTGGGGAATTGTGGGGTATTGTGGGGGGCAGTGATGGGCAAGAAAGTTTACTTCTGTAACTTTCATACCCTGAACCACAGGAAGTTGTTCGTCTGTCCCGCGCATCGGAAAGGTAGGTGCACCGGAACGTGTTTCTTGGTACCTACACTCCAAAGCTGGACGATAAAGGTCGGCTGACTCTCCCTGCAAAGTTTCGTGAGGATCTTGCTGGGGGGCTGATGGTGACCAAGGGTCAGGATCATTCTCTGGCGGTTTACCCCAAAGAAGAATTCATGCAACGGGCCCGCAAAGCGGCGGAGGTTTCACGTACCAATCCTGAGGCACGTGCATTCATCCGCAATTTGGCGGCTAGTGCAGACGAACAACGTCCAGATGGTCAAGGGCGGATCACCTTATCAGCCGCGCATAGGAAATATGCAGGCTTGGTCAAGGAGTGCGTCGTCATTGGCTCAATGGACTTCCTGGAAATTTGGGACGCAGAAGCGTGGGCCCGCTATCAAGCGGAAACCGAAGCTGCGTTCGCTGCGGCAAACGACGACGTGCTTGGTGGCCTGCTTTAGGGGCTAGTGCGTTGTTAGATGCAGGAGTGTGCGTAAGAACTCCACCTGAATTGCATATGTTCTGGTGTACTTCCCCGATATCAGAACAACAACAAATTCAGGTGGGGCTCTATGCACACACCTACACACCAACAACCATAAGCCAAAAACACCACAACCATCGAAGTTTTGAGAGGAGGTTTGCTCCAATGGCCGAATCAAAAGCCAAAAAACTCGAACAAGAAGCAAATCTCTCACTCAATTATGGACATGTTCCAGTGTTAAAAGACCGGGTCACAGAGTTGTTAGCGCCAAGCGTCAGGGCTGAAGGAAACCAAGCAGTCATTATCGACGGCACTTTGGGTGCTGGCGGACACACTGAATTTTTTCTCCAGTCCTTCCCCCAAGCCTACGTTATTGGTGTCGATCGTGACATACACGCATTGCAGTCAGCTAAAGAACGGTTGTCTGTTTTCGGTGATCGATTCCATCCAATCCATGCTCGTTTCGATCATTTCCATGCCGGAATTGAAGCTGCTGCAGCAAACAATGTTCCAAGCTGCCAACTCGCATTGGAACATGGGATTAGTGGTGCGCTTTTTGATCTGGGCGTGTCATCGATGCAACTGGATCAGGTTGAGCGGGGGTTCGCTTATCGGGTGGATGCGCCACTTGACATGCGGATGAATGACTCGGAATCGCTTACTGCGGCTGAGGTGCTGAATACCTACAGCCATGGTGAGTTAGCTCGGGTTTTAAAGACTTATGGCGAGGAACGCTTCGCTGGCAAGATTGCCAGTGCAATCGTCAAGGAACGGGAAAAGGAACCGTTTAGCACTTCAGCTAGGTTGGTTGAATTGCTCTATGCAACGATTCCCGCCGCCAGTCGCAGGACTGGTGGGCATCCAGCAAAGCGGACTTTTCAGGCCCTTAGGGTGGAAGTCAATCGAGAACTGGATGCCATTGAAAAAGTTATTCCGATTATTACCTCGATGTTGGTTCCGGGCGGTCGGGCGGTATTTATGGCCTACCAGTCGCTGGAAGACAAGATCGTCAAAAAGCAGTTCGCTGAATTGAGTCGGGATAAAACCCCACCTGGGCTACCGGTTGACCTTCCTGGCCATGCGGCGCGGTTTCGACTGGTCACCCGAGGGGCAGAAAAAGCTAGTCCCGTTGAGATAGAGGAGAACCCTAGGGCAGCACCAGTGAGAGTACGAGCAATAGAAGCATTACAAGAAGATGGCACCCCAATGAACTATGAAGAAAGGAGTAAGGTGCATGAAAACTAGCATGAGGGGAAACCGAACCGACCGCAAACGCACCAGCTCACAGGCTCGCGCCACTCGGAGTCGGACAGCTCGTGGTGGCGGTGCTCGCCCTAGCGGTGCACGTCCCTCCGGCTCGATTGGCCGCAGGAATTCTGCAGCTTCCTCCCTTCGACAAGAGCGGCAGGAATCTGCCTACCGATCCCGTGATCTGTCCAGCGGCTCAACAATGCTGCTGACTAAGCCGACTCTTCCAGAGGTAGATTTTGCACCGGCACCGGTGCCAACCAAACCGCGCAAGTCTAAGACCGTCACACCAGTTGCCGCACCAAAGCGGAAGTTCCAGCGGAAAGCTGGTTCTCAACAGGTGTTCTCGGAGCGGGGAAAGCGGATTGTTCGTCCTAAGGCTGATCCAGCGAAGGTGCGGTTTACGGTATTTTTAACCGTGCTCCTCGCGGTGGGATTACTCGGTGCCATGTGGCTTTCCGGTAAGGCGACCGAACAAGCTTTTAAGATCCAAACGTTGACCAATGATGAGATCATGTTGCGTGACCAAGTGGAAACACTCAATCGGGATCTACAAAACGCTTCCGCCACAGCAGAAATCGCCCGTCAGGCCCAAGAACTGGGTATGGTGGTGCCGGACCAGCCGGGTATCTTGAGCCGCGATGCTGCTGGGGTGGTCACTGAGCAGCGGGCGCCAAGTGATTTGACCCGTCCGATTGTGGACGTCAATGGGCAGCAGGTGAAGCCACAGAAGGCATCCAGCGACCCAGCTGCAACCGATGAAGTTGCGTCAAATATAAATGAAACTCCACAAAGGCAGGCGCCGGTCGTCAATGTTGCGCCATATGCGGCTAGTATTTCTACATCAGATTAAGGCAGTTTTTGCATAGCTTAACAATCGCTTAACAATCAAGGTGTAATTTTGAATCAGCCGAGAGCGGGCAAACCGGGGCGGGGAAATTCCTCGTCCCGGATTCGTCGTGAAGAAAGCCAAGGCCGAAGGCTTGGTAATGCATCGAAGCCGCAGCCAAAGCCACGGGCACAAGACGATCGCAGCCAGCGTCAGATCATGCTGGGGCGATTGCAATTCGTGCGGGTGCTAGCAGTCATCCTGTGTATCCTCACTGCGGCACGCATGGGATGGGTGCAAATGGTGTGGGGTCCAGCACTCAGCGCCCAAGCAGAGCAACAACGATCCCGTGTGTACAACGAGAAGGCTCGTAGGGGTGAGATTCTCGATCGCTCCGGTCAGCAGCTTGCCTATACAATGCAGGCACGGTCGTTGACGGTATCGCCAAATAACTACCGGGATGAATTGCCTTATGTTGCTCGATTGGAGTTGGCAGACGAAAATAAAGACTTCTACCAACAGTCAGCTGAGAAACGCGATGAACAGATTGCTGAGCGGGCTGAGGAGATCATGAAGAAGATCTCCGAGGAGATTCCCAAGACTATTGAAGCAGAAGGTGCATCGGCTACCGAGGTCAAACCAGAAGACATCTTGAAAAAACTCGAGTCCGACAGTGACTATGAAGTGCTGGTGCGCAATGTGGATCCCGATGTCGCATTGATGATCTCGCGAAAATACTTCGGAATTGCAGCTGACCGGCAAGAAATTCGACAGTATCCCAATGGGGCAGTCGCTTCAAATGTGATTGGCAAGATTAGCCAAGACGGCCAAGGACAATTTGGCTTTGAGTCTGCTAATGATTCGTTGCTTTCTGGTATTGATGGCCGCACCGTTTTCGACGTCTCTGCCCAAGGGCAAGTGATTCCTGGCTCAGAACGTGACACGGTAGCAGCTGTCGATGGTGCCCAAGTCACTTTGACCTTAGATCTAGATCTACAAACATATGTCCAGCAGCAGCTGGAGCAGGCTAAGAGTAATTCTGGTGCAGAGGAAGCCTCGGCTGTGGTGCTCGATGCCGATACTGGCACTGTCTTGGCTATGGCCAATACCGATGCCATTGACCCGATGGGCGATATTGAAGCGCAATTGAAAAAAGGCAAAGAGTTCGGCAATAGCACTATCTCTGCTCCCTTTGAACCAGGTTCGGTGGCTAAGATTGTCACCGCTTCTGGAGTCATTGAAGATGGGGTATCAACCCCAGATGAGGTACTCACGGTTCCCGGTAGCATCGATATGGCGGGGGTGAATGTCAAAGATGCATGGGATCACGGACCCACCCCCTATACCACTACTGGTATTTTCGGCAAGTCTTCCAACGTTGGCACACTCATGCTGGCCCAGCGGCTAGGGGAGGAACGCTTTGATCAATTGCTGGAAGACTTTGGCATTGGACAAACCACAGGGATCGAGTTGCCAGCCGAATCCGCGGGTCTATTGCCACCATTAGAGCAATGGTCTGGCGGCACCTTCGCTAATCTCCCAATCGGCCAGGGCATGAGCCTGACCTTGCTACAGATGGCAGGGGTGTATCAAACGATTGCCAATGATGGTGAGCGGATTGAACCGCGAATCATCGCCGAGGTCAAAGACAGCACCGGGCAAGTAATAGAACAACCAGAGCCCAAGCGGACCCAAGTGATTAGTGAGGCAAGCGCGAAAACAGTCCGGGACATGTTCCGGTCGGTCGTCCAAGAAGACCCCACCGGTTTGCAACAAGGAACCGGTGTAGGCGGCGGGGTAGAAGGCTATCAAATCGCAGGCAAAACCGGCACCGCACAACAAGTTGACCCCAATACTGGAGCGTACTCAAACTCCAATTATTGGATCACGTTCGCCGGAATTGCCCCTGCCGATAACCCCGAATTTGTAGTCGCTATTATGTTGGATAATCCCAGCCGCGGAGTCCACGGCGAAGGTGGTCAATCGGCTGCACCACTGTTCCATGACATCGCTTCATGGTTGCTCAATCGGGATAATGTTCCATTATCTCCACCAATGGAGGGGCAGTTGATCCTCCAACCCCAGTAGTATCTATTGGAGATTCAATAGCAACCCGATACCACCACTTGCCAAGCCTCGCGCGTAGTGTGGAGCTCCGCAGCTGACTGCGGGGTTTTGCATTGTGACGCGAGGTTCCGCGGCCGTAATGCCTGCCGGAATGTTTCGGCAATGCGATTAGAAAGGAGCCACCGGACCTCATCATGGCATCGACACTGAAGGACCTGGCCGCCCTCGTAGGAGCGACCATTCACAACGCACCTACCCCCGAGATAGGCCACCGGCAGGTTTCTGCCATTACCCTCGACTCCCATGCCTTGACCGACGGCAGTCTGTTTGCAGCCCTGCCTGGGGCTAACGTGCATGGCGCACAATTCGCTCACGGCACCCCAGCGGTAGCTATTCTTACCGACGCACAGGGGGTAGAGATTCTCACCCAAGCGCAAGAGCAGCGACCTATTTTAGAAGTAGCTGATGTGCGTAGAATCTTGGGCACGGTTGCTGCGGAGATCTATGGTGACCCTTCTAAGAAGCTAACAATCATCGGCATTACTGGAACCTCTGGTAAAACCACAACCAGTTATCTGCTTGAAGCAGGATTGATGGCAGCCGGGCTGAAAGTGGGACTGATTGGCACCACCGGCACCCGGATTGACGGACAGCCAGTGCCAACCAAACTCACCACCCCCGAGGCACCAACATTGCAGGCGCTACTACAACGCATGGTTGCCGAAAAAGTCAGCCATGTAGTCATGGAAGTCTCCTCCCACGCATTAGCATTAGGCCGAGTCCAAGGCGTGACATTCGATGTAGCTGGTTTTACCAACCTCAGCCAAGACCATCTTGATTTCCATCCAACAATGGAAAATTACTTCGCAGCAAAAGCGACCTTCTTTGAACCAAGCTCCCCCCTATGTGCCGAACGCGCAGTCATCTGCATTGACGATGATTGGGGGGAGAAAATGCTCGCCCTCGCTGGTGCTGATGCCCAGTCGCTATCCACGACAAACAAACCAGCAACCTACCAAGCCACCGAAATTTCCGCCGAATCCACTGGTGGCCAGCACTTCCAATTCCACGCACCTAACACCCAGTTTCCCGTTTCGCTACCACTGCCTGGCCGATTCAATGTGGCTAACGCCGCCCTTGCCTTAGCGCTTGCCGACACCATTGGTGTGAACCTAAGCAAGGTTGCCACCGGTATAAGCCGCGTTGGTGTTCCCGGCCGTATGGAGCGGATTGACATTGGACAAGACTTCCTCGCAGTAGTGGATTATGCTCACAAACCTGCTGCGGTAGCTGCCGTATTGGATACGGTTCGGGCCCAAGTACCCGGCCGAGTCGGGGTAGTTATTGGTGCTGGCGGCGATCGGGATAAGTCAAAACGACCCAAAATGGGGACCGAAGCTGCTAGGCGGGCCGACTTGGTGATTATCACTGACGACAACCCGCGATCGGAAGACCCTGCGGTGATCCGCCAAGAGATTCTTGCCGGTGTTACTGAGTACCTTGGTCACACTGGCAGAAACGTAGTGGTGAACGAGATCGGAGATCGCCGTGACGCCATTGCGGCTGCGGTTGCTTGGGCACAACCTGGCGACGGTATCGTCATTGCCGGTAAAGGGCACGAAATCGGACAATTGGTCAATGGGGTGAATCATCACTTCGACGACCGAGAAGAACTACATGCCGCACTGACGACCCGCTTTGGGGCAAAAGGAGAAAATAAATGATTCCCATGACACTCGCTGCCATCGCCGATGCCACCGGCGGCGAACTCACTGATGCCACCGGTGCGGAGCAAGTTACAGGGGGAGTGGAATTTGACTCCCGAAAAATCGGTGCTGGTGATCTGTTCATTGCCATTGCTGGCGCGCGAGTTGACGGGCACGATTTTGCTGCTGATGTCCTTGCCAACGGCGCAGTCGGCATACTGGCAGCTCGACCAGTCGGAGTGCCAGCCATAGTTCTACCTAAGCCAGAGCCGAGTGCTAGCCACCACAATTCTTATCTGACCCAAAACGACGCTGACGGTTCGGTTGCTGCGGTTTTAACTGGTCTTGGACGACTCGCTCGGCATGTAGTTGATGAGCTGGTAGCCCACGATGATGGTTTAGTCGTAATTGGGGTAACCGGATCAGCAGGGAAGACCTCCACCAAAGACATCATTGCTAGTTTACTGCGCCCAGCAGGGGAAACTGTTGCCCCACCTGGCTCTTTTAATAATGAAATCGGGCACCCCTATACCGCACTACAGTGCACCACCAACACCAAGTTCTTGGTAGCAGAGCTTTCCGCACGGGGCATTGGTCACATTGCACAATTGGCACAGGTTGCTCCCCCTAAGATAGGAGTGGTGCTTAATACTGGTTCCGCTCATCTGGGAGAATTCGGCTCTCGATTGAACATTGCCACCGCCAAAGGCGAGTTGGTCGAAGCATTACCTGCCGACGGCATCGCAGTGCTCAACGCCGACGATGAATACGTGGCGGCAATGGCCGATCGAACCAACGCCGAGGTATGGGATTTCTCAACCACCCGCCCAGCACGCATATGGGCAGAAAACATTACCCTTGATGGCACCTCCCGCCCAGCTTTCGACCTGCATGCCACCGATCGATCTGGTACCAACCATCACAAACGAGTCCAGTTGAACATTCACGGCGAGCACCAGGTATCGAATTCACTGGCAGCGGTGGCAGCTGCGCTTGCTGCCGGACTAGATTTCGACAGCATCATCAAAAGTCTTAGCGCTCATAAGTCTGTTTCTGCCCACCGCATGGAAGTACACACCCGTGGCGACCAAGTAGTAGTCATTGATGATGCCTACAATGCGAATCCCGAATCCATGCGGGCAGGCATCGCCGCCCTTGCCGCCACGAAACACCAGCAGCCAGCAGGTGCCAAAGCCATTGCAGTGCTAGGCCCCATGGCTGAATTAGGTGATGAGTCACGCACTGCACACACTGAACTAATTGACGTGATAGCAAGTAGCGACATTGACGTGTTAGTGGTCGTGGGGGAGGGGCCAGATAGCCAGGCTATGGCAAGTTTGGGGACTGAACGGGGTATAACTACCATGATCGAGGTCGATAATTCTGCGGCAGCTCGCACCGTCACAGAAATTATCTCACCTTATGACGTGGTATTGGTTAAAGCCTCCAATGCCTATCAATTGTGGAAAGTTGCCGAACAAGTTTTGGACAATTATGGAAAGCAGGAGAAATAAGCAATGACCCAGATGATTTTGGCCGGGGCCATTGGTCTGCTGGTGTCCATCTTCACCACCCCGCTGCTGATTCGAAAATTCAGCGCAATTGGGCTCGGCCAAGAGATCCGTGAAGAAGGCCCGAAATCGCACATGCGGAAACGCGGCACCCCCACCATGGGCGGCATCGCCATCCTCATGGGCATGACCATCGCCTACATTGCAACCTCCACCTACGGTGAAATCACCGATATGGGCGGATTTACGGCCTCTGGATTATTGGTGCTGGGATTAACCCTATCCCTTGGCGGACTCGGCTTCGCCGACGACTTCATCAAGCTTTATCTCGGTCGCAATCTTGGACTCAATAAAAAAGCCAAACTCATTGGCCAATTGGTGATCTCCCTCGCCTTCGGCGGGCTGATCCTATTATTCCCCAATGAAGATGGCCTAACCCCAGGATCAACACACCTAAGCTTCCTGCGTGATCTAGACACGGTTGACATTGCGGTTGGAGGCGGTGTGATTGGCACCATCATTTTCCTACTCTTCATGTACATCCTGATCTCGGCATGGAGTAACGCAGTTAACCTCACTGACGGTCTCGATGGATTGGCAGCTGGAACCACCGGGATGGTGATGGGAGCCTATTCCGCCATGACGTTCTGGCAGTTCCGTAACTCCTGTGCTGATAATGCCGCGCCGGGTTGCTATGACGTGCGAGACCCACTGGATTTGGCGATTCTATCGGCTGCTGGTCTCGGTTCGGTGTTGGGATTTTTATGGTGGAATGCTGCACCTGCCAAGATTTTCATGGGGGATACCGGTTCGCTGGCGCTGGGTGGTTTAGTAGCTGGGCTATCAGTTGCCTCACGCACCGAATTATTGATGATTATTGTCGGCGCACTGTTTGTCATCGAAGCTGCTTCGGTGGTGATTCAGGTAATCGGTTACCGTACTCGCAAGGTGCGCATCTTCCGAATGGCGCCATTCCACCACCACTTTGAAAATGGCGGTTGGGCAGAAACCACAGTGGTGGTTCGGTTCTGGTTGATGGCCTCCGTGGCGGCCTTATTCGGTGCGGCGCTTTTCTATGGCGAATGGCTTACCCTCGGAGGGATTTAATCAAAATGAAGCTTCCTGAGATTTTGCATGGGCCAGTATTGGTTGCTGGTGCTGGTGTATCTGGCCGCAGCATTGTGACATTGCTAGCCAAACTCAATGTGGAAGCCATCATTGTGGATGGCAATTCCAAGGCACGCGAAAAGCTGGCTGAAGAATTTGAGATTAAAGCGCTCAGCATTGAGGCGGCGATTGGGCATCTTGAAAATGTCAGCTGTGTGATCACCTCCCCCGGATGGCCACCTCAAGCTGAACTGCTGGTGGCTGCCCAAGCTGCTGGTGTTGAGGTCTTAGGGGATGTGGAACTGTGCTTTAGGCTCGATCAGGCGGGCATTTTTGGGCCCAAGCGCACGTGGTTGGCAATCACTGGCACTAATGGTAAAACCACCGCCACTGCCATGCTGGCCGCAATGATTTCCGAGGCTGGCATGAAAGTCGAAGCGGTAGGCAATATTGGTACTGCTGTCGCTGATGCCTTGTCAGGGACCGAGCGCATTGATGTTTTTGTTGCAGAGTTATCCAGTTTCCAATTGCATTGGTCAAAAGAATTGCGGCCTAACGTGGGTGTGCTGCTTAACCTTGCTGAAGACCATATCGATTGGCATGGTTCGATGGCTGAATATGCTGCCGCTAAAGCCAAAGTGTTGCAGGCTCCGATTGCAATCGCGGGACTCGATGATCCTTTGGTGCACGAGCTAGCAGAAGAAGTGCCAGGTGTTTATGGTTTTGGGTTGCACGAGCCAGAAACCGGACAGCTGGGGATCAAAAACGGCATGATTATTGATAGTGCGTTTGCCACCAATCTGGAACTGGCTCCGATAGCTGGCATTGAACCTGCTGGTCCTGCGGGGGTGTATGACGCCTTGGCAGCAGCTGCCGCCGCGCGGGCGATTGGGGTTGAACCGGCAGCGATTGCCGAAGCATTACGCACATTCCGTGTGGCGGGGCATCGTGGACAGGTAGTTGCTTCGGTGGGAGGCGTCATTGCTATTGATAATTCCAAGGCAACTAACCCTCATGCTGCCGATACGGCATTGGCGGGCCATGACAGCGTGATTTGGATCGCGGGAGGTCAGCTTAAAGGTGCGGATATCCTCCCACTGGTGCGCACCCATCGTGATCGGTTGAAAGCGGTTGCATTGCTAGGGGAGGACCGGTACGTGATTGCGGGTGCCTTATCTGAAGCTGAAGTTGAGGCATTAGTTATGGTCTCTGATGCTAGCGATCCAGCTCAAGCGATGGCGGAGGTGTGTGCTTTCGCGGTGCGTCAGTCGGAACCAGGCGATGTGATTATTTTGGCTCCTGCGGCCGCGTCGTTAGATATGTACACCGGAATGGCCCAGCGGGGTGATATGTTTGCCGATAGCATTGTTCACTTGCTAGGCCAATCTCGGCTTAGTGATAATTGAGGATGATATGACCGCTCCACCACAAAAAGCGTATCGACGGGGTAGTTTATGGGATATGCTGCGCCAGCAGCGTGACGACCTATTCCGCCGCCCTTACTTCGACTATTTCAACATCATGGTGGTAGTGGTCATTTTATGTTTCATTGGCATTGCCATGGTGATGTCAGCTTCTATGACCTATTCCGCCGCCTTACAGACCACTGCATGGTCAGCAGCATTACGACAAGGAATGCTGGTGTTTATTGGGTTTATAGTTATGTGGTTGGCGATGAAACTACCAGTGGCTAGTGTGCGTAGACTTTCTACACTACTGTTGTTCGTCGCCATCATACTGCTCATAGCGGTGTTGATTCCAGGTATTGGTACTGGTCTAGAATCCAAAGGCTCTCAGTCGTGGATTTCGGTGGGGCCATTACAATTGCAGCCTTCAGAAATTGCCAGGGTAGCTATCGCTGTATGGGGATCACATATTTTGGCTGGACATAAGCCCAATTTCGATCGGTTAACAGCTGCTCGTGGGCAATCGTGGCTGCGCCATCCTTATATCAAGTTCACCGTGGTAGCTGCCTTTATGTTGGTGCTTATCCTCCTAGAACGCGATATTGGCATGGCCATGACCTTCCTATTGGTGATTGTGGCCTTGCTGTTCTTCGCAGGGATAGATCTGCGGTTCATTGTCACCCTAGGCGTATTGGTGTTTGGTGCACTGGCAGCATTACTCATGCTGGGTGGATTCCGAAGCAAACGAATCACCGTTTACTTTGATGCGCTGTTCGGTGATTTTTCCCACACTAAAACTGATGCCTTCCAGTCCTATCAAGGTTTTCTCTCGCTTGCCGACGGTGGTCTCAGCGGAGTGGGTATTGGTCAGTCTCGGGCAAAGTGGTTCTATCTTCCAGAGGCAAAAAACGACTTTATTTTTGCCATTGTTGGTGAGGAATTAGGGTGGCTTGGCGGCTGCATAGTCATTGGTTTGTTTGGGTGGCTGGGATTTATTGGTTTTCGGATTGCCATGCGTAGCTCTCACCAATTCCTATCTTTGATGGCAGCCACCTTGACCGCGGGCATTGTGGCTCAGGCCTTTGTGAACATGGGATATGTGGTGGGACTACTGCCAGTGACCGGCATCCAGCTGCCATTAATTTCTTCTGGCGGTACCTCCGCAGTGATTACCTTGGGAGCATTAGGCTTGTTGGCTAGCTGTGCTAGGCATGAACCTGAAACCATCTCGGCTATGGCCAATGCAGGTCGACCAGTCATCGAATCCTACTTTTTCCTTCCCGAGCCGTCGCTGCATGGTCTGGAAGCAATGGCACCACGGCGGCAGCAACATCCTCGTCCTTCAGGGCGGTCGCGGCCACGTGGTGAGGCGGTTCGCCGCCCCTTGCCAGAACGTCGAAACCGTCGGTACTGAGTGACAATAATCATAGTTCAGGGTCTATGGGGCGAATCGTCACTAAATGTGCGCTTGGATGAAGAATCGGGGAGAATATCACCATGGCAAAGTCTAATGTGAATGTGGTTGTTGCTGGCGGTGGGACCGCTGGGCATATCGAGCCAGCACTGGCAATAGCGAGTGTTTTGAAGGAGCGTGGGCACAATGTGGTCGCACTGGGTACTTCAAAGGGGCTAGAGACCACATTGGTGCCAGCTCGCGGCTTTGATCTCAAGCTCATCAATCCGGTGCCGGTTCCACGGAAGCCAAGCGTGGATTTGCTTAAACTTCCGTTTCGACTTGCGAAAACTATTATTCAGGCGTGGCGAATCCTCAAGGCGCACCAAACCGATGTCCTCATTGGGTTTGGTGGCTATGTCGCCGCGCCTAGCTATATTGCTGCACGCTTGGCTGGTATCCCCTTTATTGTTCATGAGGCGAATGCTCGCGCTGGGATGGCCAATAAGTTGGGGGTCCGGCTCGGTGGGTTAGGGCTAAATGCAGTGCAGAATTCTGGCATGACTGGTGACGTGGTGGGGATCCCTATTCGAGCGTCGATAAGTAAGGATGCCCGTAGCCCTGAAGCTCGCGAGCGTGGGTTAAAACTATGGGGGTTGGATCCAGATCGTAAAACTTTATTTGTCACCGGTGGCTCCCAAGGTGCAGCAGCGCTGAATGCTGCCTTGGAGGTTTCTGCATCGGAATTTTGTGCAGCCGGTTTTCAGATTTTGCATGCTTATGGCGCCAAAAACGAACCACCGCCGCAGCGGGAGCATCACATTGCGGTTCCCTATATCGAAGATATGGCTGCTGCCTATGCTGTTGCTGATTTGATCGTGTGTCGGTCTGGTGCGATGACTGTTGCCGAGGTTACCGCCGCTGGTCTACCAGCTATTTATGTGCCCCTGCCGCACGGCAACGGCGAACAAGGACTCAATGCTGAGCCAGTAGTTAAACAGGGCGCTGCAATCTTGATTCCGAATGCCGAAATTGAGGCGCGGTTGAGCCATACTGTTTCCAGCTTGCTTTCCGACGACGACAAGTTGGCGTCAATGAAGGAAGCTGCTTTGCATTCCAACGCTGGAAACGCCGCCGAGAATATCGCTGACATCATTGAAAATACTGCGAACAAAACACAATAAGGATCTAACTACATCATGAGCGAGTCTCCCATCAATCTTTCCCGAGTTCATTTGGTCGGCATCGGTGGAGCTGGCATGTCGGGAGTGGCGCGCATTCTGCTTAATCGGGGAGCGATAGTCTCCGGTTCCGACGTCAAAGATTCGCGTCCAGTTCTAGCGCTACGGGCCATGGGCGCTACTATTGCGGTGGGACACGCCGCAGAGAATTTAAGTATCTCGGGTCAGCTACCTACTGTTGTAGTTACCTCTTTCGCAGCTATCCCAGCCGATAACCCCGAACTACTGGCCGCGAAGGAACATAATATTCCGGTCATTCGACGTTCAGATTTGCTGGGAGAACTCATGACTGGCAGCACCCAAGTGTTGATTGCTGGCACTCATGGCAAAACCTCCACCACCTCAATGGCGGTGGTAGCCATGCAAGCTGCTGGGATGGATCCCAGTTTCGCCATTGGTGGGCAACTGAACAAGGCAGGAACCAATGCACACCAAGGAACAGGTTCCTGTTTTATTGCCGAGGCAGATGAATCCGATGCTTCCTTGTTGCGGTATAGCCCTGATATTGCGGTGATTACTAATATCGAACCCGATCATTTGGATTTCTTCCACACCCCAGAGGCATATTTTCAGGTTTTCGAAGACTTCGCCGATCGATTGGGGGAGGATGGAAAATTGATTGTGTGCCTTGACGATCCTCACGCCGCTGCTTTGGGAGAAAAAGTCAAGGATCGGCATCAAGTGCTGGGATATGGCACTGTCAAGGCATGTACCGCCCACCCAGATTTGGCGTACACCATGATCGCTGAAATCGCGGTCGCTGACAAACACACTCAAGTGCGATTGGTGGTTGGTCAGGGTACAGGCAAAGAAGAAACCGCTACCTTGGGGTTGCAGATTCCAGGCATTCATATGGCGTTGAATGCGGCTGCTGCTATTACTGCTGGTGTGGTTGCCGGTGGCGATCTTGGAAAACTGGCTGCTGGCGTGTCGGAATTTTCTGGTGTGCGCCGCCGTTTTGAATTCAAAGGGGTGGTAGATAGCGGCCCTTATGAAAAGGTCGAAGTCTACGATGATTATGCTCATCATCCCACCGAAGTTGCCGCGGTTTTACAGGCTGCTCGCGAGCAAGTGGAAGCGCGTGGTTATGGTCGAGTCATTGTTGCATTTCAACCACATTTGTATTCACGTACCATCGAATTTGCTCAAGAGTTTGCCCAAGCGTTGTCTTTGGCTGATGCCGTGGTAGTGCTTGATATTTTCGGCGCTCGGGAGACCCCGGTCGAAGGGGTGGATTCTCAGATCATTACCGAAAAAATGTCCACCCCAGTGGTGTTCGAACCTAATTTCACTGCAGTCCCTGCGACGGTAGCTGAATTAGCTGCTCCTGGTGATTTGGTGATGACAATGGGAGCTGGTTCAGTGACCATGTTGGCCGACGAGATCCTAGCCAAACTGAGGGACGAAACTGAAAAATGAGTCGTAAGGCGCGGGTACTCACAGCTGTAGCTATTGTATTTCTTGTCGTGGTCATTGCTGCTGTTGCATGGCTGTATCCCATTTTCACGGTGAAACAGGTCAACTATGAAGGACAACAGCACACCACGGTTGAGGAATTAGAAGGCGCAGTCGGTGAGGTCACGGGCCAGAACTTTCTGCGGGTCAATACCAATCAAATCGCCACCAAAGTGGCAGCGCTGCCGTGGGTGGCAGAGACCAAAGTATCCAAACAATTCCCAAGCACGATTAATGTCCACATCGTAGAACACCAAGCAGTGCTGTATGCCCCGCGCTCTGATGGGGATCATCTGGTTGACACCAATGGCGTGACATTTGTCATTGAACCGCATCCTGAGGGTGCGGTAGCTGTGACCAATACCACGGAAGACGATCAGGAATTTTTCAAGTCAGTTATTTCTGTTCTGGAGGCCATTGGTGACGAAAACCAAAGCGAAATCGCTGAGGTGCGGTTGGCGGGTTCTGATAGCGTGGAAATCCTTTTGCACGATGGGCGTGTGATTTTTTGGGGAGCATCAGAAAATAATCATGATAAAGCGGTGGCATTTGGTGTTGCATTGAGTCGAGCCGAGCAAGAGCTGGACATTTCAGGCGCGCCTGTAATCGCTGTAAGGTAGGTCTTCGTGAAAATTGGGGGGTAGTAGCCATACCCCTGCGAAAAGGATCACCTATAACCCATTGTATTTTAGTTATATGTGGGGTTTTCTGTGCTGCAATTAGTTACCTGTGAAAAGCTCTTGACCGCAGTGGCATAAAGTGGAAAACTGCACGTCAAAAGTCTAAACCTCGGGTTGAAGGTGCCGACACGCCGCCCAAATGTACAAGCATCACTAGGGAATTTCCGTAAAGATGGAATGGCGAAAAGCCACAAGAATTGTATTGATGGCCAAGCCCTAAAAGGCAGCAAAAGTAAGTGACAATCTCCACACAACGGAAAGGCGAGTCTCTTTTATGACTTCCCCAGATAACTACCTCGCCGTTATTAAGGTCGTAGGCGTCGGCGGCGGCGGCGTCAACGCCGTGAACCGAATGATCGAAGAGGGACTCAAGGGTGTTGAATTCATTGCAGTCAACACCGATTCGCAGGCACTGATGTTCTCTGATGCCGACGTGAAACTCGACATCGGACGCGAGGCAACCCGCGGGCTTGGCGCAGGCGCCAACCCAGAGGTGGGCAGGCAGTCTGCGGAAGATCACAAGAGCGAAATCGAGGAAACCCTCAAAGGCGCTGACATGGTTTTCGTTACCGCTGGTGAAGGTGGCGGCACTGGTACTGGTGCAGCTCCAGTGGTGGCTTCCATTGCCAAGAAGATGGGTGCGCTAACCGTTGGTGTGGTCACTCGGCCTTTTAAGTTCGAGGGGCAAAAGCGAACTCGCCAAGCTCTCGATGGCATTGACGCTTTACGTGAGGTTTGCGACACCCTCATCGTGATTCCAAATGACCGGCTGCTGCAGTTGGATTCTTCCAACTTAACCATGATGGAAGCTTTCCGAGCCGCCGACCAAGTTCTGCACAATGGTGTGCAAGGCATCACTGATCTGATCACCATTCCAGGTTTGATTAACGTCGACTTTGCCGACGTCCGTTCTGTAATGTCGGATGCTGGTTCCGCGCTTATGGGTGTCGGCTCGGCTCGGGGCGATAATCGCGTCATGGAGGCTGCCTTAGAAGCTATCAACTCTCCACTGCTGGAATCGACGATGGAAGGCGCCAAGGGCGTGTTGCTGTCGATCGCTGGTGGTTCAGATTTGGGACTACAGGAAGTCAATGACGCCGCCACCATGGTCCAAGAACAAGCCGATGATAATGTCAACCTGATTTTCGGCACCATCTTTGATGACAACCTTGGTGATGAGGTACGTGTTACCGTTATTGCTACCGGTTTTGAAGGCCGAGCTAACAATGATGCGCCATCCAAGCCAGCCGAGCCAGCACAGCCAAAACTGACGCCAACCCCTGTTGTGGAGGAAGTGGCACCAGCACCAACCACCACTTCATTGTTCGGTCGGGAAACCCCAGTAGAGGACTATGATGCTCGCCATCGACGTCCGACTGAGTACCAGCCATCCTACCGGGAGGAGCGTACTAGTGGACTATTCACCGGCCGAGATCGGGAACGCGAACGGGAACGGGAGCGGGAGGCGGCTCGTTCCAGTGATGATCTCGACGTGCCGGATTTCCTGCGCTAATTAATGAGCAGGGGATTGGCATAAATGAACGTTTCCGGGCGACCGGTACGGAAGGTTTTTACCAGCCGAGACGGCGGGTTTTCGAAGGGGAAGTATCGATCCTTCAATTTGGGTTACCACGTGAAGGACGATCCAGCCGCTGTTGCCGCTAATCGACGGCGGCTTGCTGAGGTGCTCGGGTTAGCCGAGTCACAATTGGTGTGGATGGAACAGATTCATTCCAATACTGTCACTGTGGTAGACAAGACAGCTGCTGGCACGGTGGTGCCTGCAACTGATGCTATTGTCACCACGGAATCCAACATGGCACTGTGCGTATTGGTGGCTGATTGTGTGCCAGTGCTCCTGTCCGACCATCACGCTGGGGTCATTGCTGCGGTGCACGCGGGGCGACTGGGCGCACGTAATGGCATTGTGAAAAAGACCGTGGCGGAAATGGTTCACTTGGGTGCGACCCCTAGGCGAATTCATGCCTTGTTTGGGCCAGCAGCCTCAGGGGATCGCTATGAGGTGCCACCAGCGATGGCAGAGGACGTCGAAAAGCATTTACCGGGCACGATGTGCCAGACCTTAACCGGTACTGTAGGGCTTGATTTACGAGCAGGTTTAACACGGCAATTACTCGGTCTTGGGGTCTTGACTATTGACTCCGACCCGCGGTGCACAATCGGCGACACGAACTTTTTTTCCTACCGTCGGGATGGAGAAACTGGCCGCCAAGCTGGGATAATCTGGCTTCAATAACAAAACAGCAACAAAAATTGAAAAGTTTCGCGTGTTTTAACCACAATCTTCACTTCAAGCACAGTACCTTAAAAGCATTCCAACGAATCCATCTATGCGAATCCTACTTGTAGGGGGAAAGGGACCCAATGACTATGTCCATCATGAACAAGACCAAACAATTCTTCGGCCTCGGCCCGTACGAGATCGAGCACGATGATCCGTACTACTCTGAAGCACCTCGCTACGAAGGTTCTGTGGCCTATGCCCCACAGCGTAACTACGAGCCAGTGTACGCAGATTACCCAGAAGAGGCTCCCGGCACCTATGCCACCACTGTCACCGCAGTGAAAATCTATAACTACAACGACGCAGTCAAGATCGGCGCTCCGTTCCGTGACGGTGATGCCGTAATCTTCGACATGACCGCCCTGCCTTCGGATGAAGCAAAGCGGATCATCGACTTCGCCGCTGGTCTGTGCTACGCCCTGCGTGGCAAGATGGACAAGCTGGAAGGCAAGGTTTTTGCCATCACTCCCGAAGACAGCACCGTAAACAAACACGACCTGCGTCGGGCTGCCAACCTCGATTAAATGCTCCGTCAGTTGCCAAACCCAATGATTTAGCTCTGCTATATTGGGGCAGCAATTGCAAGTAGGATCCTCGTTGGAAACAAACTCAGGCTCTGCAACGTTAGCTTTTTAATAGATCAAGCTAATTGTGCTGCAGGGCCTTTGGTGTGTCTGATAGTGGGCAACTACGTAATTACGGTAGACAGCCGAAGTGACACCTTGACCTTGGTGCATTTATTCTTGATCTAACCAGTGTTAGAAATTAAAACAACCCCAACGAGAGGTGAAATAAAAACTGTGTCCACAATAGGATTTGTGCTGTATTGGATCATTGATGTTTATATCCTAGTACTGATTGGTCGTATCCTCGTGGAGATGATCGTTTCCTTTTCCAGAAACTTCCGAGCGCCGAGCTGGTTTACTAGATTTGCAGAGCTATTATTTGTACTCACCGATCCACCAGTAAAGCTGCTGCGTAGAATTATCCCGCCATTGCGTATGAATAATGTTGCTATTGACCTGTCAGTATTGGTGTTGTTCTTCATTTTGATGATTGCGCAGATTATTATCGGTCGAGTCTTTACCTTTTAGGGTGAAATCCTTTGTTTTGATGTCCAATTTGGCCAAACTGGATTGAGTGTTGGACCACAGTAGCTTGACTGTGACCGCAGGTGAGAGTTCTTAACCGATTTGGAAGTGTGAGTCTGGAGCATCTTGGGTCCAGAGGGCGGTACTATCAGGGGTGGGAACCTGTGAATCCTCACGATGTTCTCAGAACCGCTAACAGAACTTGGGAGAATGCTTCGACGACACCGATTGTGTTCAAATTCGGAAAAATGTAACGGAAAGCCACTCTTTTTGGTGCGGAAATTGAAAAAATGACAATAACCTGCACTTTCTTAGATGAAAGTCTTAAATCTCGAAGGGAATGGCTTAATGACGCTGACTCCAGCCGATGTGCACAACGTCGCATTTGGCAAGTCGCCGATTGGCAAGCGTGGCTACAACAAGGATGAGGTCGATCAGTTCTTGAACTTGGTTGAGGATACTCTCGCCGAGATTCAAAATAAGAACGATGAACTCTATCAGCGAGTCGAAGTTTTAGAGGCAGAGCTAGAAGAGGCTCGCATTATTATCCGCCAAATCTCTCCCTCTAGTTAAGCTCTTTTGAAGTGTTGGTTGAAGAGGGGATAACACAATCAACAGATAGCAGTTCTAGGGATGGGCATACTATTGAGGGGCATAGGGTAAAACGGGGGTAATTGTAACGCTGTTGGCTTTAAGCGGAGATATCCACGAAAAAAGGACTCGTTGACCCAAATCTCAGCAAGGCATAATCGATACCTGCACACTTTAGGGTGAAATCCTCTGTTTTGATGCCCAATTTGGCCAAACTGGATTGAGTGCTGGACCACAGTAGCTTGACTGCGACCGCAGGTGAGAGTTCTTAACCGATTTAGAAGTGTGAGTCTGGAACATCTTGGGTCCAGAGGGCGGTACTATCAGGGGTGGGAACCCGTGAATCCTCACGATGTTCTCAGAACCGCTAACAAAACCTGAGAGAATGCTTCGACGACACCGATTGTGTTCAAATTCGGAAAAATGTAACGGAAAGCCACTCTTTTTGGTGCGGAAATTGAAAATTTCTCAAATTGAAAAAAATGACAATCAACCTGCACTTTCTTAGATGAAAGTCTTAGAATGAACCCTAAGACTTAAAGTATCAACTTAACATCTAGACTTAGTTGTGCGTTAAGGTTATAAAGAAGTTATAACTACGGTGCCAATCCGAGACCGTAGTAAGTCTTAAATCTCGAAGGGAATGGCTCAATGGCGCTGACTCCAGCCGATGTGCACAACGTCGCATTTAGCAAGCCGCCGATCGGCAAGCGCGGCTACAACGAGGATGAGGTCGATCAGTTCTTGGACCTGGTTGAGGATACTCTCGCCGAGATTCAAGATAAGAACGACGAACTCCGTCAGCAAGTCGAAATTTTAGAAGCAGAATTAGAAGAGGCCCGCAGTGGAGTGATGCCAAGCTCCGTTAGCTCCGCACCATCAGTGAGCGAATCTGCGATCCGTGCCGAAGTTGAGGCCAAACTCAAGAATGAGTATGAGGCTAAACTGGCAGCCGCGCAGTCTCGTGCCGATCGGGCTGAAAACGATGCCCGTGAAGCGCGGGCTGAGGCTGAAGCCGCGCGGGCTGCGACTCCCGAGGTTTCGCCTATTACTTCTTCCTTCCCATCTTCCGACATCGCATCTGCCGACACTCACATGCAGGCTGCAAAGGTTTTGGGTCTGGCTCAAGAAATGGCAGACCGCATGACCAGCGAAGCTCAGGCCGAATCTCGCTCGATGCTCGACGATGCTCGCACCGCCGCTGAAAAGCAGATTTCCTCTGCAGAAGCGACCGCACGCGCCACCCTAGAAGATGCCCGTATTCGTTCGGAGCGTCAGATTTCTGAAGCTCAAGCCACCGCCGACCGGTTGGTTACTGAGGCAGAAGCCAAGTCCAACCAGACTCTTACCGACGCCCACTCTCGGGCCGAAGCTCAGATTAAGGCCGCCGAAGACAAAGCAAATGCCCTGCAGGCAGATGCTGAGCGTAAGCACACCGAAATCATGGCAACCGTCAAGCAACAGCAAAGTGCCTTGGAAACTCGGATCGCAGAGCTGCGGACCTTCGAACGGGAGTACCGCACTCGGCTCAAGACCCTGCTGCAAAGCTCGCTGGAAGAATTGGAGTCACGTGGTTCGGCACAGCCGGGCTCAACCGATATCAATGCTTAAATTTCACTAAGCTTTCTTATCTACCGCCGCCACTTGTCTGTAACTGCAGGTGGCGGCGGTATTTGTGGCTTAAATATGGGTGATCCAGCAGCCCAAACCATATGGCTTGTGGGTTTGCTGAGCTCGTTGTATTGTTTTCTGTGTCGCCTGAGTGCGTCAATTTTCTTATACGGCTATGATCCGGCTATCACCGGGGAGCTATCCGGAAGAACGGGGAAACCTTATTAGAACCGGACGGGTAAGACCGACATCTCCTTTTACCAATGAAGTGGGGTACAGGATTCGTCTTGCGCCCAAGCAGGGTGGTACCGCGTGCAAGCGTCCCTGCATGTGCGGTGTTTAGCAGCATCAGTTGGTTAAATGGAGGAGATTAGATTATGACCAAGATCGGAACGGTGTATCCACGAGTCGATATGACTGGTGGTTCCGACAAATTCCCTGAGATGGAAAAACAGGTTCTCGATTACTGGCGCGCGGATGAAACATTCCAAGCTTCATTAGAAAACCGCAAAGACGATGAGGAATTCGTCTTTTATGATGGCCCGCCCTTTGCGAATGGTTTGCCACACTACGGTCACTTGCTCACCGGATACGTCAAAGACATCATCCCGCGTTATCGCACTATGCGTGGCAATAATGTTGGCAGGGTCTTCGGTTGGGACTGCCACGGTCTACCCGCGGAATTAGAAGCCGAGAAACAACTGGGTATTACTGATAAAGGACAGATCGAGTCAATGGGCTTGGAAAAGTTCAATGACTACTGTGCTAAATCGGTGCTGCAATACACCGAAGAGTGGAAAGAATACGTTACCCGTCAGGCACGTTGGGTGGATTTCGACAATGGCTACAAGACTATGGACCTTGACTTCATGGAGTCGGTCATGTGGGCCTTTAAGACCCTGTATGACAAGGGCCTAATCTATCAAGGTTTTAGGGTGCTGCCTTATTCTTGGGCAGAGCACACCCCGCTGTCGAACCAAGAAACTCGGCTGGATGATTCTTATAAGATGCGTCAAGACCCAGCACTGACTGTTACATTCCCCATCACGGGGGTCAAGGCTGGCAGCTCAGCAGATGAGAAGTTTATTGGGGCGAATGCTCTTGCCTGGACGACTACGCCGTGGACCTTACCGTCAAACTTGGCACTAGCGGTCAATCCTCAGGTCAACTATGTGCATGTGCGTGCTGGTGAAAACGCTGCCGCAGGTTTTGCGGGCCAGCGTTTTATCCTTGCTGAAGCTTTGGTGGCTGGCTTTGCCAAAGAACTTGGTGATTACGAGGTGATCGATACCGTCAGCGGGGCAGCGCTGGTCGGTCTTATCTACCAGCCTGTCTTCGATTTCTTCGCAGATTCCCCGAATGCTTTCCAGGTCATTGCTGCTGATTATGTCACCACTGAGGACGGTACTGGTATTGTCCACCAAGCACCAGCTTTTGGTGAGGATGATATGAATTCCTGTTTGGCCGCGGGGATCGAAATGGTGATCCCAGTGGACATGGATGGCAAATTCACCTCGTTAGTTCCGCCTTATGAGGGCTTGTTGGTCTTCGATGCTAATAAGGACATCATCCGAGATTTGAAGGTTGCTGGTCGGGTAGTACGGCATCAGACCATTGAACACTCCTATCCACATTCATGGCGCTCTGGCCAGCCGTTGATCTACATGGCATTGCCATCATGGTTTGTAGCGGTGACCAAGTTCCGTGACCGCATGGTTGAGCTCAATCACAAGGAAATCGAGTGGATGCCAGCTCATATCCGAGACGGTCAATTCGGCAAATGGTTGGAAGGCGCTAGGGATTGGAATATCTCTCGTAACCGGTATTGGGGTTCACCTATTCCAGTGTGGGTTTCTGATGATGAGAACTATCCACGCATGGATGTTTATGGTTCCCTTGATGAGTTGGAACGGGACTTCGGGGTACGCCCAACTTCTTTGCACCGCCCATTTATCGACGAGTTGGTTCGGCCTAATCCAGATGATCCAACTGGCAAAGCCATGATGCGTCGAGTCCCTGAGGTGCTTGACTGTTGGTTTGAGTCTGGTTCCATGCCTTTTGCTCAGAAACACTACCCATTTGAAAATAAGGAGTGGTTCGATACCCATTCCCCAGCAGATTTCATCGTGGAGTACTCTGGGCAGTCACGTGGCTGGTTCTACACTCTGCATGTATTGGCAACCGCCTTGTTTGATCGTCCCGCCTTCAAAAAAGTTGTCGCTCATGGCATTGTGCTTGGTGATGACGGACTGAAGATGAGTAAGTCAAAGGGTAACTATCCAAATGTCACCGAAGTCTTCGATCGTGATGGTTCGGATGCTATGCGGTGGTTCCTTATGTCATCACCGATCCTGCGTGGTGGCAATCTGATTGTTACCGAAAAGGGCATCCGAGAAGGGGTACGCCACGCTCTGCTACCAATGTGGAATGCCTATAGCTTCCTGCAGTTGTATAGTTCGAAACCAGCACAGTGGTCGGTAGATTCTACCGATGTATTGGATCGTTATATCCTAGCGAAGCTGCACGATTTAGTGGCAGCGGTTACCGATGCTCTCGATAACACCGACATTGCACGAGCTTGTGATGAGGTGCGTTGGTTCTGCGATTCACTGACCAACTGGTATGTGCGCCGTTCCCGAGAACGCTTCTGGGTTGGCGATCAGCAACATCCCGAGGCTTTCAACACGCTTTACACTGTGCTAGAGACCCTTACACGAGTCAGTGCTCCGCTTTTACCCATGATCTCGGAGGTAATCTGGCGTGGGCTGACTGGGGAACGCTCGGTACATCTTGCGGACTTCCCAAAGGCAGAAGACTTCCCCGCCGATCCAGAGCTGGTCACTGCTATGGATGAGACTGCAGGTGTGTGTTCAGCAGCATCCTCGGTACGCAAGGCGCATAAACTGCGCAACCGGCTACCACTACCGAAGTTAACCGTGGCCCTACCAGACTCCGAGCGGTTAGTACCATTCACCGGAATCATCCGTGATGAGGTCAATGTCAAGGAAGTTGTCTTGACCGATGATGTTGATTCTGTAGGCCGGTTTGAGGTGGTGGTCAACGCTAAGGTTGCTGGTCCACGCCTAGGTGGCGATGTGCAGCGCGCCATCAAAGCAGTTAAAGCTGGCAATTATACTGTTTGTGCTGACGGCACCATCGATGCTGATGGTGTGCAACTGCTCGATGGAGAATTCACCGAGCGGCTGGTAGCCGCCGATCCCGAGTCCACAGCGCAGATCACCTGTACCGATGGTTTGGTGGTATTGGATATGACTGTTACCAAGGAACTGGAAGCTGAAGGGTGGGCCGCCGATGTAATCCGCGGACTACAAGATGGGCGGAAATCCAAAGGGCTGGAGGTATCCGACCGGATCTCAGTTACCTTGAGTGTGCCAACAGACAAGGTGGAGTGGGCGAGGCGCCACCAAGACCTAATCGCTGGGGAAGTACTCGCCACCAGCTTTGAGGTGGTTACTGACCAACAGCTCGAAATTGAGGTGCTAGCCAAGGTAAGCGCGACTATCGTCAAGGCTTAGTTGCTCAAAGTTTAGCACTGATGCCACTGGGACGTTTGGCTGTGAACCGACGTCCCTTTTGGCATTTCCAAAACATTTTCTTGTCTAGTGCAACCGGTGATCGAGCTTTATCCCGGTCGAGAAAACATAATATTATTCATGATTTTTTCAGTTCTAGACAGAGCTGTCTGTAGGCTTAGAGTTTATGCAGATTAATGAACTGGAAACTGCGGGGTATCGACAAGAGCTGCGAACCCGTCATATCCAAATGATCGCCCTTGGTGGGGCACTGGGAACTGGATTGTTCCTCGGCGCTGGCGGTCGACTTAATGCTGGTGGCCCCGGTCTCGCGATTGTTTATGCGCTTTGTGGCGTCATTGGGTATCTTATGTTGCGCTCACTCGGGGAGATGGTTGTCCACCGACCGACCTCTGGATCTTTCACCTCCTATTCTCGGGAATTTCTTGGGGAAAAAGCGGCGTTTTTCGCAGGGTGGATTTATTTCATCGCTTGGGTCACGGTGGGCATTGCCGAACTCACTGCTATCGCGGTGTATTTGAAATTCTGGGGATTATTTGAACCAGTGCCTCAGTGGATCCTTGTGGCTATTGCGCTATTGGTGGTCGTTGGGGTGAACTTGCTTGGTGTGCGGTTATTTGGCGAGGCAGAATTTTGGTTTGCCTTCATCAAAGTCGCCGCGATCGTGTTATTCATGATTATTGGGGTGGTGGTACTTATTACCGGCCAGGAAGTTAGTGGACACCAACCCGGTTTTGCCACTTTGCATACTGGAGGTTGGTTCCCTAATGGGGTACTGCCTCTAATTGTCATGACTCAAGGCGTGATTTTTGCCTATGCCGGGATTGACATGATCGGCGTGACCGCTGGTGAAAGCGAAAATCCTGAGCAGGAAATTCCTAAAGCAATTAACACCACAATCTGGCGCATTGTATTTTTCTATGTCGGCTCAGTTTTCCTGCTGGCGCTGTTATTACCCGCCGCAGTGTATAAGGCAGAGGAGAGCCCGTTTGTTACCTTTCTCAACGCCCTAGGGGTGCCCTATGCCGCCGATATTATGAACCTCGTGGTGCTCACCGCCGCTCTATCGAGCGTTAATGCTGGGTTGTACGCTACCGCTCGCATTCTCAAGCCATTGGCTTTACAAGGAAGCGCACCGAAATTTCTGGGTGTCATGTCCGCCCAAGGTGTACCAATTGGTGGGGTGTGGCTGACCACCGGCATGTTCATTTTCGGAGTCATTTTGAATTACATCGTGCCTGAGGGGGCCTTTGAAATTGTGCTCAATCTAGGCGCCATTGCCATTCTTGCTATGTGGTCAATGATTTGCCTTGCCCATCTGGGATACCTCAACGCCGCAAAACGCGGAATCGTAACCAGACACCACTACCGAGCCCCACTCGGTGCGCTAGGCGATGTGATTGTGTTGATCTTCCTGCTTGGGGTGCTGGTGCTCATGGGGTTAGATAAGCCAGTTGGAACTTGGACCCTACTTGTGGCACTGGTGGTATTGATTCCTGGGTTTATCATTGGGTGGTTGATTAGCCAGTGGGCACGTCGTGTTGACTAGGCAAATGCTTGACGACGCCATTAGCCGCTATGCGCGTAGCGTCGTCAAGCATTAGTCAGCCTTGCGCATTGAGATGCTCGCGAATAATCCGCGCCTGCTCTATTGAGCCCCTAGCGCTGATATGCATGGGCAAGTGACTTTCATTGGCGTTGTTGACTACCACAGTCACCCAGCGCTGGTCCTCGGGGGCGCAGGTATTGTGCCCTTGAAATGGTGTTGCCATGTCGACGAACTCCACTCCTAAGTGCGCTGCGGCTGCAGCCATAGCACCATTAAGTTGATCAAAATGAATTTTTAATGTTGGGTTGATTATTTCTGTGCGGATCGGCACCCCATTGCTATCTATATTGATCGGACAAAATTTGTAGTCAGCCTCGACGAATTCAGGGTATCCCACCAATAAAATCCGTGCCTGCGGAGCCAGTTCTTTCAATCGCTTAATATCTGGCTCAATGCGGGTGAGGTACTCGTCGGCGGTGATTGAAGAACCACCAGGATAAAACCCAAAATGCTGCGCATTAGGCCATTTATCATTTGCCCCGATCGTGATTGTGATTAGTTGGGTTCCAGTACCAAGCAGGTTGTCTTTTTCTAATCGGTCAATTGTTTCTCGCAGCTCTTCTGAAAATGTTCGTTTTTCGCCCTCAAACGTCACGATCTTTGATCCAGAGCAGCTGGCGTTTTCAAAAGTAGGATAGTCTTGCGCTAAAAGCACCGGATAGGAATCGGTGCCAGCACGACAAGGCTGATCGGGGCGTTTTTCAAACTGCTCTGTCCATGTGGGATTAGCAGCAATGGAATCCCCGAATGCAACATAATGTTTACCAGTGCTTTGTGCCAGCACTGGAGCTGATGACAAGCACAGCCCAATAGTAAGTGTGGCCGCCGCGAGTCGGTTTTTATGCGAGGCCAGACAATTCATGCCAACAGCCTAACGTATGATTTCTTCAGCTTTCAAATTAATGGGGGAAGCAGAAAATCATTCCAACTAGACCAAAAATATGTCATAACCTTGGATTTTCTATGCAAGTATCGAAGATTATCTATGCATTGGCCATCGGTTTCTTGGGGGTAATGCAATATCGATAGTAGCTATTGCTAAGCAGTAGCTAAGTACTCAAACCAAGCTAGTAAATAGGACACAGAAAACCACCTCGATTATCCTTGACAACTATGCAGCGCTGGGTTTTGCACATTGACATGGACGCTTTTTTCGCCTCCGTTGAACAGCTGACCCGCCCCACTCTCCGTGGCCGACCGGTACTAGTAGGTGGGGTAACTGGACGAGGCGTGGTTGCTGGGGCCTCTTATGAAGCTCGGAAGCTCGGGGCTAAATCTGCCATGCCGATTCATCAAGCAAAGGCATTAATAGGGTTCACCGGTGTCTGTGTGGTACCTCGGCATAAAGTTTATTCAGTGGCATCCAAACGAGTTTTTGAGGTAGTCGCCCGGCGCGCTGGGGTCATTGAGCAAATCAGTGTCGATGAGGCGTTCTTGGAGCCAAAAGAAATCCAAGGTGCGACAGTGGAAGTGGTGCGGGAGTGGGCGAATGATCTGCGTGCAGAAATCCGTGTGGAGACGGGGTTACCATCCTCGATTGGTGCTGGTGGTGGGAAACAAGCTGCGAAAATTGGTTCTGGTATGGCTAAACCGGATGGGGTGTTTCTCATTCCTACAGCCAAGGAGAAGCAGATCTTAGGTCCGTTATTGGTGCGCCACTTGTGGGGGATTGGTCCGGTTGCAGAGGCGAAGCTACAACGAATGGGGGTCAAAACCATCGCAGATTTCGCTGCTTTGCCTGCTCGGGAGGTGGAAACAACATTGGGGCGAGCGGTGGGGTTGTCCCTATGGAAAGTTGCCAATGGTGATGATCTGGCCCCAGTTAAGCCGCGGGCGGAGGCGAAGTCTATTGGGGCGGAGCATACTTATCCGAAGGATTTGCTTACTCGGGTGGAGGTTGATGCTGCTATTGATCGTGCGTTTGCGCAGGCACTGCGCCGGTTACGGTCTGATGGTCGGGGTGCGCGTACGGTGTCGGTGAAGTTGAAAATGTCAGATTTTCATAGTGAGTCTCGATCGCAGTCGTTTCTTTATGCCACTGATGATGAACAGTTATTACGTAATACGCTGGGGTTGTTGGTGCGGTATCCGGAGCAGGTTGGCCCGATTCGGTTGGTGGGGGTGTCGTTTTCCAATTTGGAGTTTCCCTCACAAGAAATGCTGTTTCCAGAGTTAAGTCCTTTGTTGCCGGTCACTGAGATGGAATCAGATTTTGAAACGGGGGTCCGGTCCCACGAGACTGTGACCACGGTAGTGCAGCAATCCTCGGTGGTGGATCAGTGGTATCCGACTCAGGATGTTTCCCATCCAGAATTTGGGCATGGATGGGTCCAAGGGGTGGGGCATGGAATTGTCACTGTTCGGTTTGAGACCCGTACCACCGAGCGGAGTTTCATTAAGACGTTTGCTGAGGATGATCCAGTGTTGTCCCCAGCTGATCCAGTGACAAGCCTTGATTGGGATGATTGGCTAAAACAGCGTGAAGGGATTGACTCCACTAGCAATGGCGATGGCTAGCAGAATTCGGGCTTGGCCAGCGCGGAAGTAAGTAGAGCCGATTGCGCCTTTGCTAGCGAGGGTAGCCCCACCTCCGGCACCACCGTAGCTGCCGGAAACATCACCGCGGGGAACGCGGGTGCTAATGACAACAGGGATACCTTGGTCCATGACTTTGCCTAGGGCGGCGCCGATTTCGGTGCCGACGTTTCCAGAACCCATTGCTTCGATTACGAGTCCGTGAGCGCCTGCTTCAATGGCGGCATTGACTAAGGTCGCGGGTGCGCCAGGGTAGGCATGAATGATATCCACGCGAATGTTGGCTAGCGGAACGACTGGTACCGCATCGGCCCGAGTGGGTTCCTCGGGCGCATTGGTAGCGAATGCCAATTCATCGGTGGTGTGCCATTTGCATACACCACGGGCGGGGAGCACGGCATGTCCAAAGACTACGAGGACCCCGATGTCTTTGGCAGAGGTATCCGATGCAATCATGATGGCCTCTTTTAGGTTGCTTGGGCCATCGGATTCAGGGTGGTCGAAGGGTTTTTGGGCGCCAGTAAGTACGATCGGTCGGGAGTCGGTGTGGAAAGTGTCAAGGGCAATGGCGGTTTCTTCCATGGAATCGGTGCCATGCGTGACGACGATCCCAACCACGTTTGGGTCGGTGAGGGTTTGGTGGCAGGTAGCGGTGATTTCGTCTATGTCAGCCAGAGTCATAGAGGAAGAGTCGAGTCGGTTGAGTTCGAGAACTTCGAGTTGAAGTGTGCCAGCGAATGCATCGGCGATTGGCGCAATTAGGGTGGCACCATCGACGGTGGGAATGAGTACCCCATTAGGGTCAGTAGTGCAGGCGATAGTTCCACCTGTGGTGATGATTACAACTTTAGGCAATACGGTGGCTTGTTCATTGGTCATGGGATATAAGACTGCCACATTTCTTTAATCAAGGTGCACACTATTCAGCATAGATTTATGAAAATTTTGGGGAAAAGCGTTACCATTTTTATAACGTTTGTAATCAAGTCCGTTAAGCTACATCGCAGCTTCTTTTCTTAAAGATTGGATGTGTGGTGGGCTTTGCTCCGCTAAATCTGCAGGCAGAACCTTAACTTAAGCGGTAGGGCATAACACCCATCAAGGAGTATGTTCGTGAAATTTTCTAAGTTGGCATGTGCATCTGTGGCAGTGACAGCAGCTTTGGCGTTGGGCGCCTGCTCGGACAATAGTGAGAACACTGAATCCTCAGGATCGAGTGCTGCTGGGTCTTCATCTGCGGCTTATACCCCAACCCAATTGCCAACCGCAGAGGAGCTGAATGCAATCCTTGTTCTTGCAGCTAACCCTGATGCGCCCATTGAGCAACGAGTTCAGACGGTGCAAAATGGCGAATCGGCACCAGAGTTGTTTGAGGTGATGGCGAAATCCAAGATCGAGTCAGGGGCAGATTTCCAGGTTGTCCAGCCTATCTTGCCGGGTTACACTCCGGATTCGGTGTTGGCCACCGTGAATTTCACGCTTCCTGATAGGGAAGCGCAACCGGCTGAGAATGTGGAATTCATTAATGAAAATGGTACGTGGAAATTGTCCCAGTCGTGGGCGTGTACGTTGATTACCAACACTGTGCCAGTAGAACAGGTACCAGCTATGTGTAATGCTGGTGATGTGGTGGAAGCGCCAGTTGAGCAAGCCCCAGTTGAAGAGGCACCAGCCGAGCAGGCCCCAGTTGAGGAAGTGCCAGCTGAGCAAGCTCCGGTCGAAGAAGCACCTGTTGAGGAGGCCCCAGCTCAGTAGGGCCACATTTATTTGTGGTGAGTTTTGTTAGGACTTAAACCCTGTTTCCAGATGAGTGGGGCAGGGTTATTTTCTTTGCCCCCTTTGCTCCTGTTGGAATCTGCACTGGGTTAGACTGGTCGCCATGAAACGCTTATCTACCTTCCTTGGGTGCATTGTTGCAGTCGGGGTTTTGACCGCTTGTAGTGGGAATGATAGTTCGGAAGATGTGGGGAGTGAGGCTCACCAAGAAAAGGTTTCGGCTTTTGTCGACGCTTGCGGGGTGCAGTCAGCACCTGATGGCAACCTTGATTTGGTGCCAGCAGAAGAACTCAGTGGTCAGGTGGAGCTAAATTTTGTGACCAATTTTGGGAACATACCAATGGTAATGGATGCTGATAAGGCACCGTGTGCTGTGAGTGTGATTAATCAGCTGGCAAAGAGCGGGTTTTATGACCAGACTCAATGCCATCGTATTACTAATCTTGGTTTTTATATCCTCCAGTGCGGTGACCCTACTGGAACAAGTCAGGGTGGGCCAGGTTTTACGTTCGCTGATGAGTATCCAGTAGGCACCAGTGAAACCGGATTATATAAAGCTGGTACGGTTGCGATGGCCAATGCGGGTGAAAACACCAATGGTTCCCAATTCTTCTTCAATTACAAAGATTCGGAACTCAGCTCGGATTACACGATTTTTGGTACCGTCACGGAAGAGGGGATGGCCACCTTAAAAGCTATTGGGGATAAGGGGGCGGTGGATGGTGCTTCCGATGGTGCCCCAGCGGAAGCGGTGATTATTGAGTCGGTGAGCTAGATTCAAACCGGAGTGCGGTGGTGGTGTCTTGGACCACCCGCACTTGTTCATTGTCTTGTCCATAGACCACTCGGGTGGTCATTTCCAGTGCGCCGGTCGTCGGTAGTGGCTGTTTCAGGTTCACTGTGAGCTTTCCCTCGCTGGTAGTGGTCGATTCCAGTACTTTCAGCTCGCCTTCGACTTCATTCTCACCCTCGGCTGCTGTTAGTTGCAGTGCGCCTAGGGTTGGTCGTTGTTCGACAGACACGGCTAGTTCCACTTCATCACCGGTGATTTTGGTGGCAGTGTAGGTGATGGTTTGTAGCATTGTTGATTGGCCAGTCACTCGTGATTCCACGGTCCATGAGGCACCGGTGCCGATTTTCTCAGTGGGGAAGATCACCGGCAGGCTTGCAAGTGTGCTTAAGTTTTGTTCGGTGGTGGCGCGTGCCTCGTCACTGGCAGCGACTGGAGCGGAGAAATTGATGGAGGAAATCTGCCCAGCATCGTTGGCAAACCAGCCAAAGGCGAAGCCACGGGCGGTATCGAGATTTTCTACTGCTGTTGGATCAGAACTGGTGGGGGTATCGATCACTGCGAGCACGCTTCGGGTGGAGGTTTCGCTGTTTTCTGCTGCCTCGGTGTGCACTGTAACTGGGGCATGGAATTCAGTGGGATCGGCAGCGAGTAGTTCTGGGGTGGGATTGACAGCATCATCACGCACGAGGTTTTGGGCAAAACCAGTGGCGATGGTAACCGAAAGGTGTTGTTTTTCCGCATCAACATCGGAAAAACTCAAGACCTGTTGGGCGTTCTCACCCGCGTCGATAAGTGTCACTCGGGGGGTTTCCACCGCGATTCCGACTGCTTCCTCGACTGGTACTTGGGGAGTGGAGTTGTCTTCGGTACAAGCGCTGAGTACCGCGGTGCTTAAGACTAGACCTACCAAACCAAGCATTGTTTTCTTTATGCGTGCTGAAATCACATCCCACACTCTACCGTCGCAGTTGGCAAAGTACTGCTGTTATTTGAAAAGATAGAGCACGTGACTTTTGTGGACAGGAGTAAAAAAAGCTTAGTAGCGTTTATGCTGACCATTATTGTGTTGGTCGGGATTATAGACCAGCTAATAAAAACCCTCATGCTCAAATTGTTGGGGGATGGTAGTACGATCTATGTGATTGGGGACTGGTTTCGGTTCCGTTTGCTTTTTAACTCTGGTGCCGCTTTTTCCATGGGGGAGGGATACACGTGGATTTTCACGTGTTTTCAACTCGCGTTTGTGTTTGGTGTGGTGTTTTATGCACGGAAAGTGGAGCATAAGTTTTCTGCCTTGGGCCTTGCACTGATTGCAGGTGGTGCTTTAGGTAATTTGTGCGATCGCTTGTTCCGGGAACCGCAGTTCTTTTTAGGCCACGTGGTGGATTATATTTCAGTGGGCAGCTTTGCGGTCTTTAATGTGGCTGACTCAGCGATCACCATTGGGGTATTTGTGTTTGTGATCGCCATGTTTTTTGAAGAGCAGGAGGCGAAGAAATGAGGCGGGAATTCAAAGCGCTTCCCGTCCCGGAAGGCTTGGTGGGATTGCGAGTAGATCAGGGGCTTTCCAAGCTTTTTGGTTTCTCACGTACCGTGGCGGCCGAACTGGCTCAGGCTGGGGATGTGAGTCTTAATGGCACTGTGGTGGGCAAATCAGAGAAGTTGCCTGAAGGCGCATGGTTAGAGGTTTTTTTACCTGCCCCCACCCAGGAACTGGTGCCTAAAGAAGAGATCGTTGAGGGGATGGATATTCTCTACTCCGATGAGGATGTGATCGCGGTAAACAAGCCAGTTGGGGTTGCTGCTCATCCCACCGTTGGTTGGGAAGGACCAACTGTTGTTGGGGGGCTTGCCGCAGCTGGGTATCGGATTTCTACCTCGGGGCCACCAGAGCGCAAAGGTATCGTGCAGCGCTTGGATGTTGGTACTTCTGGGGTAATGGTGGTTGCTGCTTCAGAACGTGGATATTCGGTGCTTAAGCGAGCTTTTAAAGAACGGACTGTGGCCAAAACCTACCATGCGCTAGTGCAAGGACACATGGATCCGCTTAGTGGCACAATTGAAGCACCCATTGGGCGGCATCCTTCCTCAGGGTGGAAGTTTGCTGTAACCACCGATGGTAAACATGCGGTGACACACTATGAAACGCTGGAAGCATTTGTAGAAGCATCATTACTAGAAATCCACCTAGAGACCGGTCGGACCCACCAGATTCGAGTGCATATGGCTGCGCTGCATCACCCCTGTTGTGGGGATCCCATGTATGGTTCCGATCCAGCATTGTCTCGACGTTTGGGGTTGATTCGGCAATGGTTACATGCAGTGCGGTTAGGTTTTCATCACCCTGCCGATGGTAGGTGGTTAGAAATCGAATCACCCTACCCGAGAGATCTGCAACACGCACTGGATGTTTTACGGCAGGGAAACTAGTACTCTAATCCTCATGAGTAAAAATACCTCCACTACAGACCGCATTATTCGCCTCATTATTGCAGTTGTTTCCGGAATTGGTGCATCTTTAGGTAGCGGTGTTGTCTCTATTGTTTTATGGGTAGTGTCTGTCATCATGTTGGTTACTGCGGCCATTGGATTCTGCCCGCTCTATCGGGTTTTGGGAATCAATACCTGCAAGATTAAATAACAGTGGATACCATCGATCGCTGGCGGATTGGCATTGCCGCAGCAGCAATAGTAGTACTAATCGCATTGGTTGCGGTCATGTCTACCAGCGATCGATTTTCTCGCCCCGTGCCTGTCAATGGGGACACGCTTGGTAAAGAAGCAACAGAAACCGACGAAGCCTACCGTGCCCGTGCGGCAGCCAGCTTAGAAAGCAACACCACTGAACCGGTTTTTGCACTTATTACCTTCAAAAACTCACTTACTACGGACTCAGCAGGGGCAGTGGCAAACCAGCTGACTCGTGTGGATGCTCTTGTTTTGGCTAATAAACCTATTCTTTCACTTCCGGAACCTACCACAGGTAGCAGTCGAGCTGAGGTTTTTCAAGAACAATTGGCACTAAAAAATCTCACTGGTGAGCTGCTTGTGGGGCTGGTAGTTTATGATCGCTTATCCACACTTCAAGCATTGTCTGCAGCGCCGGAAGTCTTAGCAGTGGAGGCACTGCCCGAAGATGCTGCTTGGGGACGGTTTGCAGTGCGGGTGCTGTGAAGCACAATGTCGAGAAGGTAGAGTGCCACTGCACCCCAAATAATGATGAAACCCACCCACCGCAGTGGGGCAATATGCTCATTTACCACGAAAACAGCCCACAACATCTGCATGGTGGGGGTGAGGTATTGCAACATCCCGATCGTCGATAAGCTAATGTGCTTGGTGGCAGTGCCAAATAAGAGTAAGGGCAAAGCAGTGACCAAACCTGCCGATAGTAATAAGGCAAAATGTCCTGCACCATAGTCAATGAAAGTGCCTGGACCGGTTAGCTCTAGATAGAGCATATAGGTCACAGCAAACGGTGCTAACACTAGGGTTTCCCCGGTCAATGATGCTGATGAAGACATGGAAATTCGCTTTTTCACCAAGCCATAAAACCCAAAGCTAAATGCCAAACCTAGGGCGATAATTGGTGGTTGGCCGCCCAAGAAAGTTAATAGCAGTACCGCAATTGCAGCGAGTGCGATACTTAGTACTTGGAGTCGACGCAGGCGCTCGGATAAAAATAGCACCCCCAAAAAGACGCTCACCAAGGGATTGATGAAATAGCCTAAGGCAGCATCAGCCACATGCCCAGAATTGATCGCAATAATATAAATCAACCAGTTCAGTGCCACCAAAACCGAGGCGAGCAGGACCCAGCCCCAAGTTTGTCGATTAGCAGTTTTTAATTCTGACCAGCGCCGACCAACAGTAAGAAAAATCGACATGAATACTGCGGTCCAGACGATACGATGGGTGAGGATTTCCATTGGTGATGCTGGAGTTAGCAGCGGGAAAAATGCTGGAAACATTCCCCACAAAACATAAGCCCCAAGCGCGTATAGCACGTTAAATCCTTTCCTGATGTGGGTGGATGCCCCAACTTGCTGAAGAAACTAAACTATCGGCATGGCCAAAAAATCTTCTTTCGTCCATTTACATAACCATACTGAGTACTCAATGCTCGACGGCATGGCGAAGGTGGATTTGCTAGCTGAGGAAGTAAAACGCCAAAACATGCCAGCAGTCGGTATGACCGATCATGGCAATATGTTCGGTTCCGATGCTTTCTATCGAGCCATGACTAAAGCTGGTGTTAAACCGATTATTGGAATCGAAGCCTATCTTGCGCCAGGATCCCGCTTTGACATGAAACGGCAACGATGGGGTGACGAATCTCAAAAATCAGACGACGTTTCTGCCTCAGGTGCTTATTTACACCAGACCATGATTGCTGAAACCGCCGAAGGATTGCATAATCTCTTCCTGCTTTCCTCTAAGGCTTCCTATGAAGGGCAATTGGGCAAATGGCCGCGTATGGATGCGGAACTGATTGCCGAACATGCCACCGGTATCATTGCCACCACTGGTTGCCCCTCAGGAGATGTGCAAACAAGGTTGCGGCTAGGGCAGTTCGACAAGGCGCTCGAAGCTGCCGCTATGTGGCAAGACATCTATGGTCGGGATAATTATTTCCTAGAGCTAATGGACCATGGTCTTGACATTGAAAACCGGGTGCGCTCGGAATTGCTGGAAATTGGGCGCAAGCTCAACCTGCCGCCTTTGGTGACTAATGACTGCCACTACGTGCTGGAGTCGCAGGCACACTCTCATGAGGTGATGTTATGTGTGCAAACTGGTAAAACCATGAGCGATCCAGATCGTTTCAAGTTTGATGGCACCGGCTATTACCTTAAAACCCCGGAGCAAATGCGAGAGCTCTGGGATCACCTTGTTCCAGATGCCTGCGACAATACCTTATGGATCGCCGAGCGAGTGCAAGATTATTCCTCAGTCTGGGAGGAACATCCCCATGACCGCATGCCCATCGCTGACGTCCCAGAAGGGCACAGTCCTACCTCTTGGCTGCATCACGAGGTGATGGTTGGGTTACAAGAACGATTCCCCGGCCAAGAAGTACCACGTGAATATATCGAACGCGCTGAGTTCGAGATCTCGGTCATCGACATGAAAGGATATCCGTCCTACTTCCTCATTGTTGCCGAGTTAATCAAACATGCCCGTTCTGTTGGTATTCGAGTAGGGCCTGGCCGTGGTTCAGCTGCTGGTGCTTTGGTGGCCTATGCCTTGACCATTACCAATATTGACCCAATTGAACATGGCCTGCTGTTTGAGAGGTTCCTCAATCCGGAACGTCCATCAGCACCCGATATTGATATTGACTTCGACGATCGCCGTCGCGGTGAGATGATCCGTTATGCCACTGAGCGGTGGGGCGAAGACAAGATTGCCCAGGTGATTACCTTTGGCACGGTGAAAACCAAACAGGCGCTCAAAGACTCTGCCCGCGCCCTATATGGCCAGCCGGGTTATCAAATCGCCGACCGGATTACCAAGGTGCTGCCCCCACCAATCATGGCGAAAGACATCCCACTGTCTGGGATTATGGACCCAGAACACGACCGCTACACCGAAGCCGGTGAGGTTCGTCAGCTTATTGAAACCGACCCGGATGTGAAACAAATCTATGAAACCGCCCGTGGGCTAGAAGGCGTAGTCCGACAAGCTGGGGTGCATGCCTGCGCAGTGATTATGGCTTCGGTTCCGCTGCTTGATTGTATTCCCATGTGGAAGCGTCCAGCAGATGGTGCGTTAATTACCGGTTGGCCCTATCCCGCCTGTGAAGCGATTGGGCTATTGAAGATGGACTTTCTGGGGCTGCGCAACCTCACCGTGATCGGTGACGCCTTAGAAAACATTAAAATCAACCGGGATGAGGTCATCGACCTAGAAAACCTCACCACTGATAATGAAGCCGTTTATGAGCTACTATCGCGCGGCGATACGCTTGGGGTGTTCCAGCTGGACTCTGGTGGTATGCAGGAACTACTAAAACGCATGCAACCAACCGGCTTCAATGACATCGTCGCTGCGTTGGCTCTGTATCGACCTGGTCCGATGGGTGTTAATGCCCACTTGGACTACGCTGACCGGAAAAACAATCGCAAACCAATCACACCGATCCATCCCGAACTAGAGGAGTCCTTAAAAGACATTCTCGGTGAGACATATGGCCTGATTGTCTATCAGGAGCAGATCATGGAGATCTCCCGCAAGCTGGCCAATTACACTGCTGGTGAAGCTGATGGATTCCGCAAGGCCATGGGTAAGAAGAAGCCTGAGGTATTGGCGGCTGAGTATGAGAAATTCTCCGCAGGCATGTTCTCCAATGGTTTCAGTAAAGAAGCAGTTGATGCCCTGTGGGGAACCATTGAACCGTTTGCATCCTATGCGTTTAACAAGTCCCATGCTGCTGGCTATGGTCTGGTTTCTTACTGGACCGCATATTTGAAGGCTAACTATGCCGCCGAGTATATGGCCGCCCTGCTGACATCAGTGGCCGATAGAAAAGATAAATCCGCTATCTATCTTGCCGATTGCCGACACCAAGGTATTGCCGTGCTATCGCCAGATGTCAATGAATCCGCCTTGAATTTCCTCCCAGTTGGTACCGATATTCGCTTTGGTTTGGGGGCAGTCCGCAATGTCGGTGATGATGTGGTTGCTGCGATTGTTCGAGAACGCGAAGCTAAAGGCCTGTACAAGGATTTCACCGATTACCTAGACAAGATCGACCTGACAGCGTGTAATAAACGAGTCACAGAATCGCTGATTAAAGCTGGCGCCTTCGATTCGTTAGGCCATTCCCGAAAAGGCCTGATGATGGTCTTCGAAGACGCAGTAGACGCCGCCATTGGGCCGAAAAAAGCAATGGACAAAGGGCAATTTGATCTGTTTTCCAGCTTCGCAGTCGAAGATAGCGCTGAAAGTGTGTTTACTATCGAGGTGCCCGAGGATCAATGGGAACGCAAACACCAACTAGCCCTAGAACGGGACATGTTGGGACTATATGTTTCCGGCCACCCGCTGGACGGCTATGAGGAAGCCTTAGAAGCACAAATCGAAACACCATTATCATTGATTGCTTCTGGCGAATTGAAAAACGGCACCGAGGTAAAAATCGGCGGCATCATTTCCGCAGTAGATCGACGAGTTTCCAAACGTGATGGCTCTCCATGGGCGATCGTCACCATTGAAGACCATCATGGTGTGCAAGTGGAATTGCTGGTATTCAACAAGGTTTACGCCATTGTGGCTCCACAAATCGTTGAAGACAATATCATTCTCGCCAAGGCCCACATTTCGATCCGTGACGAACGAATTGGGGTGTTCTGTGATGACATCACCGTGCCAGAATTCGGTCCTGGCAATGGAGCCGGATTACCCCTGCGGCTAACACTGCGCACTGAGCAGTGCACTATGGACAATCTTGCTCGCCTCAAAGAGGTGCTCGCTGCCAACCAAGGCGATTCTGATGTGTACCTCAACCTCGTGTGTGGGGAAGAAACCAAAATGATGATTCTTGGGGAACACCTACGGGTCAAACGTTCTGCCAGCCTCATGGGTGATTTGAAGGCGACAATGGGACCAGCGATTCTAAGCAGCAGCTAGCTTTTCCACAGCCCTAGTGGCGGTGGTCCATCGCCCAAATAGGCAAGCTTGACTGCTGCCTTAATCGTCGCAAAGCTACGATCTGCGATTATATGGGCAAACTGGCAACGCCTTAGGCTATAAGCAGCCCCCTACTAGTTGGCTGAGAAAACAGGCATCAATTAGTGGGGAGCTTTCTATATGAACGCGAAGTTCTTTAAGCCAGCTACGTGAGCTGGTACAGACAGTGTCTTTCGACACAGTGTGGCACAGTTAGCAGCGTTAACCTGGCAACTTGAACTGTGTTTGTAGGTTGCGGAGAATCTGGTCAAAACCGCCCTGTTGGAACTGCTGTACCACGAAACCAAGCCCGAGCGCCCCAGCGATAATGAGGAACAAATCAATAGGGGTGCTACCAGTCAGAGACCAGCCATCTTCGATCGAACCAGCATCAACTGAACCATCATCAGATGGCTCAGCGGTCTTAGAGGTTGATGATTCGGTCTCCTTGGGCTTTTCTCCGGTGCTTGAGGCCCCAGACTGTGTAACAGAGGAGGCTACAGGAGGAGTATCTTCAGCTGCGGCGGCAGTGATCGAGGTGGTGGCCAGCGCTACGCTGGTGGTCAGTGCAATCAGAGTACGCTTCATAGGATTTCCTAGGTAGAAGTTTTAGCGGGGGATTAGATTTCGCAAAGCGTCTTGTGCGCCAGGAACATTCTTAATGACTGCCACCGCAAATCCTGATAATGCAGCGACCAAAGAAATGATCGCTGCGAATGCGGCTATGGTGTCGGTATTAATTGAGCCCAAGGCACCGTCTTCATCAGCACTTGAGGCAGTAGAGTCTTCCTCGTCTGTTGTGGCTGTTAGAATTATATTGCTCTGGTTACCAGTGTTTTGGTCGGCAAAAACGAAGGACACCTGGGGTGTAGCGGATGCTTCCTGGGCAGTTGCCGGGATGCACACAATAGATGCAGCAAGTGCACATACAACTGCTGCGGTGCGGATTGGGCGCAAGACTTTCTCCTTATATCAATCCCTTGAATAACAACGTGTTCATAACACGTATGTAATCAGGCTATCAGGTCAAAACAAAGCAAGTTTATTTGTTACACCTAGATAGGTCTAAGCTTTAAGGCTATGACTACCTCCGCCCCGGTGATTCATGCAGCAGATATTCAATTGGCGCAGGCCCGCATCTCGGCCACCATTGCCCCCACGCCACTGCAATATTGCCCCCGATTATCGGCGCAGACTGGAGCCGAGGTCTTTCTTAAGCGCGAGGACCTACAAGACGTTCGTTCTTATAAGATTCGTGGCGCGGTGAATGCAATTTCACAGCTTAACGACGAACAACGCGAAGCAGGCATTGTTGCTGCCTCTGCTGGTAATCACGCTCAAGGGGTGGCGTTTGCTTGTCGTAGCATGGGAATCAAAGGCCGCATTTATGTCCCAGCTGCCACCCCCAAACAGAAGCGAGATCGAATCAAAGTCCATGGCGGTGACATGGTGGAGCTGGTAGTCACCGGCGCTAATTTTGATGAAGCCTCAGCTGCCGCTCACGAATATGCCGAATCCACCGGTGCGACCATCATTGAGCCGTTTGCTGACCGTGACACCATCATTGGCCAAGGAACCGTCGCAGCTGAGATCTTGACACAGCTCAGTGGGCTGGGAAAATCCCCAACCATGGTTGTGGTACCAGTCGGCGGTGGGGGTTTGGTCTCAGGTATTTTGAGTTACCTAGCTGATATGGCACCCCGCACAGCGGTAGTTGGTGTAGAACCTGTGGGTGCTCCCAGCTTGGCTGCCGCCCTCAAAGCTGAAGGGCCAGTCACCTTGGAATCTGTCGACCCCTTCGTCGATGGTGCTGCGGTTAAACGCATTGGTGACATTAACTACGAAATCATTGAAGCCAATCTAGGCCGATTTCACCCTATGACGGTTTCTGAAGGTGCGGTATGTACCGAAATGATCGAGTTATACCAAAACGAAGGGATTATCGCAGAGCCAGCAGGTGCATTGTCGGTTACTGCATTACCAGAACTGAAATTCAGCGAAGGCGATGTGGTGGTGTGCATCATCTCTGGTGGCAATAATGATGTGCTGCGCTATGCCGAGGTGATGGAACGCTCACTCGTCCACCGAGGGCTCAAGCATTATTTCTTGGTCAGCTTCCCACAGGAACCAGGTCAGCTCCGTAGCTTCCTCAATGACATCCTTGGCCCTGATGATGACATCACATTGTTTGAATACCTTAAACGCAATAATCGGGAAACTGGGACTGCTTTGGTGGGACTGCAACTTGGCCGTGCTAGTGACTTAGAGGGGCTCCTAGCCCGCATGAAGGCATCACGCATTAAGTGTCGCCAGTTGCAACCTGACACCCCAGAATACGAATTTGTGGTGAGCTAACTCAACGATGTACCGTCGCCCCGTAGCAACTGAGGTTTTTCGCGCTGACCTAGAAATCAAACGGTCAAAGTTTTGGTGTTTCATCACTCGGGCAGAAACCGAGCAACAAGCTAGAGAATTCATTGCGAGGTGCAAATCGACCTACCCAGATGCACGGCATCATTGCTCGGCTTTTATCATTCACCAAGAAAATGCCCAGCCAATAGAACACTCCAATGACGATGGGGAGCCTTCTGGTACTGCTGGTACCCCTATGCTCGACGTGCTGCGTGGTTCTGGGTTGCTGGATATTGTCGCAGTAACGGTTCGTTACTTTGGCGGCGTGAAACTTGGGGCTGGGGGATTAGTCCATGCCTATTCTGATTCGGTGGCAGAGTGTCTAAAAACGGTGAAAACTGTTACTCGCTCAGTTCAGGAACTGTATTCGATACAGTTAGATCATGCTAAAGCGGGCCGAATTGAGGCGGAACTTCGTGGACGTGGCATTTTTATAACCGCAGTCGATTATGCAGATGTAGTTACCATTACACTGGCTGTTAACCCAGGTCAGGGTGAGGAATTAGCGGCTACTGTAGGCGCATTGACCGCTGGTGCTGTCACAGTGGACAAAGCGGGAACCGCTTGGGTGGAATAGAATCAATACCATGACGCTTCAACCACGACCCCATGATCCCATTGCACGACGGAAACAAGAAGTGCGGGTGTATTCAAAACGAGCACTGCAGTCGGCGGTTGGTTTCGGGGCTGCAGGTGTTTTAGCTTTGCTTTTTACCCAAAGCATCCCATTATTTATCATTTTGATGGTGTGTGCAGTGGCTGGGACTGCCATTAACTGGCGCAAAGTCCAGCGAATTGTCAATCATAAGGATAATTATTAGTAGTCCGATGGAAACCCAACCAGTTCGCATTGATTCTTGGGTATGGGCAGTTCGGCTGTTTAAAACCCGCACTCAGGCTGGGGATGCCTGCAAAGCTGGTCATGTGAAAGTCAATGGTAAATCCATTAAGCCCTCACAATTGGTTTCGCCAGGTGATGTGGTATCAGTATGGGTCAACCATCGAGATCTCAAGGTAGAGGTGGTCCAGACCATTAAAAAACGGGTGGGGGCGGCCGTCGCACAGCAGTGTTATATTGACCATTCGCCACCACCTCCCCCCAAAGAGCTTCTCATGTCGATGCCCAAGCGCGACCGTGGTGCTGGTCGGCCGACGAAGAAAGAACGTCGTGAGCTTGATCGATTGCGTGGGCGGCAATCATAGTTGACAGTGGTCTAGGCTGCTGGCAGCTATGGTTTGGTATTGCGAAGTTGGGTTAATCGTTTATGTAAGCGATCAGCCCGCTGGGTGATATAGTCACCGATATTTTCGGTCCGTTTGATGTGGTCGATACCAAAGCGGTCCAAGAGTAGATCGTCGATAATGCGTACCTGCCCAGGTTGGAATCGATAAGCCATCGCTTGGCGTACCCGCCCGAGCGCGGATTCATCTAAAAGGTCCCGAAGCTGGGCGACGGTAGTGATCTGGTTGGCATGCAAAAGTTCCTCTAGCCACTGATAACTCGCCAGCTTGGATTGGGGAACATCGTTGCCTAGCATCATGGCAATCATCCCCGGAAGAGTTTTTGCGGTAAACCGCATGCCACCATCAACATCGGTGCCACTACTGGTTTTCTTCTCGGCTTGGGCGATGAGATCAAACTGTTGATCCGCAAGCTCAATAAGACCAGCAGCTAAGGTAAAAGCTCGATCGATCTGGGGATCGATCTCACCCGAGCGTCGTTTATAGCGAATGTCGTGTTCGAACTCGGCCCAAGCATGTTGTAGCACGGTGCGAATTTGCACCTCAAACGAAAAATCTTGATACGCATCATGTAGGTGCTTGACCCGAGGGTCCACTCCCAGAATCAAATGGTGCGAACCGTATCCGAAATTTCCGGCTACCCGTGTCTGCTCGGTCTTATCGATGCTGCGTTTAATCTCAAACATTTCCGCCAGCGCCGTAATGACATGAGGAATTTCTGTGGAATGGTAGGTAGTGACCCGAACTCCAACCACATCATTGATATCTTCCCAAGGATCAGGGTAGACCAAGGAATTATCCGCACGACGTTTTTGGGCTTTCGTCTTCAACGAGCGCCAGTCTTTCACCCGAGCACTGACACGGTCGTATGCCAAGCCAGCATCAGTTAAGACATCTTCGACTGCTTCAATAAAATCTTGTTCCGCATGAGGATGGGCAGAAATGAAAGTTTGGTAGTGGTCATTGAGTTGTGAAATGGTATTCAACGTCGGACCGCCTTTCCAAAGACAAAGAGCTTAACTAGTTTACTGTAGTCGAACCAGATTCTAAGCCGCTTGCAGACGCAGCGAGGCTGCTGCTTGGGGAGTAGGATAGCGGGCACTCGACGTGGTGGAGGGAAAACCATTTCGATAATAAATCCGGTTCTTTACCTTTGCTTTTGGTACTTCTAAAGATGCGATCCAAGATTCTAGTTCTACTCGCGGATCACATAGTCCAGTTGCAATCAACACAGTATCGCTGACCGCATAAAAGCAAGCCTCTTCCCGTAGCAGATTACTCAAGTGCAAGTAGAGGGTTTTGAAGGTGTGCGGGTGAGCCAACCACGCTGTGGGATCGGTGAATTCGAAATCAACCTGTAAACCTGGGGTCGGTAACCCGGTGAGATACCGAGTTGGGCGGGTACGCACCACCACCCCTTTGGAGTCGGTTTCTAAGTGCAATGCATTAGCAGCTGCTCGGTTCCATGCTTGACGCATGGTCAGTTGCATCCGGCCAATCGCCTCATGGCTTAGAATGACATCATCACAGCTAAAGCCCGCACACAAGGTTGTTGACAACGCAATGTGGGCAGGGTGCGAATAATAGCCATCATCAGTCCGACGGCGAGCACCTCGACTCAGCGTGTTTACTAACTGTAGTCGGAGTCCGCTAGCCGAAAGACGACAGCCTACTGTCGGAGGTTGGGGTTGGGCGCGTAATACAGTCATGGGGTGTCCTTTAATCAGAATGTGTCTCTGAATAGTTGGACTGACCAAATTGGGGTTTTGGTTCCCATGCACTTGCTCGCACCCCCCACAATGAGGGTAGAACAGTGAGCTGCCGATAATGGAGCTCACTATTACAAACCGAGAACCATGTTAGAACGGAGGTTCCTCTTCAGCTTCGAGCCCGAGCACATCCAATAACCGTGTCGATTGCCACATTTCAATCTCTTGTCCTTTGGCAATCAGCTCCTCTGCGCGTTTTTGTTTCGAGGTCACCGAATCCCAGGGGCCCATGACCAACATAGTGGTCTTTTTCGTAACATTCTTACCGATGGTTGCACCAGCATCGGCCATTTTCTGCCACAGTAATCCCTTGTCAAAGGGCTCAAAGTCGCCGGTTAAGGTAATGTTATGGCCATAAAGCGGGTGAGAAGGATCAGCATCTGGATTCGTCGGCGGAATCACATCAGGTGTTGCGGCTTTTGCCCATTGAGCCGAACGTGGAGCCCGCTTGGGGGTAGCAGTTTTTGTTGGTGTAACCGCTTGGGAGGGTGTCTGACGCAGAATAGGGTAGACCCGATCTTGGTTGAGATTGCCCATATCAAAACCTAGGGTGGCGAATACCTCTTTAAGGCTGCCTTTAGCTTGAGCACGCAGAGCTAGTTGAATGAAGATCCCAGCGGCCGCCTCTGCATCTGCCACGGCGTCGTGATGTTGCCGCAGTTCTACCCCAAGGTGGGTGGCCACTACAGGCAAACGGTGGCTTTTAACCCCAAGGTTTGCCGCCCGTGCCGCAGCAAGGGAACAAGCAAAATTCCACTTCGGCACCGGCATGCCAGCAGCATTGCAAGCACGAGAAATGGCGGTGAAATCGAACTGCGCGTTATGCGCTACCAGTGGCAAAGCGCCAACTGCAGCGACAACTTCCGGCAAGATCTCAGCGAAGGAGGGGGCGGTGGCAACATCTGCTGGTGTGATGCCGTGGATCGCGATATTGCCGTCGTCAAACTGTGCTAAGGACTCTGGTGGCTGACATAACCAGCATTCGGTGCTAGCAATATCTCCATCAATCACGGTTGCGATGCCGATCTGACAAATCGAACCCCAATCGGCATTCGCAGTCTCAACGTCAATAGCCACAAAGTTAAGCCCAGTAATGGGACCAGGAATCTCACCTGAGAGGGCAGATTGAAGGAGAGTAATAAATTCTTCTTGCGCTGACAGCATACCGGGGGCAAACCGTACAGTTTCATCGGCACCAACTAACTTCACATGACCAAGGGTAGTGGCGGTCGGGGTGGTAAGTGCTGTTACCGAACTAATGTTTGCCAAGGGTACTGTGCGTGTAGTTTGTCCCAATGACGCCGCAAGCGGCGAGGGGGTAATAATCACGGTACTGTCAGATACCGCAATGCTGGAGCCATGCGCTGAAAGAACTGTCATAGAATTTTCCCCTTATTGCTGACGATCGTAACGAGAGCGCACCGCGTAATCATCGCTGGAGTGGTCAGGGGTCTTGTTCGTGGTGGGCGCGTCTGAAACTGACTTCGTACCAGTCGAAGGCGTAGCTGATTCAATAGCTGGTGGTTCAGTTGCTTTTGATATCTCTAGCTGAGGTTTGGATTGCAGGATTTTTAATGACAGTGGCTCAGAGGCCTCACCAGTTTGGAAACCTGCGCTGAGTAACTCCTCAACCTCGTCTTCACTATCGACGACTGGTGGTTCAACTTGACGGAAAATAGCAATCGAACGGGAAGTTACTGTGAAGGTGTCACCAGCTTCGACTAGCAGTGCTTGGCTAGGATAACCAGTGTTTTCGGTAGTATCGACGATCAATTTCCACT
>JBHACV010000045.1:0-5297 GCA_041854705.1 Corynebacterium sp.
AGTCGAAACTGCCCTACAAGTCTGTAATGATGGCACATCATCCATCCCCTTCGACAGGTCAATGACCTGCTCAAGGTATGCTAATCCACAAAATAGCCGCTAGTATTTCTCAGCTGCTTACGAGCTTCTATTTACTTGTGGACCAGCGCTCTTCCATGAGCTTTATGATGCTAATGACCTGCTGGTACTCTGCCCAGCTTTGAATATCATCGCAAGCACGTGACTCAAATCGTGCTTCAAGCTCAGGCAGGCTGCCTTCCCACTGTTGCATCCCATCTTCAATCTCTAGGATGGTCACGGTGTCTTTAGCATTGCGGTACACCACTAACTGAGTGTGTGGTGTGAGGTGGAAGGTTTTAAAATCCCCATTTTGGGTTATTCTCGCACCAGTCCCCAAATCAATATAGCCTGCTAACTGTGCCTTATCTGTGACTTGGGCGTCATCATGAATAAACACTTCGCCATGAACCTCAGCTTGCCCTGCGACCAATGCTTGACCGCCCACCAAACCATAGCCAGCTATGCCCGCTTCTTCAGTCACATGTGCAGAACCACTAATTAAGATCGCTCCATCAATGGAAGTTGAGCCGTCGATACGCGACTTTCCTGATGCCTTTGTTCTGCCAGAAAGCACTGCATGACCTGCAACAGTGGCATTGTCAAAAATACGTGCATCATTCCACAGTTGCGCTTGGTCATGTAACCAAGCATCATCTTGAATACGAGGTGCTCCGGTGCTTGTGAAAGCAGATTCAACCCAGCCCCCAAGATCACCTTTTCGAACGCCTTGACTAGGAATATCCCGGGTGGCCTTAATACGAAAGCGAGTACCCGTATCAAAGCCACTTGGCAGAGTTTGCGAGGTCAATTCATAGCTCAAACTATCACCTAGTAATTTTCTCGACTCACGCCTAGTAGTGGATCCACCCCAAGTTTTCATAGCTGCAGTGACCATGCTTTGGAGCAAAGTGAGTTGGTTACGCCACAGTTTGCGCTCGTTGGGTGTGGCGTGTTCCCACTGTTGGGCGTTTTTCCACCGACGCTTAATCTCTGCGGCGCAGTCCTTGGTTTTTCCTCGCCAACTGTAGCTAAACTGATCGGAGTCATATGTCACCTCTGCTTTATTGTCTCGCTGCCGGATGACGGTGACTGTCACCTGTTGTGGCCCAAAAGGATGCAGCACTATGAAATCTGAACGATCGCCAATTGAAGCGTGTCCCCCAATGTATCCATATGGTGGAAGATGCGCCGTGCCAAATACTTCGGCTTGTTCTCCAAGTTGCAACTGCCCGTAAAGTTTCACTCCCATCACCACTGCTTTGCCGCGTACCTCAACTGAGTCATACACGTAAGCGGCGCCAGTGATGACTGCTTTTCCACCAACATAGACACGATCAGTAATAAAAGAGCTTCCTTCTATTAGCGCCTTGCCGCTAATCGTAGCGTTTCCTGTCACCGCCGCCAGTCCGCTGACTACAGCTCGGCCAATAATTGTTGCATTATCACCAATGGTGGCGTGCTCCTGTATCACTGCACGATCACCAACAATCGCTGCACCCACTACCCGAGCGTTTCCTTTTACCCGAGCCCGATCACGAACCTCAGCATTTCCACCTACAAATGCAGTACCAGTCACCCGTGCTTGGTCTATAACACAGGCATCATGTGCCACCCATGCTTTCTTGCCAATACGTGGTTTCCCCTTTGTTGTGTACAAGGAACTGACCCAGCCCCCAAGATCACCAGCAGCAACATGGTGACTAGGAATATCCACTAAAGCACGAATCCGATAAACCTCAACCCCACCGATCATCCGTGCACTGTTCTCAACAAGTTCAATATGCATTTTTCCTCCACATAATCAAAGGAAGTCTACCTTGTGGGCCATATTTCTATGGATGCGCACTAGCTATAACTCATCCCCCAAGCGCACAACCAGAACACTATCGCCTCTAATGCTGTTTTAATGGTTCTCCACAATTGCTGCTGGTTTGAGAAATATCGAAGTACCACTAGCAATTGAGCTTTAATTTGCCACATTATTACGGAACGCCCATACAACTGCCTGCACACGATCACGCGCCCCAATCTTTGGCAAAAGCCGAGTGATATGTGATTTCACCGTACTAATCTCCACCACAAGAGCATCAGCAATCTCAGCATTAGAAAGCCCCCGAGCCATAAGCCTAAGAATCTCAAACTCCCGATTCGTTAACTCATCAATCGCAGGATCAACCGAAGAACAACCTTGGCGCCGCGCAAACTCCTTCAACACCCGGCGCGTCACCGCCTGGTCAACCAAGCCAAACCCTTGGGCTAAACTGCGCACAGCATGAATGAGCTCCTCTGGCTCGCAATCTTTGAGAATAAATCCGTCCGCCCCGGCCTCCAGCGCCCCAAACACGTCTTCATCAAGGTCAAAGGTAGTAACCACCAGCACCGCAGGCCGTACCCCTTCCCGCTTTTCGACGATCCTTCGGGTTGCATCCAAGCCATTTCCCTGTGGCATCCGCAGATCCATACACACAACATCAGGGCATAGCTTTTCCACTAATTTTACGGCTTCGCGACCACCAGATGCTTCACCCACAACCGTGATTAAGGGATCCTCCTCCAGCAAGACTTGGAATCCACGCCGAACCATGACTTGGTCATCAACAAGTACGACGGTAATGGGTGAAGTGTTGTTTTTTATCATGATAAATCGTCACCTGGGGTTAAAGCATGCGAAAGTGGGTTTTCTTCGTAGTGCTCAATAGGAAGCTCAACATGTACACACCAACCACCATTTTCTGTATGGCCTGCGGTGAAACTCCCACCAAGGCTAGTGGCACGTTCGTGCATCAGTCGAAGCCCAACACCACCACTAGATGCTTCCGCCTTTCGGGTTCCAGCTTTATTAGTCACAGTAATTTCTAGCTTCTCTTGGCACTTGATATCCACCATAATCGCACCACCTGGCGCATGTTCAAGCGCATTGGATAGTGCTTGCTGAATAATACGATATCCAGCCTCATCCACCATAGTGGACAACTGAGGAAGCGACGTTGAGATGTCTAATGTGACAGACACCCCAAGGTTGCGAGTTGTTTCAACCAACTCAGGAACATCTTTGAGCCGAGCAGCCTGACCATTTTCCCGCAGCGCATTCACTGCCATACGCATCCCATTCAATGTCTGTCGCGCTTGAAACCTGAGATCTTCAGCTGCCTGTTTGGCTGCTTCAGGATCTGAGTCAATGAGCCGTTTGATTGCGGCTGCTTGAACGGTGATGCCAGCAAGGTGATGCGCTGAGACATCGTGTAAATCACCTGCGATCCGGCGTCGTTCAGCATCCAAGGATTTTTCTAGATGACGCTGAAAGTTATTTGCTTCATGCTCCCGCGTTAGTTTCTGGTACTTAATCCGGGATTGATGCCACATTCCCAAAAGCAACACCGCAGTAAACACCGTGACTGAACCTAAACTCCAATTAAGTAGCGCCTTGATCGCACTATGCCCAGCAACAAATGCCCCTAGAACAGCGCCACCACCTTCCAATAACACTGCTGCGACAAGATACACCATCCCATTACGCGGATTGCGGTGTAGCCCGACAAGATAAATTGGCACTATTAAGGCTAGGCCACGCAGCGAAGCGATCGGAGAGATAAAAGCCAGAACAGCCTGCAGTATTAAAACTAAAAAGAAACATAAATCCAAGGACCAACGCAAAGTGAACAGCAATAAACACTGAACCAAAAGCAGGACAAGAATAAGTTTCAGTTGCGGGATATGCGAAAGCCCTAATTGCGGATCATAGGTCTCAATAAGCAGCATGCAACCCATAGCAATCAGGGTCAGCACCAGCGTTATCAGCGGAAGATACACATCGCTAGATTCTTTCCACTTCACACCCCACGAGTGTGAAACTTCATCAGCTACCATAGCGCCATCCTAACCACGAAAAACTCACTTTCATCGAGTATGGGCCCACCTCAAACCGCAAAGACCTGACACAAAAGTGACACATAATACTGAACTATTGCTGCTGTTATTGCTCAGTACCCAATATCAAAACTAAAGAAATTCGCCACGATCCCAACCCAAATTAAGCCGAGCATTCCCAACACCAACAACACCGCAACAACAATCCGAGGAATTTTCTCCCGAGCACGTATAGCGCCTACAAGCGCAATACCCGCATTAAGAATGCACAATGCTCCAAGATACTGCAAGACTTGCGTTACCCGAATGGCGACGACACCTACACCAGGGAAAAGATCGATATTAAACCAAGTCCAACAACCCAAAGCCACAAGCAGCAGCAACGCCCCTATCCGACCATTGCGTGCAAAATGTGACAGCGGCTCTGATGCACTCAACCCCTTACGGTTACGAACAACATTACGGATTCCACCAGCAGCCCAGATAACCAGCACAAATACCAGCAGCACTGCAGAAATAATGGTAATAGGAAGTACAAGTCGTTCTACTGTCGTAGACTGTCTCGCAGCCATTCCCATGACATTAAGGTGAGTGGTGCCATCAACTTGCCCAACAGACATTTGCCGATCACCACCAACTTCTTGCCACAACCCCTCCGAAATCTCCTCAAAGTCCATGATTATCGCACCAGCTAGAGTCACAGTTACCGTGCCATCATCATGGGAAACAATCTTCACCGCTTGATTGGGCCAAAAAGACCCAAACCGCAAAAACGTAGATTTAAAGCTTCGGGCCATCAGGTATGTACCAGCAATTTCTTCCGCCCGCTGCTTTGTACCTTCGCTATCCTGAGGCTGCTTGTCTACCGCCCTTTCCGGGAAATAACGATCAGCAAAACCCGCCGCCAACTCTTCCCGGAGAGTATGAGTCGCAGCCCCCTGGCCATTACCATTGATCGAAATGAAAATGCCGGTATCATGCTCCGGATATAACTCGAAGTTTGCGTGAAACACATTTGTGTCACCAGAATGTCCAACTACCTTCTGCCCATTCCGATCTTGAATAAAGTACCCCTGCCCAATCCGAGTGCCAGCCGTAGGGTAGTCCTGTTGTTCATCACCATGCGGACGCCACGCAAAATCGGTCATCTCCTCATTCAACAAAGTCCCATTTAGCTGCGCAATCATGAACTTAGCAAAATCATTCGCACTCGTTGTCATCGCACCTGCTGGACTAATCACCGTCTCCCACCCAAAAGGACCGGCACTAGGCTTGGCATACCCAGAGACCATCCGAGCCTTCAGCTCCTCCGGTAATGGCTGCCGAAACGTCGTCGAATCCATACCCGCCGGAGCGAAAATATTCTCCTC
>JBHACV010000046.1:0-11656 GCA_041854705.1 Corynebacterium sp.
CGGGGCCACCACAATAAGGAAAAAGCCCAGCACTGCCCCACCAACCAGTGTTGCTGCTAACGCACGTCGAAAGCGCACCGCTTGGAATGAAATCATTCTCGCCTCGTAGCAGATAACAACAAAGGCTTCGATGCCAGTTGGCTTTGGCGAAAACAGCCACAAAAAACAGCCGACCATAACCAAAATCACCCCTCGCTCAAAACGGTGATTCTGAATGAGGAGCCCAATGATTATTATGATGCACCCAAGTCGCCACAAAAACATGAGTACTGGCTCAGGTACCCAATCAAAAAGACTATAAAGACCCTCCACCTGTATCCCGATTCCAGCAAGTAAAAGTACTATTACCAGGATGGTAATGCCAACTGGAAGGTACCATGGCTCGCCGAAGATCTGATTGAGTTTGTTGCGGAAGCTAGAGTCGACAAGCGTCATAACTTCTAAGATTAGGCAGCAGGGGTAATGGGGGAATCAGACCAAGGTATGAATCCCCCAAAGGTATTATTTGGTGCCGTTAGCCGCCACTAAATAACACAGTAGAAGTGCAATCGCTGATAGGACTGCATAGCTCGCCGCGGGGGTTTCGAGTGACGCAGCCATAACACTGATGAGTAGCAGGGCGAAGGCAATCATGATTGCCTTCATGACAAAACTGATGTGGTGACGAAACAACATGATACCGACCTCCTTAACTCACCTCCCAGTTTAGCAATGCCTTCTCAGCCCACGTGTACGAAATCACAACGCCCCAGATCAAGGCATAAACCCCAGAACAGACCCCGCAGAAACCACAATATATAGTCAGTATCACGCAACACGCATGCACATCTTGTGGCAATTGCTGTCATAGGTGGGGTACGTTAAGCGGCATGAGCGACTCTTCCCACCCCACAGCCAGCCATCGCAGTATCGAAGAATATCTCGATCGCTCCGACTGGCGCGTCAATGCTAATGCTAATCAGGATTATTCTCTTGGCGGGTTGATTCTGAATACTGCTGGCAAAGCCACGGCCAATTATTGGCTAGACAAGGTCTTTTCTCCTGAGGCCGCCACCTGCCATCGAGAAGGCGATCTCCACATCCATGACTTGGATATGCTTTCTGGCTACTGTGCTGGTTGGTCGTTGCGCCAGTTACTACAAGAAGGTTTCGGGGGGATTTCTGGCGCGATTGCCTCTGCGCCACCGAAGCATTTAAGCTCAGCTTGTGGTCAGGTAGTCAATTTCTTGGGCACATTGCAAAACGAGTGGGCTGGTGCACAAGCTTTTAGCTCCTTTGACACGTACATGGCTCCGTTTGTTCGACTCGATAACCTCGGCTTCGATCACGTCAAGCAGATATTGCAGGAGTTTGTTTTCAATCTCAATGTGCCATCTCGGTGGGGTACCCAAACACCGTTCACCAATCTCACTTTTGATTGGACCTGCCCTGAAGATTTGCGTGACCACGTGCCATTTATTGGCGGTGAACCTGTGGACTTCTACTACGGGGATCTGCAACCCGAAATGGATTTAATCAACCGAGCCTTTATCGCAGTGATGTCTGAAGGCGATGCCGAGGGACGACCATTCACCTTTCCCATCCCTACCTACAACATCACCAAGGATTTCGATTGGGATAGTCCAAATACCGAGGCACTGTTCACCATGACTGCGAAGTATGGACTGCCGTATTTCCAGAACTTCCTCAATTCTGATCTTGATCCAGGGATGATTCGCTCCATGTGCTGCCGCTTACAGCTGGATATGCGGGAGCTACTCAAACGCGGTAATGGCCTCTTTGGTTCGGCGGAACTGACTGGTTCTATTGGCGTGGTCACCCTCAACTGTGCTCGGCTGGGATATTTGTACGCTGGCGATGAAGCGGCCCTCATGGCAGCCGTCGATAAGTTAGTGGGTTTGGGGGTGGATACGCTTGAGCGTCGCCGCGATTTTGTCACACACAATTTAAGTAATGGCTTGTACCCTTACACAGCACGGTGGCTTCCCAGCTTAGACAATCACTTTTCGACGATCGGCGTCAACGGGTGCAATGAAATGGTACGCAATTTCACCAAAGACCGTTTCGATATCACTGATCCTGAGGGCAAAGATCTATGCTTGCGGCTGCTTAAGCACATTAATTCCCTGCTCACCCAAGCACAGGAAACCACTGGACACCTCTACAATCTGGAGGCTACCCCTGCCGAAGGTACCACTTACCGGTTTGCTAAAGAGGACATCAAACGTTTCCCCAGTATCCTGCATGCGGGAAGCGCAACCGAACCGTATTACACCAACTCTTCCCAGTTGCCGGTGGCGCATACCCCCGATCCATTTCTTGCCCTGACTCATCAAGAGGAACTACAAGCGCAATACACTGGTGGCACGGTATTGCACCTCTACATGGGGGCAGCATTAAGCGATGGTAAAGCCTGCGCCAAACTGGTACGCCGTGCCCTAGAAAACTTCCGGCTTCCGTATCTCACCGTCACTCCTACCTTCAGTATTTGCACCGAGCATGGTTATCTTTCTGGTGAACATCCCCACTGCCCCACCTGCGATGCCGAAACCGAAATGTGGACACGAGTGATGGGGTATTTCCGCCCAGTGCAAAGTTTCAACATTGGTAAGAAGGGCGAATTCCATGAGCGCGTCTACTATCAGGAAAATTTCGTCTGAGTTACCGGTGGCAGGGATCATACCGTTCTCTGCTACCGACTGGCCGGGCCACCTCACCCTCACGGTTTTCACTCAAGGCTGCCCACTACGCTGCGTATACTGCCATAACCCAACGCTGCAGGCATTCCGCCCAGGTAAGCACCACTTCAGTGAAGCTCTATCCCTTGCTAGCGAACGTCGCACACTTCTCGACGCCCTCGTTATCTCTGGGGGTGAACCTACCGCAAGCTTGGGGCTTGCCAACGCCATCCGTCAAGCTCACCTCGCTGATTTCCCAGTTGGTTTGCACACCTGTGGCTACCGGCCCAGCGCGATCGCTACCCTATTGGCAGATCCGTTAACCACTCCAGATTGGGTCGGTCTCGATGTCAAGGCTTTGCCGGAGCATATGACAGCAGTGACGGGTTGCCGCCCGCGAATAGCTAAAACCGTGTGGGATTCGCTCTGGTTGCTCACCTCAGCTGGGGTGGAGTTGCAGGTACGCACTACCTTATGGCGTGGTTCAGTGATTGAGCAGCACTTAACAGAATTACAGGCCCGAGTTGCTGCTTTTGGCCACAAGATGGTGGTGCAGCAGGCCCGAGGTGCAGATGGGCAACCATTTGTGACAGATGCAGTCAGTCAATCAAACGGTATTCCGTAGAGCGATCTCCCATAGGGTTAATCCGCTACGATCCGCCAGTTGACTGAGTTGCAACCCTTTTTCTTGGGTAATTGACGGGCTTCCTTAATTTCGAAATCGGTCAGATCTCGTTGACTTCTGCGACATTCATCAAGCTTTGACCGCAATGCTTCAGCAGTCCATTCAGCCATCAAAATCAGCTCCCAATTACACGCAAAAGTTTCACTCTAAGCTTCAGCGAGTGCTGGTTCCCGCTTCCTGCTCCAGCGAGCGCGGATTGCGAGAACCAGTAATCCGATCCAGCACCCTATCCCAATTAATAGTGTTACCCACCATAGGAATGGCAGCGGCCCAGGAAATTGTTCGTCGCTATTTGGTATCCGTTCGGGTAGAAATCCCCAAAACAACAGTAAACACACAACGATCGAGCTAGTCAGAGCCCAGTGGGTGCGTTGAAAATGGAATCCTCTGGGATACACGTAGTACATGAAGCTTGATAGCAATAGGAGAATCCCGATCACTGGGGTATAAAATATGAGTAGGAAGAATTGGCTTTCAGAGCTAAAACCCACCAATTCCCGAATCCCAGCGGAAGCGAGGGTTGCGGCGATACCGCCGAACACAAAAGCTAGTTGTAGTTGTAGTCGGCCAGCCCCTTGGGCGGAGATCTCTTTGGTAGACATGCCGTATATTATGACCCATCTGGCTTTATTTCACCCCAGCTTATTACACCTGCACCGTTGTTTTGCCCCCGAACTCATCTCCAACAGGTTTGCGATGTTTAGCGCGATACTTCTGCTGTAGGCTGAAATCTCCAATGTCAGCGACGGTAATCAGTCCCAATGAGGTCAGGCGATCGACCATTCGATTGATTTCTCGGTAAGTGTAGCTGGGGTACTCCGCAAGCAACCGGGAAGTGTTCCATTTTTCACCGCGGCGAAGCCCAATTAATATATTTTGATCGATTGTGCTCAATTCGTTGTGCTCTGCATAGCTTTCTAACCATGTGACTTCGGCTTCGGTGAACGCACTGACGTTATAGAAAGTTACGGTAACTTCTACCCCCGTATCGACTACGCTCGGGGCGACTAACATGGCATCACGGACTGTCCACAGGGCGGTTTTCGCCCCCATGCCTTCAGCGTTAAGTAGAGGTGGATCAAGTTGCTGTGCGAGAGCGAAAACACCTGGGTTAACTGGATGACTAATGGCCCGGGGGCTGGTCAGCTGTTCTAATGATGCCTCCTTCAATCCACCGGGACTGCTAATAATTAATCGATCATCTTTTAGAGTCAGTTCTACTGGTCGATTGATCTTGAGATCACGGTGAACCAAAGCGTTGACAAGAAACTCTCGTACTGCGTGAATCGGGTAGACACATTCCCGTACGATCTGACCATAATTGCCACGTTTAACATGATGTGGGGTGTTGTGTTTAACCCATGTAATGGCTTGTTCTAGCATTTCCGGTACTGAGCCGTCGAAATCCTGAACTTGGCGGGTAGCTTGGTGGAACTCTGTGATCGCGCTGATCTTGAGCTGGGGATACATTGCTTGTGGGTAGTTTCCCAATAGGTATGCACCCGCCACAGTCAGCGATCCAGCAGGACCAAACACCCCGCAGGAAGTAAGTACCTCGCGGTCGTCGTAAAGTGGTGATAGGTCGGAACGGGTTAAACGTACGTGGTTAACAAACTGGGCCACTGCTGTGGGATTTAAGTCTTTGATGCTGGTGAAGGCGATTTCTGTGGCATCAAAATCGGTCTGGTAGTCCCCGCGCTTATTGGCTTCTAGCAGTGTTAATTCGGTGGGGCTGAGCAGGTAGTTGCCATTGTGATCCCGTAGGTAGGGCAAGCGGGCGCAACGTGCTACTGGCAAACTGGTGGGAAGTCCCCTGACCTCGACGATTAATACGAAGGTTCCAGCGAATTCAAGGGGGTGGAAATCAATGAATGGTGAGGGGGTTACGTTTCGACGCACCAAATCCGTGACATGCCCTACTAGCGTATCGACGTTTTTAACACCTACTACTCGATAATTGTGGATTTCACTGACACCGAAAATGACCGTCCCGCCATGTGGCAGGTTGGCAAAAGCGCAGATGGTTTCTACCAGCTTGCTCGATGGTTGACCTGGTTCAATGATGGCAAAGTCAGTTGAGTCGCGCCGGTAGCGACGCAACTGATTGAGCCTATCCGCTAAAATCGCGGCAGTCCACCTGATTCGCACTTGATCTGAGCACTTTCAACTGGGGGTATAACGATGTTCTAATGGAACAGTACCACCCAACTTACTTAAAGTATTAAGACGGACCGGGACCAAGGATCTTTAGTTCAAAGTGTTCCATTACTGGTTCGATTGTCACTGCTCCGGCATTGGTGCTGTCGTCCATCTGGATAAAACTGGTCACTCCTACCGCGTACCATTTGCCGGTGTCAGGGTCTTGTGCCCACACTGCGCCACCAGAATCACCAGAATTGGAGATATTTTCATAGCGGTAAAGGTAATCGGATTGCATTTCGATGAACTCACCGCAACTAAGCCCCATGCGTGCCCCAATTCGGCAGGTGTATGGCTTTTTCTCGCGGACCCATTCGGCACCTCGCCACCCTGAAATCTGCATGCTGCTATCGACCGGAATGGCCGAGACCCAGCTAGGAGCATTCGTAATATCGATCAAGGCATAGTCTGGGTCGCCGACTTCTACTGGTTCTTCTACCCACACAAATTCCCCAACTGGCACGAGGTCACCATTGGAGTCTGGGAAATATACCTGATCCCCCACTGAGCCACAGTGACCTGCGGTGAGCATATAAATCTCGGTTTGCTGCTCATCTGGGGTAACGATCCAGCCAGTGGAGCACTGGCCGTATCCTTCCGCGGTTTCTACCACATACCCAGAACCTGGATACACTCCTTGTGGATCCGTGCCCAAGAACTCATACTCTTGTAGGTTCCAGTAAACCTTGTCGCGTTGCCGTTCTTCTTCAATAGCACTTTCCACTGAACCGCTATCTGGGATGATACTGCTATCACCAGATCGTGATTCGACCTCATCACCGACCTCTGCCCCACCGAGCGTTGTATCAACAGTGGCGTCTTGGTCGATGGCAGTATCACCCTTGGAACTGTTGAACACCAAAAAACTAATGCCGCCAACAATCACTGCCAACACCACGACCACGATGATGATGGCAGCTGTGTTGCTGGTCTGTTTTGGGCTTGGGTCCAGCTGCCCCAAGGGCGCTTGGTGATGCAATGGTGCACCCTGCTGAAATGGGTCTTGCTGGAATGGGTTCTGCTGAAACGGGTTCTGTTGGTGCTGGTTTTGAGGTGCTCCAAAACCACCGCCATTGCCCTGATAGTAGGGCGGTTGCGGCCCATGACCAGTTGGGGGGTTAGCCACTACATCCTCCTTCGAGATCTGATGGATACCTAGTTGCCGAAATTTTCGAGAGCGCAGGTGTTTTAAATTGGTTGTATTTTCCCACAGCCTAGTTACTTTTTTATGAATCGGAGTAAGAACAAAGCCTCTACAGTGGCAATGCTTCAATCTCGGTGGGATTGACTGACTCATTAGCTGAATGGATCGTACACTGGGGTTCTTCAATACCAAAGATGGCAATTTCTGCCTTAGGGTGAGCAGTTTGCAGCTGAACCGTCAATGGGCTGGTAGCGCCCATGCCAATTTGTCCTACTGGTTTGTCGTAGACAAGTGAGAGAAACCAATGCAGGTTGCGATGGATCCGTGGCAAAACCCTGATTAACATCGTCGATTTCAATGTCCACTGTGGTACCCCACGGGGTGGCAGCCACAAGATCCGGTCCTTGAGTGAGGTCAGAATGTACCGATTTAAATGCCACCAACTGACCAAGTTCCAAGAAGATCCGTTCGCGTTCAGACTGAATAAACGCCAACACATCCTTCGGCTTACTGGACTGTGCCATAAACTAACTCCTATACGAACATCAACAAACATCTTGGCCACCCAACAGGCCAGTAGCAGCAGGATTACTCCAAGCACTGGAAAGAAAGCACTTTCCACGCCTTCGTTCTAGTGATTTCCCTCATAATGGCTATTCTTGTGTGTCATAAACAGCAAGACAACCACTTTGCCCATTTCTTATTAAATTCTTTGGATCAGACAACCATTCCCACCAACAACAGCAAGAAAATCTGCCAATCACCGTTGTGAGCCCCACTGCCCCAACCCAGCATTTGACAACCCCCTTTTACCACTACCCGCCCATCAAATTCGTGGTAGGTTGCACATACAAACTGGTGTCATTACAAATTCAGCACTCATCAACGTGGCAGATCTTTTGCCACATAGTTGTGGTTCAGTCCAGCTATTGACACCCCCAAAAGAAGAACACTAGCTGAATCATCTCGCCCCTCACATCGCTTTTCGACGCCAAACAGCACACCTTGTGACAGGAAAACCCTTTTACCCTAGTTCTGTCCCGACGTGCAGCTAGGGGCATCTTGCATTCACCACTATCAGAACCAGATCACGATAACTACTAAGGGCCTTAATTTTTCGCCTGTACACTTCCGCCCATACTCCAAGGCGAAATGCTTCAGTAACTTGGTGCCAGAAAAGACCTGAATAAGCTTCATAGCTTTTACAATCCATTCCATAATCCCTACTCTCCACCAAGCTAACAAGACCTAGGTGGCCTTCCAGGGGAGGTCAACGAGTATTGCTACTGCGAAACTTGTTCCGTGAAATCTTCTTTAGGGGGATACGGCTAGACTGTACGAGGCACTAAGCGCCGTCTGGCCCTCACCCCTAGAACGTCGGGTTGGTGGTCTATGTCTTACTTGTCATTGTCTTTCTTGGTTTGCGTGTCTTTGCAAAATTCCTCAAGATCAAGTAGTTCACCTGGCTTAAGTTGCCAACTTATAATGAGCATTCCTTTATTTTTATAAGAGCCCAACTTGCGGGCCCCTCTACAGTTTAAATGCCCACTAGTTAAGGATTAAGTGTTCGAAGCGGTCAAGGTCTTCCATTGAGTTAATACCTTCTAAGTTGAAATAGGTACCGTCAAGACGTGATGGACCTGACCTCGGGACTAAAGGTGGACCAAGGTAGTATATATCGTAAATAGAAGCGAGAAATTCTGTGCCTGTTACAGTTATTTTCGCATGTGTGTCTGGATCATCAGTAGCAAAATACAAACCGCCGTGTCGGGCTTCGAGGATGTTTTCATAGCGTAAATCCACTGTCCATTCACTATCAAAATTCATTGCTTTTGCATTCCTGATATACAAATCAAAATCCTGATAAAACCAGAAATCAGTGCTTGCTTTGATATACAGATCATCACCGAAGAACTTCGCCTCATAATCTGCCCACAGCCACCCTTCAAATTTCGGGGCGATCACAGCATAAAACTGCTCAAATGTCATCATGGAACTACCATTCCTTTCGTTGGGATATGCATGACAATAGCGGCAGGATCTCCCAAAGGGCCACCTTGTTTAGTAGCCGTTTTAAGGAAGGAATCTTTATACCATTCACTATCAGATCCTCCTTGATACCAACCAGTTTCATCGAGTGTTGCTAAAATAGTGTGGGATATTTTTCCAAAAAGAAGATTTCATTTATCCATTGCATTAGGGGTATTTTAAGCGCAATAGTTACATAGAGCAGTTTTAAGGAGAGCGTAGAAATGACGCATCAGGCAGATATTGATCGGCCACGGTTTCGGCGACCATTTGTTGTGCCGGATTCCTTAGATGATCTCAAAGGGCCAGCTACCGGGATGGTTACGATTCCGCATTCGGTTTTTTGGGCTAAACCGGAACCAGTAGTGATTAATGTAGAAAATGATCGAGTGTTATGGCAGATGTACCGCGAGGTACTTGGTAGTGCAGTCGTATTAGAAGATTTAGTCACCGTGGTCAATAAAGACCACTTAATTCGCCTATGGCCACAGCTGATCTGGGACAAAGTAGTACGCCAAGCCTGGGAAGACCGATTCCCTGAGCTAAGAGGGCGAAGTGAATTCAATAACTAACCGCACACGGATACAACGTGAGATTACCACTGAAGTGTTAGCGGTTTGTGCTGATCGAGGTTTTATCTTAGCAGGTGGAGGGGGCATTACGGGAGCATGGACTTACTACACGTCCAACCGAAGACATTGATCTATTCACAAATTCGCTTGATACTGAAAGCTTTCAACGTGCTCGTGATGCAGTAGTTGAACGGTTGCAAGAAAGTAACCATAGGGCAAAGCGCTGATACATTTGCCACGCTAATTGTTGAAGATACTACTTGGTTTACAAACCGAAATTGACATGGGAGTGGACTGGCGAGCACATCCAGCGCCACTGCTGGAGATAGGACCAGTTTTACATGAAACTGATGTTGTTGCCGCTAAAACACTCGCAGTGTTTGGCCGCGGCTATCTGCGGGATCTTCTTGACCTAGACTCTATCCTTTCCTCGAAAAAATACAGCATAAACGATTTAATGAAACTTGCTGCTGAATACGACCCAGGTTTTGAACCACGATACTTTCACAACTCCATTATTGGAGGGGTGGGATACGACGCTGAATCCGCTGAGCCGTATGGTGTCACTGCTCGGCAATGGGAAGACATCAAACAACGGTTATTAGTAGCAGCTGACGAGGTTGTTCTATATATTGTGGCTACCAGCAATCCCGAAACCTTAAGCGATGAAGATATAGCGATTATTGATGCCCTTACCGATCGATCATTGGTCGCCGATGATCAGCAGGTAGTGCCACCAGTGCGCGGTGTAACGCATAGTCAACTTGACTATAAAGAACACAAGTCGGACCATCTCATGCGAGATCAGGAAAACGAGTTGTGATATTGATCGGTTATGCTAAGTGCTCAACTCTGGGTCAAGATATGACCAACCAGCGAAAATAATTACATTTTTTAGGGGTCGAAGACACTAATATCATCGTTGATAAGGGGTATTCTGCGGCCACGCGAAAGCGACCAAGGTTAGAAGCAGTACGCGCTGGTGATATTTTAGTCATTACTAAACTCGACCAACTCGCACACTCCATAACAGACGCGTACGCAATTGTTACAGAACTAGAAGAAAAAGGAGTAAGCCTGCACATCGGATCAAGCATCCATGATCCATCAGACCCCATGGGTAAGTTATTGGTTTCAATGCTAGCGATGATGGCCGAATTTGAGCGTGACCTTATCTCCATGCGCACCAAAGAAGACCTTGACCTCGCAAAGAAAAAGGCCAACTTAAAGAACACCAACCAAAACTCAACCCCACGCAGCAAAAACTCGTCCTCCAATGGTTGAAAGAAGGTAAAAGCCCAAGCAGAAATCGCCGAAATCTTCAGTGTCTCCCCATCAACGATCACACGCATGCGCACACGCTTCATTAATCAAGGAAAACTCACCCCTAAAGGACGAACCTAACCCTTGTTTGGTGGGTACCTGGTATCTACCTGGCTAAGAAAAGACCACCCCAGTTCAAGTATGATAGTGCTACTTATTACGAGAATAACGAGGAACTGTCACTAAGGGATGTAGCCACCAAGCTTGGCGTTAATCACTTGTCTCATGATTTGGTGAAGCAATTTGGTACAGACAAGTGCGCTTTGGCAGGCCGAGATCTGTGAGTATATGCAGTCGACCACGGATACTGAGCGCACCTGCCACTTAAGGGAAAGAAAGCGAACAGCCCAGCTAGGAATAACTTAACCTTCCTAGACTGGATAGAGGTTTTAATTATCGTGGTAGATGACGTTTTCTATCTCCCTACGATGCAACTCATGCGCCAGTGCAATAATGTCTGATTCAGTGACCTCATCGTACTGCTCGCGGGTTTTCACAAGCACCCCACCAACATAAGGCGTACCCAAATCCTCCACCAGCGACATCACCGCAGGCTCACTAAAATACTGCAACCACCCCAACGCCGGAAAACCAGCCCCTCGAAACGGATTAGCAAACCGTAACTTCATCGTGCCACACACAGCAACCTGCGGCTGCCACAAACCAATGAGCGTGTGGAAAAGCTCCTCCACAAACCCGATATCCGGACCAACCTCCGGAAACTCATCCCCATTAGTGAAATGCAAAAGAAAATAATTCTTAATATTCTTATTCCCGATTAGAGAAGCAACATTCCCCTCAATCGACACTGGTATTGGGCCGAGATACTCAAGATTAAAAAAGTACCCAAAAGCATCATCCTCAGGATCAGACTGCACCCGACCACTCCGCCCATCTAACACCACAGACAAAACCGCATCCTCAGTCAACGCAACCTCAGCATCCAACTCCGTTGGACCACTACGCATCAACCGCCACTGCCCCATACTATTTTGCAAAGCATCCACAGCCACCAACGACCCCACCA
>JBHACV010000047.1:0-35511 GCA_041854705.1 Corynebacterium sp.
AAGCGACCTATTTAGAAGGTGATTTGGCGAAGAAAGTTTTATGATTGCCAGTATTTATTTGAGTGTTGGCGTTTCGGGACTTTCGTAGGAAGTTGGGGACATGTGCCATACTTTGATGTATGAGGTGGCGCATTTAGCGACGTAGTAGGTGCGTCACCATTTGCCATCGGATAATTTTACACTTTCTTAGTGGTGCACTAGAGATTTTAATAAAATGCATCTTTCTCTCTAAAATATCAATTTTTTTCAATAGTTGAGCAGATTGTGATGATGCTCTTTACTTGATGAAAATGCTGGCCAAAGCTTTTATTATCTCATTTATTGGCCTCATGATGGGTGATTTGATGCTAATTAATATTTTCTGCAAACTGTGGTTTGCTTTGGCGGATCATTGGGGTACGACAGTCGCTGCAATAGTTTGGAAACGTTGTTGATTGGATGCTGGTGGATGGTGTGGCATAGCTTCTAATTTATAAAATTATGATGTGGGATATTGGGTGAATCCTTAATTTTTTACCCTAACCATTTTGATTACAAATCGGTATCATTGGGTCATGGCTTTCCAAAAGGGACATATTGTTCTTTAAGGATTCCATGCTAATTTGCGCACACATAAACCATTGAAAGTGCGTAGTACCAACTGGTGAAAAGCATTGAACAAAAGCGCTTTTATGTGTGGTTTTGCTCTTGTGGATCAGGGTGGGTACATCCTAAAGCCTCTAGGGTGCAGTAGCGGCTTTGAAATATGGAATCGCACAGATATGGCTGGTGGCACATGCTACATCCCGGTTGGTGGTTCCAGTATTAAAAACTCTCTGTTTTTTCTGTGCAGAAGCACCTCACAAGGGTGGATTCGCCACTTAGGTCTTAAACCTGGGTGGCGTTTGTACAGGTAAAGCACAAATTTGAGAAATGGTTGTTATGGTTCTGTATATCTTGTTGGCGGCTATAGTAATCGTATTGATTGCTTACGCACTTTCGTCACACGGATGGTCGGTGTTCTTTCGGAGGTTCGCGCAAGGAATCCGACTTCGGATGGCCTTTGTGGCAGTCATGGGTGTTGTTCTATGCGCATTGATCGTGCTCATCGTGCGAGATGAAGCAGGGTTGCTGGTAACAATACCCACAGCAGTGGCATTTGCATCGGTATTTTTACTTATTATTGCGCTGCTCAAACAGCGAATCGCAGCACGCCCTTCGGCGCGGGATCCTCAGGTGATCCTCGCGGTTGGTGCGCACCCTGATGATCTCGAAATAGCCTGTGGAGGCACCCTCACTAGGCTATGTGATGCTGGGCATAAGGTGCACGCCATTGTCATGAGTGATGGACATGCCGGTGGGGACAATGGTGTGCGCCCCGATGAAGCGCGCAATGGGGCGTTTACCATGGGATTGACGACTATTGATGTGCATTCCCTGACTGACACCAAACTCGAAGACCACAATGTGGAAATGGTTCAGCTGGTGGAAGAAAAAATCAACACGCTTAAACCCGATGTTATTTTCACCCATTCGATCCATGACCAGCATCAGGACCATCAAGCTGTCCATTTAGCGGTGTTGCGGGCAGCACGCAAGCATCCCTCTATTTTGTGTTATGAGTCGCCCTCGGTGACTAGTGAATTCAATCCACAACTGTTCATTGATATCACTGACTACATTGATATCAAGGTTAAAGCAGTTGAGGATCACCGCGATCAAGCTGGAAAACGCTATTTGCGGGGAGACCGGCTACGGGGCATGGCTAATTTCCGAGGAGCTCAAGGCAAAGTCGAGCTTGCCGAGGGGTTTGAAATTATTCGTTTAAAAGATTCAATTGCAGGACTGAGGTAGAAATTGATGAATATTCTTATCACAGGTGTCGGTGGACCTGCAGGTAAAGCGCTGGTAGCGCAGCTGGCAACCACTGGGCATAGTGTCATCGGCGTTGACATGGAGGAGATTTCCCTTAGTAATCTCGACGCCTTCGAACTGGTGCCACCTGCATCCGATCCAGCAATGATTGGTCAACTGGCACAACTGGTTCGTGACTACGACATCGATTTGTTTATTCCGACCGTCGCTGACGAACTACCGAGCATTGCGAAAGCTACCAACCAGGGCCTATTCGAGCCTGCCAAAGTGGTCATTGGCAAACAAGAAGCTGTGAAAAACTGCTTTGATAAGTATCTGACCATGATGGAGCTGCGTGCAGCTGGGGTAGCGGTGCCACCATTTGGGCTGCCAAGTGATTTTACTTCCGCTGATGATGCATTCACCGCCCTTGGTGGTGCAATCATTTCCAAACCGCGGGTGGCGCGTGGTGGTCGCGGCTTCCAAGTGCATCATGATGTGGAGTCCTTTGATCTAGCCCGCTTCGACGACAGCACCATTTTGCAGGCCTACGCACCAGGGGAAGAATACGCTCCCATGTTGTACCTTGACAATCATAATGTTGGTGCAGAAACGGTAGCATTGGTGACCAAAATCAAAGAGCAGTTCTGTGAAACCAGCGCACCAATTGTTGCACCTATTGACACCGCAGCAGCATTAGATGTGGCGCTTCTTGCGGTACAAGCTGGCCGAGCCTTGAAACTCAGTGGTCCAGTTGATCTTGATGTGCGTCGCATGGCTGATGGGCGTCCGGTGATCTTGGAGGTCAATGCTCGATTCGGGGCTAATTCTCGGCTAGCGCCAGATGTCTTGGAACGCGTGCTCGAAGCCTATTCTTAAAGGAAAAGTTATGCAGGTCGTTGCCATCGCCGTTGTCGTTTCTTTCAGTCTGCTTATTTTCTGGGTCGGCTTGATTAAGTTGGCGTTTATCCCGCTATCGCTGTTGTTTGAGATAGTTAGACGTCGAAAAGCAAAAGCACCGCTCTCGGCGACCCCGCTGGTCAGTGTTGTAGTCCCGGGATATAACGAAGAGCGAGTGATTGAAAGCTGTGTGTCTTCGATCATGAAACAGGACTATGACAATTTTGAGCTGATCTTAGTTAATGATGGGTCCACGGATAATACTGCGGCTTTGATGTCTACGCTGGCGCAAACTGATAATCGAATCATTTTTATCGATCAGCCCAATGCTGGCAAAGGCGCGGCGTTGAACACTGGCACAGTCCAAGCTCGTGGTGAGTTCGTGATGTTTGTTGATGCTGATGGGGTTTTTGCCAGCGATACCATCGAACAAATGCTGCGGACTTTTGAAAATCCCAAGGTTGGTGCGGTGAGCGGTGATGATCGGCCGATTAATTTGGACCGAGTGCTCACAAAGCTATTGGCATTGATATCGCATGTGGGAACGGGTTTTATTCGCCGAGCACTGGCGATTATTAATAGCCTGCCAGTGGTTTCGGGAAACATGGGCATGTTTCGACGCAGTGCGCTCGCCGAACTTCCGCCTATCAATGGTGCTTGGCCGCTACGCACCGACACCCTTGGGGAAGACCTCGAACTGACTTGGCGGATCCATCGAGCCGGTTACTCGGTTGGTTTTGCACCAAAAGCTGTGGTTTATGCCGAATCGCCATCCACATTGAAAGGCCTGTGGCGACAACGAGTTCGCTGGGCTCGCGGCATGATACAAGCGACTGCGCTTCATAAAGATATGATGGGAAACCCACGATATGGAATGTTTGGCCCCTACCTATTCTTCAACTTCCTCAGCATGGTTGTTGTGCCCGTGGCACAAATCTTTGTATTGCTGGGACTACCATTGGTGGCAATTTTCGAACCAGATTATCTACCCCATGAATGGATCGGCTGGCTGAGCTTTTTGGGGGTCTTTTTAGCCATTGCTATTTTGATCTATTCCATTGCATTAAATGGTGCTTGGCGAGATTTGAAATTCTTTTGGGTGTTCCCCCTGTGGCCGATTTATGCCACCCTTATCGGTTTCACCTTGGCATGGGGGCTGGTCCAAGAACTTCGCCGCGCCGAGCGGAATTGGAATAAGTTAGAGCGCACCGGAACGATTAGTATCAGTGGTTTAAATGTCGATAAACAAGGGGATACCCAACCAGCATGATACGTCGAACCCTACTCAAGTTTCTGGCAGTCTTAGCTGTATTACCGCTAATGACCTCTTGTGGTAATACTTATGAACTCAATCGCCTTGATTCTGTTCCAGTACCCGTAGAGCGTGGCGTCAACTTTGGTTTCGAAGACGTTTCCAACCGTGAATATGATTGGCGTGGCGCCAAACAACGGCTTGTCGACGCCAACGCTACCGCAGTATCGCTTGCGGTTGGCCGAGTGGAATGGGTGGCTTTTGACTGGGAACAGCATCCTGAAGCCGTCGCGGTAGACTCAGGCGAAGACCTAGTACAATCCGCCATTGATGCTCTCGGGCGAGACTACACCTTGAGTTTGGTCATTGATACCCTCGTACCTTCCATGATTGCAGATAACCCTGACCTTGCTGGGGAAAATACTAACGGGGAGAAATCTGAAGATTTTGCTTCGGTTTCCGCCCTCCGCGATGGGGAAGTGGGAGATCGAATTGTCGAACTATCAGGAGTAATAGCTGACCGGTATGAACCTGATCGGATCGTATTGACCGAGCTAATGTTTGATGATTTCACCTTTGGTGATGATGATCTGCAAAGTTTTAAAGAAATTACAGGGGAAAAAGACTGGCCCAAAACCAGTACCGGAGAAATTGACACGGGACACCAATTAATTGGACAGTGGCGCTCGGAAGCCCTCGAACACCTTGCTGGCCGAATCCGAGCAGAGCTGCCAGAAACTGTGGAACTGGAACTTGATGTCCGTGCCCCGTGGGAGGACCCCAATGCAGATCGGGCTTTATCTGGCCATGATTATGAAATCTTATTGCAATCGGCAGACCGGATTGGCGTGTGGAACTACAACGTGATGAATAATGTGGAAGCGAAATACTCCGAAGAACTCGCCACCTCCTTTGAAGAACGTTTTGGACAGCGATACACCATGTCCACCGGCCTATGGGGCGAAAGCAGTAGCACCGCCACGCCTGAAGAAATGGCCCTATCATTACGATATTCTGCCAAAGGAGGCGCCACTGCGGTTTCAGTCACTCCAGCTAGCATGATGAGTGATGAACACTGGCAAATGCTCACCGACATTTGGGCTAATGGTGCAGTGACATCTAGTGGCCCCACCCCGTGATTCACCGAGTGGATTAGGCACTGACTAAGCAAAGATTTACATTGCACCAAATTGAAATTTCTGGATTATGTGCCCATGCAGCCAACTAATGGTACGTGATTGCAGAGCACAGTAGCGCTCATGCGAAAGTTAAAATAATAAGTGAACTAACTGAAAGGTTAAACTGTCTTAACATGAGCATTTCGCGAAACTTTGATGATTACCTCGCTGCCCACAACATCACCCCCTCAGCTGAAGTGATCCCCGAAAATGAGTGCCAAATTTTCGCCCCACCCACGGAATGGTTCATTGACGACCAATGCGAATCATCAACCGAAATGCCTCATAACGCCACCAGCAAAATTGATGAAGCAGCTGAACGAGTCCACAAGCTGTTAATTTTCTAAGCTGCCCCCGTGAATGGGTGACTAACCGTGCAAGAAACAGGGATTTTCCGGTCGACTACCGGCAAAGATGACACTTCCCTCATGTTTTGTGGCATATTTGTTAGGCAAAACGTTTCACCTTGGCTTTGCCGTGCCATCAGTCATGAGACACGCGAGGATTAAGACGGAACATTTATGTATTCGAGTTTTCAGGAGATTTCCACAGTGACCGATCACAGCATCAACTTCGGACTCCAAGCAGGCACTAGCCGACTGATGAGCCGACTCTCCCAGGAGCCTTTCGCCTTGGCGTTCTCCGGTCAGGGCTTCGATTGGATGTCAACCCTGCGCACCTCCATTGCGCAGGGAGCCGGTCGTACTGTCACCCCACTCGTGGAACAAGCTAACGAGCTACTCGCTCCAGTAATAGACGACATAGCCGGTACTCGCCCCTACGGATTCGACCCGCTGAACTGGGCGTATCACGATAAACTCAGCTTTGACCTCAGCCAAGCCGCCATTAGCGTACCCGGCATCTTTGTCGCCCAACTGGCGGTACTAGACCTACTGGAAACCCAAGGGCTTGATATTGAAGCAGCCACCGCCGTCATTGGGCACTCCCAAGGCATACTCGGCGTTACTGCTTGCCGTGATCTGACCAGTGCCGCCGAAGTCCTCGCCGTTGCCCAGCTCGTCGGCGCCGCTATGACCCGCCAAGCCCGCCTGACCGGGTTGGTTGCTGAAGGCGAAACCGGTCCCATGACCGCCATTGCTGGAATCACCCGCAACCAACTACAACAAGCCATTGATACCGCCTGCGCCGAGGTCGATCAAGCCATTCGACCAGTCATCGGTCTCCGCAACGGAAGAGACAATTACGTTTTGGTGGGTCGCCCCCACGACAACCAAAAAGTCATTCAGCTACTGCAACAAGCCGCAGCCAAAGATGCCAAAGAAATCGAAAACAAACGACGCGGCGGCGCCCCATTTAATCCCACCTTCACACAACTAGACATCCAAACCGGCTTCCACCACCCCGGTATGCAACCCGGTGTGGAACTAGTAATCAACTGGGCGAAGACAGCACAACTCAACGAGGAATTAGCCCGTGAAGTCGCCCAAGCCGTTATGGTCGATCCAGTTGACTGGCTCACCCAAGTCACCGATGCAGTAGAAAAAGGCGCCCGCTGGTTCTTCGATGTTGGCCCCAATGGCGGAGTTGTTACCCTCACCAATGCCATCTTGGCTGGCCGCGGCGCCTTATCCTTCACCGTTGCCGACACCAATGGCCAAGCCCAGCTTTTCGACGCAGGCCAAGCCCCAACCCTCCCACGTCCATTTAGCGATTTCGCCCCCAAACTAGTCGAAGGCCCACGTGGTCCCAAAGTCACCACGAAATTCACTGAACTCACCGGTCGCAGCCCCATGCTGCTGGCTGGCATGACCCCAACCACCGTCGACCCAGAAATCGTTGCCGCAGCAGCAAATGCCGGACATTGGGCCGAACTCGCAGGTGGTGGCCAAGTAACCCCCGAGATTCTGGAAGCGTCCATAGCCAAGCTCACTGACTTGCTAGACGAAGGCGTCAATGCAGAATTCAACTCCATGTTCTTAGACCCCTACCTGTGGAAAATGCAGATCGGGGGCAAACGCCTCGTACCAAAAGCCCGCGCCAATGGCGCCCCCATTGATGGTGTAGTCATTACCGCAGGCATGCCCGAACGCGAAGAAGCCATTGCGCTGGTCAAAGAACTACGAGCAGGCGGGTTCCCGTGGGTCGCCTTTAAACCCGGCGCGGTCCGTCAGATCAAGAATGTGCTTGCCATGGCCCGGGAAATCCCAGAGATTCCGGTCATTATTCAGGTTGAAGGTGGCAAGGCTGGTGGGCACCATTCTTGGGAAGACCTCGATGACTTGCTGATTAATACCTATCAGGAAATTCGCAGCCACGATAATGTGGTTTTGTGTGTGGGCGGTGGCATTGGTACCCCTGAGCGTGCTGCTGAATATCTTCTTGGTTCATGGTCGCAGCCGTATGATCTGCCAGCTATGCCAGTTGATGGTATTTTGATCGGTACTGCGGCGATGGCTACTAAGGAAGCTAAGACTTCTGAGTCGGTTAAGCAGCTGCTAGTTGAGACCACTGGTATTGATAATTGGGTGGGGGCTGGTGATGCTGCAGGTGGCATGGCTTCTGGTCGTTCTCAGTTGGGTGCTGATATTCACGAGATCGACAATTCTTTCGCGAAGGCCGGTCGGTTGCTGGATGAAGTTGCTGGTGATGCTGAGGCGGTGGCAGCGCGCCGGGATGAGATTATTGCTGCTATTGCTAAGACTGCGAAGCCGTATTTTGGTGATGTTGCGGGCATGACTTATCAGCAGTGGTTATTGCGGTATCTTGAGCTTTCTGGTCCGTATCAGGGGCAGTGGACTGATATTTCTTGGTTCAAGCGGTTTGCTGATATGGTTGCGCGCGCCGAGGCACGCCTGACTGTCCAGGATCATGGTGAGTTTGTTCCGGTGGTGGCGGTGAGTGAGTCTGCTGATCCAGTGGCGGTCGTCGAAAAGTTGGTGGCTGCCTATCCGTTGGCGGAGTCTGAGTTGTTGCATCCGGCGGATGTGGCGTGGTTTATGGAGCTGGCGAAGCTGCCAGGTAAGCCGGTGAATTTTGTGCCGGTGATTGATAAGGATGTGCGTCGGTGGTGGCGTTCGGATTCCTTGTGGCAGTCGCAGGATGAGCGTTATGATGCTGACCAGGTGGCGATTATTCCAGGTATTGCGGCTGTTGCGGGGATTACTAAGGCTAATGAGCCGGTGGCTGATTTGTTGGAGCGGTTTAATGCGGCAGCGGTTGCGCAGTTGACTGCGGATGGTGCAGAAATTGTTGAGCAGGTGCCGTGTCCGGTGCGGCGGGTCATTGCGGCTGAGGGTACTTATTGGGCTGGTAGGAATCAGTCGTCGTTGGTTGCTCGTTTGGGTGATGTGGATAAGTGGGAGATTAGTGCGGGTGCTGATGGTTTGGCGAGTGCTAGTCACGCGCCGACTGGTGCAACCTTGGTTGCTGAGGATTCCGAGCATGCGATTTTGACGGTGCCGTTGGCTGGTTCTACGGCTTTTGGTACCACTGCTGATTTGCGGATTCGGTTTACGGTGCCGGTGTTGGCACCTACGAATGTGGTTCCGCAGGTGACTTTTGCTGATGCTGAGGCCGCGATGTCGGAGTTGACGAAGGTTGCTGCTGGGGGGCAGTTAGGCGAGGAGAAAGATGGGGTGATTTCTTGGCAGACCACTGTGAGTGCGGATTTGATGGCCGATTATCACAATGTGACTGCTGGTTATTTGCCGGAAAGTATCACACCGGCGGGGGTTGCTCCAGATGTGTTGGTTGGTCGTGCGTGGCCAGCGATTTTTGCGGCGGTGAAGTCTGCGGTCATTCCTGGTACGGATTCCCATTCGGTGGTCGAGGGCATGTTGTCGTTGGTGCATTTAGAGCATCATCTGTCATTGTTGGCTGAGTTGCCGAATCCTGTGCCGGGGCAGGATATTGATCTGGCAGTTACTGCCCAAACAGAGGAAGTGGCAGATACTGAGATTGGTCGGATTGTGGTTATTCGGGCCACTATTGAGGCCGATGGTAAGCCGTTGGCGAAGTTGTCGGAGCGTATGACGATTCGTGGTCGTCGGGGTAATTCGACTGCGCGGACGAATACGTCTGCAATGCCGACGCATGTGCAGGCGCCTCGGTCGTTTAGGGCTTTTGCTAAGGTGACTGCACCGAAGTCGATGCATCCGTTTGCGGTGGTTTCTGGGGATCGCAATCCGATTCATGTTTCTGATACTGCTGCGGCGTTGGCGGGGTTGCCGCATGGGGTGATTGTGCATGGTATGTGGACTTCGGCGATTGCTGAGTTATTGGTTGCTGGTGGTTATTCGGATGATTCGGTGATTACTAAGCCCAATCGGGTAGCTGAATATACTGCCACTATGCTGTCGCCGATTCTGCCTGGTGCGGATATTGAATTTTTGGTAGAGCGCACGGGTATTGATACTCGCCCTGGTTTTGGGGAGGTCCGTGAGGTGACTGCTACTGTGGCTGGTCAGTTGGTGTTAACGGCGACTGCTACGATGGCTGCCCCGGATACCTTCTATGCTTTCCCTGGTCAGGGGATTCAGTCTCAGGGTATGGGTATGGAGGCAAAGGCACAGTCTGCTGCTGCTCGGGAGGTGTGGGAGCGTGCTGATCGCCATACCCGCACTAAGTTGGGGTTCTCGGTGCTAGAAATTGTGCAGAATAATCCCACTGAGGTGGTGGTGGATGGTGAGCTGTTCACTCATCCCAAGGGTGTGCTGTTTTTGACTCAGTTCACGCAAGTGGCGATGGCTTGTTTGGGGGTTGCCCAGATTGCTGAGTTGCGGGAATCTCATGCGTTGAATCAGCGTGCTTATTTTGCTGGTCATTCTGTGGGTGAATACAATGCGTTGGCGGCGTATGCTGCGGTGTTGTCCTTGGAGAGTGTGGTGGAGATTGTCTACCAGCGTGGGTTGACTATGCATCGGTTGGTTGAGCGGGATGAGCATGGCAATTCTAATTACGGGTTGGCTGCATTGCGTCCGCATAAGATGGGTTTGACCGCAGAGAATGTTTTTGATTATGTTGCTTCGATTGCTAAGCAGTCGGGGGAGTTCTTAGAGATTGTCAATTACAACCTTGCGGGTATGCAGTACGCGGTGGCTGGTACTTTCAAGGGACTTATGGCTTTAGAAGCGGATTGTGAAGCTAAAGCCCCAGGTCAGCGGGCTTATATCCGGATTCCGGGTATTGATGTGCCCTTCCACTCCACTCGTTTGCTGGGGGGTGTGGATGCTTTCCGTACGCATTTGGATAATTTGTTGCCAGCTGAGGTGGATCTTGATGTGTTGGTTGGCCGTTATATTCCGAACTTGGTGGCGCGTCCGTTTGAGCTTAGTGAGGACTTTGTCAATGCCATGCTTGAGGTGGTTGATGCTCCGGTTTTGAAGGAGATTTTGGCTGATTTCGAAACTGAGCTTAAGCAGCCGAAGCGTTTAGCTCGTACGTTGTTGGTGGAGTTGTTGGCTTGGCAGTTTGCTTCCCCGGTTCGGTGGATTGAGACCCAAGATTTGCTGTTGCGTTCGGTGGCTGATGGTGGCCTTGGAATGCAGCGTTTTGTTGAGGTTGGGGTGGGTTCTGCTCCTACTTTGGCTAATATGATGGCCCAAACTGCCGCATTGCCGCAGTATGTGGGTGCTGAGCTGGAGATTCTTAATATTGAGCGTGATCGTGGTGTGGTTTTCGCTACCGATGAGATCACGCGGGAGGTTCCTGAAGAGCCAACTGTAGCTGAGGAATCAGCAGTGGCTGAAGTTTCTGCTGCTCCAGTAGCAGAGGTTCCCACAGCCCCAGTAGCAGAGGTTCCTGCTACGCCGGTTGCCGCGGGTCCGGTGGCGGAGATTTCTTTCAGTCCTAGCGATGCCACCGAAATGCTTATTGCTTTGTGGACTAAGGTTCGCCCAGATCAAATGGGTGCTAGCGATTCGATTGAAACCCTTGTTGAGGGTGTGTCTTCACGCCGTAACCAGCTGTTGTTGGATCTTGGGGTGGAATTTGGCCTTGGGGCTATTGATGGTGCTGCTGATGCGGAACTCCATGATCTTTATGGCACGATTAGCCGCATGGCCAAAGGCTACAGTGCGTTTGGTCCGGTGCTTTCCGACACCGTTGGCGATGCTTTGCGACGTTTGACTGGCCCAACGGGCAAACGCCCAGCGTATATTGCTGAGCGTGTTACTACTACCTGGGGTTTGGGCCAAGGCTGGGCCGATCATGTGGTGGCTGCGTTGGTGATTGGGGCGCGTGAAGGTGCTTCACTGCGTGGTGGTGACCTTGCTACTTTAAGTCCGGTGAGCCCAACAACTGGGAATGATCTTGACACGCTTATCGACGCGGCTGTGCAAGCGGTGGCTACTGCGCAAGGAATTGCGGTAGCCATGCCTGGTGGTGCTGGTGGCAGCGGTGGGGGAGTAGTCGATTCCGCAGCGCTTGGTGAGTTCGCTGAGCAAGTTACGGGCAAAACTGGCGTGCTGGCGGCGACTGCTCGCACCATTTTGACCAGCCTAGGGTTACAGGAACCAGCAGACACGGCGGCTTTGGATGATGCCGATGCTGATGTGGCTCTTTATGAGCTGGTGTCCCAAGAGCTTGGTTCTGATTGGCCACGTCAGGTAGCACCGAGCTTTGATGCCAATAAGGCGGTACTGCTTGATGATCGTTGGGCTTCGGCTCGTGAAGACTTAAGCCGTGTGGCTTTGGGTGAGCTTGGTGTTACTAGTATTGATCTGACTGGTGCGGGTGAGAATGTGGCTCGTCAGGCCGATTATTTCGGTCTAAGTGCATTAGCTGCGCAAGCTCGGGATGATAGTACCTTGGAGTTTGCGCGGGATGTTGCGGTAGTTACTGGTGCTTCGCCGCATTCTATTGCCGCTAGTGTGGTCAAACGGTTGCTTGCTGGTGGGGCTACCGTGATTGCTACTACCTCGTCTTTGAATCAGGATCGGCTGAATTTTTATAAGCAGCTGTATGCAGAGTCGGCTCGCGGTGCGGCTAGCTTGTGGGTGGTACCGGCGAACCTGTCGAGTTTTGCAGATCTTGATGGGGTAATTGAGTGGATCGGTTCGGAACAAACCGCCACTGTTAATGGTGAATCTAAGCTGGTCAAGCCAGCTTTGAAACCAACGCTATTGTTCCCCTTTGCTGCGCCACGGGTCTCTGGTTCGCTGGCAGATGCTGGACCTGCTGCTGAGATGCAAATGCGATTGTTACTGTGGTCGGTAGAACGACTGATTGCTGGGTTGTCGGCCATTGGTACTGATACCCATGTTGGTGCTCGATTGCATGTGGTATTGCCTGGCTCACCGAACCGAGGGCGCTTTGGTGGTGATGGTGCTTATGGTGAATCCAAGGCAGCACTTGATGCTTTGGTTACCCGGTGGAATGCTGAAACTTCTTGGCAGCCGCATACCTCCTTGGTGCATATGCTCATTGGATGGGTGCGGGGTACCGGCTTGATGGGTGGTAATGATCCGTTGGTTGCAGCCGTTGAAAAGGCCGGGGTAACTACCTACTCCACCGAAGAAATGGCTGACTTGCTGATTGCTCAGATCACCTCCGAAGTGCGAACCAAGGCCGCATCCGCCCCAATTACCGTTGATGTCACGGGTGGTTTAGGCGAATCCGATATTAACCTGCCGGAATTGGCTCGTCAGCTCGACCGTGATGCTGATTCCGAAACCAAGGAGCAGCCAGTAACTCTCACAGCACTACCGACCCCGTATCGTCCGGTGACCGAAACTAAGCCGGACTTCACCGGTCAGGTCAGCCTCGACCTTGATGACATGGTAGTCATTGTTGGTGCTGGTGAATTGGGCCCACTGGGTTCGGCTCGTACCCGGTTTGATGCAGAGGTTTCCGGCAAGCTCACTGCTGCTGGGGTGACCGAATTGGCGTGGACGATGGGGCTGATCCATTGGGATACCGACCCCACCCCAGGCTGGTACGACGCTAATGATGAAGCAATCGCCGAGTCTGAGATTTACGATCGCTACCATGATGAAGTTTTGGCCAAGATTGGGGTACGTCGCTACTACGATGATTTTGGCATGATCGATAATCTTGCCCCAGAGCTGACTAATGTCTACTTGGATCAGGATTTGAGTTTCAGCGTGGCCGATAAGGCAACCGCTAAGACCTTCGTGGAGTCCGAACCTGAACTGACCACCGCCACCTATGATGCGGATAACGACGAGTGGATTGTTACTCGTAAGGCTGGTTCGGCGGTGCGGGTGCCACGTCGGATGACTATGAGCCGATTTGTCGGTGGACAGATTCCTGAGGGTTTTGATCCCGCGGTTTATGGAATTCCAGCTGATATGATCGACAACCTCGATCGAGTAGCGGTGTGGAATATCGTTGCCACGGTTGATGCCTTCCTTTCTGCCGGATTCAGCCCAGCTGAGCTGCTGCGCGAGTTGCATCCAGCTCGGGTATCTTCCACGCAAGGAACTGGCCTCGGTGGTATGCAGGCGATGCGTTCGCTATATATCGGTGGTTTGCTGGCCGAGCCGCGGCAAAATGACATCTTGCAAGAAGCCCTCCCCAATGTGATGGCAGCACATGTAATGCAATCGTATGTGGGTGGTTACGGTCAGATGATCCACCCGGTGGCTGCCTGCGCTACAGCTGCGGTTTCGGTGGAAGAAGGCGTGGACAAGATCAAGCTTGGCAAGGCTGATTTTGTGGTCGCTGGTGGTTATGACGATCTATCAATTGAAGGTATTACCGGCTTCGGCGATATGGCTGCCACCGCTGATTCCAATGAACTGGCTGCCAAGGGTATTGCGGAGCGCTACTTCAGCCGGGCCAATGACCGACGCCGCGCCGGGTTCGTGGAATCTGCTGGTGGCGGTACCTTGCTGCTTGCCCGTGGTTCTGTGGCCCTAGAATTAGGGCTTCCGGTCCTAGGTGTGATTGGTTTTGTGGAGTCTTTTGCTGATGGTGCACACACCTCCATCCCCGCCCCTGGCCTAGGCGCGCTAGGTGCTGCTCGTGGTGGTACCGAATCCCGCTTTAAGAAGCAATTAGCTCAGGTAGGTGTATCTGCAGACGAGATTGCCATCATCTCTAAACATGACACCTCCACCGAAGCTAATGATCCCAATGAGTCGGATTTGCACGAGCGCATTGCCCATGCCATTGGCCGCAGCTCTGGTAATCCACTGTATGTGATCTCGCAGAAGAGCCTGACTGGTCACGCCAAAGGCGGTGCCGCGGCCTTCCAGCTCATTGGCCTAACCCAAGTGCTGCGTTCTGGCATGGTACCGGCTAACCGAGCACTGGACTGTGTAGACCCAGTACTCAAACAGCATGAACACCTTGTCTGGCTGCGCAAACCACTAGACCTTTCTGCTAAGGCACCAAAAGCTGGGCTGGTGACTTCTCTTGGTTTTGGCCACGTTTCTGCACTGGTAGCTGTGGTTCATCCAGGCGCTTTCCTAGAGGCAGTGCGGACTGAGCATGGCTCCCAGGTGGCCGCTGAGTGGGCGGAAAAGGCAAAAGCACGAGAAGAAGCAGGCTACCGAACCATCTTGCGAGGCATGCATGGTGGTGCGCCATTGTTCACCCGGCCGGTGGACCGAAACCTTGGCGCTACCGGAGCAAAAGCCAAAGAACGCGAAGTTGCAGCTTTGCTGAGTGAAAACACCCGGCTTATCGACGGAGTACTCACGGTAGTCGATAACTCATAAGCGCAATTGCTATTAGATCCCCGTTGATAATGAACTATCAACGGGGATTCTTGCTGGTGGTAAGCGATTTTTGACTTTGTTGACCTTGTGATGTGTGAAGTAGCTGGATTTTGCAGCGTAGCAAGTAAGCAGGTGATAGGAGTTTTGGGTGGCGAGGAAGAATCAAGCTGTCTTTTTAGGGCATGGCGTGTCCCTATTAGCTTGCTGGATAGGATTAGCAGCTTGATTCGGTCAACTACCGGACCCAAAACAGCAAATATCAACTCGATTCCCCAGCTTAGCCTCTATATCAATCCCAAGAATCAAGCTGTCTTTTTATTTCCAGCCTGCCGCGGCTATCACTCAGCCCTAAAGCTAGCAATGTTGGTTTAAGTGCTTGGTGAGAGAAAATTTAGTAAAAATTCCGCGTTTGAAAAGCAAGAATTTAACCATGATGTGGGACAATTTCAGTCATGAACCTCGACTTCCCCGGAATCGATATTGTGCATGTCCCCAGCTTTGCTGAACAACTAGGCGTGCCTGGTAGCACCTTTCAAAATGTCTTTTCCCCTATGGAACTGCGCATAGCAGCGTCCAAACCCAACCGTGCCGAACACCTCGCTGGTCGGTGGGCGGCGAAAGAAGCCTTCATTAAAGCCTGGAGTCAATCGCTGTACGGCAAGCCACCAGTTTTAGCTGAGGCGGATGTTCGGTGGTCTGAAATTCAGGTCACGCCAGACCAATGGGGCCGAACTGTTATTGTGCTCAATGGGGAGATATCGCAGGTGTGCCCATTTCAAGCAGTGCAAGTCAGCATTAGTCACGATGGGGATTACGCCATAGCCATGTGCAGTGTGACTATTGGTCGTTAAGATGGTCGCCGATTACCTGGTGGTGTTGACTCGTCAGTAAAAATTCCTGGAGTGGTGTTTTTTGTAGGTGCCCATCCTGATTTATTGCTAAACGATTCAAAGTTGATCTGGGTACTGTGATCGAGCTCTTCACCAGTCTTACGTTTATAAGCCAAAGCGGGAAGATACAGCAGTGATTCGAACTCTAGATCGCGTGGCATCTGAGTGGGGTCGGCTACTACCTTATGATAATATTCGCTGCCATTAACAAGTACTACACAACGTAGATAGAGAAAATCATCGGCGGAGATGTAGTCATTACCATTATCGGGATCGGCTTCACCAAGGTAGCCATAGCGGGCATGCTCCCTAGTATCAAGCTGGTAAAGGAACCGTGCCATTAACTCGCAGAATTCATAGATGTCTTCAACACTGCGCTGCGCTAAGAGCGCAATGGCTGGTTCCATTACTGCTTTGTCATTGTTTAGATCGTCGTTTGATTCATCCCAGTTGAAAGCTGCAATGATCTTCCAGAACTCTTTTTCGGTAAGTGTTGCCATTTTTATCCTTTTTGTACTATGCGGTGTTGCGATGAAAAGTACTTTAACTTTTGCATCCGACATGGAAACGGCTGGCTCGAATAAATGACGACTACCAGCGTCGTTACGCGAGGATAAAAGGCAGTGGAAGTTATTTAGGCGCTACAGGGTAGTGGCTATGGATAGCAATTCGATTCCAAGAATTCATGACAATTACGATCCAACTAATAACCGAGATCTGGGCATCGGTCAGTGGGGAATAGTCAACATTGCTGGCATCAATTTTATTGACATTTTCAGCGAGTTTTAATGCGGCGATTTCTTCAGGGGAGAAGTACTGGGATTCCCACCAAGCAGGAAGCACCGCTAGCCGTTCGGTGGATTCGCCAATCTGCAACGCGGCTGTGGTGTGCATCCGGAGGCAAAAGGCGCAACCATTAATCTGCGAGACTCGGATTTTCACCAGTTCAACCAGCTTCGGATCAAGATCAACTTCGGTTGCTGCTTGGTGCGTGGCGGCATCAAGTTCAGCAACCAGTTGATAAAGGTTGGGATTCTGTTTCGACAGATTAACTGCAGACATGATGACACTCCTTTGGGGGCTATAGTGATTGGGGAAAACTTTAGTGGATGGCGGGTAACGGGTATGTCAGCAAATCGCACAGGTTATAAGAATTTTCGCTAAACATGTGAGGTTTTATCTACAATGTTTAACCATGAAATCGATTGATGAACTCAAAAAATATGTGACTACTAAAAATCTCCACTTTGAGGTGATACCAGCATCTGATAAGGAAGTGGGGCTTTTGCTTGCACCCCAAGCTGGACTGGTTGCGCTTTACGACGAGCTGCTCAACAATTATTCGGAAACTGGTTGGTGGCCGGTGCGAACCGCAGGGGTTTATGGGAATCTCCATGAACCTTGGTTGAGCGGAAATCTCAAAGCACAAGCATCTATCCCTACTGCAGCCGCGGTCTTCAAGGAACACATTGACAGCAAGATTGCAGAAATTGCGGGCGATGGTGAGTTCTTTGGCGAAACCGGTTTACCGGAATGGACTGATGATCTGCGATCCCAGTTGCTGGAAAATCTCAAAACCACATTCACTAATACTCTGGCAACAATCGAGCCAGAATTAACCAGCGATGAGGGACTACTTGTTATTCCAACGCCACGACCAGCAGATGTACCAGCTATAGTTGGTTGGTTTGGTGCGTGCAATTTTGATTTTGATGGTGCTGATGCTTCGGCAGTACTACGCAGCTGGGAGGATCGCCTGGGTGCTGTGCTGTACAAGTTAGACTTTGACACCATGCAGCTTAAGCTTGGCACGGTAGCAGTAAGCGGGAAAGCACTAGAGCTGCTAGCTTTGGAGTATTACTTATTCTGCCCAGAGTTTATAGATACTGGCGAAGTGGAGTTTGAGCAGGTCAAAGACTATCTAATCACTCCAGTGTGGGCTTTTTGGTGGGATTAGAAACCCATGTCGGATGGGTTTTTATAATCAACACCATGACCCCAAAATCACTAACCGAATTGCAAAAATACCTACAAAACAAAAACCTTGATTTCCATGTTGTAAGCACCGAAGAAGCAGAAAATCCCACTGATGTGGGGGTGGTGCTGAAACCACAACCAGGATTGGAGCAGCTCTATGCTGAACTGACCCAGAACTATTCACAAACCGGTTGGTGGCCGGTGCAAACCGAGGGACTTAGAGGCGATCTGGAACGCCCGTGGATCGATGGCGAATTGCGAGAAGGTGACGAAATCGGAACCGCCCGCCAGTTCTTCGAAACTCACATGGATGATGGTCTTGAACATGAGGATGAAGAATATGCCGCAGAGGCAGAATTCCCGCCCTACACCAGGCAGTTGCGGCAGCAAATCCTCGATAATCTGGACCGCAGTTTTACTGATCGACTAGCTACTATCGAACCAGAACTATTAGAAAACAATGGGTTGTTGGTAGTGCCAACCCCACGTCCTGCTGATATACCCGGAATTGTTGGGTGGCTCGGGTCCTGTAATTTTGATTTTTCTGGTGGTGATATTTCCGCAGTCCTGCGGGGGTGGGAAGATCGGTTTGGTGCGGTCCTCTACAAACTGGATTTTGATTTGTTGTGCGTGCAGCTGGACGTAACCGATCTTCCTGAGGATGTCATTCGGCTCATTGGATTAGAGCACTATATTTTCTGCCCAGATAATATTGACCAAGGTAGTGGCTCCTATGAAGCATACCTAGAAGACGTGGAACAACCCACGTGGGACTTTTGGTGGGATTAGACCACGCCTAATTGGTGGCTACCGCAAATAAATAGGCAAGCAACATGCGCTTGATCTCTGCGACCATGGAACGAAACTCTTCTTCGGAGGTGACCACCTCGTCGATCGAGTAGTTCAATAGCGAAACCAAGGTGTGCACCAATAAGCCTGCTATAACGCGGCGTTCTTTAGCATCGGTAGTTGGTGCCAATGGCAGTAGTACCTCACCGAGCAGCGCCAGCACTGGTTGCTCAGTAGCTGCTGCAGTTGCACGGGTTGCTGGGGTGGATTGCACCGCATGCCACACCGCACGGCGTGATGGGTCAGCCCGCCACATGTCTGCTAAGTGGTCGATTAGTTCATCGAGAATATCAGGCCATTGTAAGGCGGGCACTTGGTCAGCGAAGCGCTGCAATTCAGCACAGTCGCAGCGGTATCCTCGCGGTCTAATTCACAGATCAACACATATTTATTGGCGAAGAATTGGTAGAGAGTGCCGATTGGTACCCCAGCCCGTTTAGCTACTTCATCGAATGTAAAAGACTCAAAACCATGATCGACTAGGACGTGTCGAGCCGCGACGAGGATACGGGAGTAGCGTTCCCGGGACCGTTTCTGGGCAGGCCGACGTCGCGGTTGGAGAATATTTTCCACCGCGCGACCACCAGCGACTGATTCTGCCATGGACCTACTATGATTCGGCTTCCAATTGTTTGAGTACCCGCGCAACATGGCCGGTAGCCCGAACGTTATACATGGCAAGTTCGATCATGCCATCAGCATCAATGACAAAGGTTGAGCGGATTACCCCTTGAATAATCTTGCCGTAGTTCTTCTTTTCACCGAAGGCACCATAGGCGGTGAGTACCGACTTATCAACATCGGATAGCAAGGGAAAATTCAAATCCTGGTCAGCACGGAACTTTGCCAACTTATCCACTGGGTCAGGGGAGATCCCGACCACGGCGATGCCCAGATTGTTTAACTGTGCAAGCGAATCTCGAAAATCGCACGCCTCCTTGGTACACCCTGGGGTATTTGCCCGTGGATAGAAATACACCAGAACCCGTTGTCCAGCGTAATCTGCCAACGAGGTGGTGCCACCCTCATCATTGGGCAGACTAAAAGCAGGTGCCAGGACACCAGGTTTGAGACGAAGATTTTCAGTCATGGAACTAACTTTACATCCTTGACAATTTTCTATCGGTTTCAGACTAAGGTGTATGGAGAAAGAAAAACTAGACAAAGACAAAAATAGGGAGTATTTCCGTGGCCCGAAACATTGATGACATCCAACGCGAGATCGAACGAACCCGTCGCCAGTTGGCACGGACTTTGGACGAAATCGCGGACCGCGCTAAACCACAGAACATGGTTGAGGACGCCAAAGAATCACTAGCTACAAAGCTGAAGGATCCTCAATTGCAGAAGATTCTTGTGGGTGTGACCGCGGCGGTTGTTGGTTTGGTAGCCATCGGTGTGGTTCGGTCTCGGCGGCAACGCGCCGACCTGCGACAATTAAAAGAACTGCTGGCAGCTCGTTAAGCTAGCTGGCAACCTGCTTTCACCAATTCAGCTAATGCGGTATCCCCAGAGTCCTCGCTGACTGCAGAAACAAAGTCAGCGAGGACTCTGACTTCAAATCCGGCTTTTAAACCGTCCAAGGCCGTGGCTTTGACGCAATAATCTGTGGCGATCCCAGCCACGTCGATGACCTCCACATCATGCGCATGTAACCAAGGGGCTAACTCTTCATTAGCCTCGGTTACCCCTTCAAACCCAGAATAGGCAGCAGTGTACTGCCCCTTATAAAAGACCGCATCCAAGGTATTCGCAAGCTTTTCAATACTCGGATGGAACTGCGCACCAGTTGTGTTAGCGACACAATGCACCGGCCATGTGTCCACAAAATCAGGTTCTGATGCGAAGTGGTCACCCGGATTGACATGCCAATCCTTGGTGGCAACGATTGCTGTGTACTTATCTCGGTGAGCAGAAATATATTTGGCAAGGGCCTGTGCCACCACTGAACCATTGGCGGTCGCCAACGTTCCGCCCGGACAGAAATCATTTTGGACGTCGACAAGTATCAGTGCACGCATAGTATCGAGGGTAGCGTGGTTTGGGTTTCAGGCGGGGACTCCTTCAAACATCGACCTCAACGGGGGTAATAACGAAACTACAGTTCGGTGCGCAAACCACGCTAAGCACACCAAGCAAACCCTGATGTGCACTCAAAAACAACAAGCATATTTATGTAGAAAGCGTCGTGATCGCACGAATGACCAGATCCCAAAACTTGGCGGTGATTAAGTGTCACTGCGGCTTGGGTGTGGCAATCTGGCAAAGCTGGGGCACGCAGATCAGCCACAGTCATGCCGGTGGTCAACTCCCCATGAAGTTCAACATCAATTGGCATCTTTTGGGTTGTGAATACCGTAGGGTCGATCAGATACGCCACAGTGCACAGGTGGATCATCAAAACATTGGGCGTCTTTATATGCTTGGCGGAAGTAACCAAACAACCCCACCTGGTCAAGGGTACTAGGGTGATGAAGTCACTAGCATGGCTCATTACAGGTGATTACTCAACACAATTATTCATTTAAGATCGACTTAACAGATTATGGGTGGGTTGGGTGACGGAAGTCATGAAATGAACATGAAACAAGCAGTTTTATGAGCAGCGGCCTAACCCAACCATTCCGCAACATGCCAAGCCAATACAGCGCACCCGCCTATGTGGAACCACCCCATGACATGCTACACAAACCCACTCTTTAACCAACTACCTTTACTAGTTAATGCGAAAAGGTCAAACCAAGAACATTTGGTTTGACCTTTGGATTGTGCGCCATCAGGGACTCGAACCCCGAACCCACTGATTAAGAGTCAGTTGCTCTACCAATTGAGCTAATGGCGCAAAAGATTGCTAGAGTTGTTTGTTAATGTCTCTGCAACGAAGAAAACAATAACAGCTGCTCTTTAAACTTGCAAAACTGGCATGTCAATAGCCAGATACCAGATTAGGTGTCAGTCTGTTAACAGACCATTTTTCGAGTGGGGCTACGGTGTGGGGGGAGTGTAAAACGTGCCGCTAACGAAGCGGAAAGGTTTTCCGATTAATGAACAGATAATTGTGTGCATATGTCTTAGCTGCGTAACAATCTGACAACGGATACATCATGGAATCCTCTCATGTCGGGTACCCAGTTTAAGATGGATGATCGACGCACAAAACCTATAAGTGTGGGATTGTGTTTAGTTAATGAAAAGACAGGAAAGTTCACAAGAATGAGTGTGTCACGTGGGTCGTTGAAGCAGGCGGTTGGGGCAGTAGTATGCTGCGCAGCTGTGCTGCTGTCTTCTTGTTCCGCTGATGGTTCAAGCCCAGCTGCGGATGGCGCCGCAGCCACATCTGAGGCCCCGAAACCAGTTGCTCCCAAAACAAACGTAAAAGATGGTGCCACCGATGTGTCGCCAACTGAAACGATCGAGGTTACCTCCGAAGGTGAAGGGCTGAAAAAGGTCACCATGACCAATGAGGAAGGCACAGAAGTTGATTCTGAGCTTTCTAAGGACTCCATGACGTGGACCAACACTGAGCCCTTAGGGTTTAATCGTACTTACAAGATTGTGGCCGAGGACAAAAATGGCAAATCCTCTACTACTACTTTTAATACTGTTGCGCCAGGGTACCTTTCAGAAAGCTACCTAACGCCGATGGAAGGTTCTACCGTTGGTGTGGGGCAAGTTATTGGGTTACGGTTTGACTCTGCCATTACCGACCGCAAGGCCGTGGAGAAAGCCGTGAAAGTTACCACTAGCCCAGAAGTAGAAGGTGCTTTTTACTGGATTTCCAACCAAGAAGTTCGGTGGCGTCCAGCAGAATTTTGGGAGCCAGGCACCGAAGTTACCGTCGAGGCTGACCTGTACGGTATGAAGCTCGGCGAGGGCATGTATGCCGCAAATAGTAGCAAAACCAATTTCACCATTGGGGACAAGGTTGAGGCGGTAGTTGATGACTCCACCAAGACCATGACCGTGTATAAAAATGGTGAGAAACTTCGCTCCATGCCAGTTTCCTTAGGATCCAGTGCATGGCCAACCCCGAACGGGATCTATGTCATTGGTGATGAGCATGCTTCATTGGTGATGGACTCCACCTCTTATGGCTTGGCCTTGGAAAATGGCGGTTACCGCACGCCAGTAGAGTACGCCACCCAGATGTCATATTCCGGCATCTTCGTCCATGCTGCCCCTTGGTCAGTCTGGGCACAGGGTAGTTCCAATGTTTCCCACGGTTGCGTGAATGTGACCACGGAAAACGCTGCATGGTTCCAAGAAACCGTTAAGCGAGGTGACATCGTTACCGTTAAAAACACCATTGGAGAGACCTTGAGTCCTTATGATGGTCTCGGTGACTGGAACCTCGACTGGGATACCTGGAAGAAGGGCAATGCCGACGACGTTTAGTAGCTAGCGTTTCAACACGTTACTACCCCCAACTAATACCGCTCAGTTTTAACTGGGCGGTATTGCTATTTCCTGGTGGGCATGTCTACTTGGGGCCGATACACTTGGCGGCTATGACTCATCGCATTTTTACCACAGCAGTTGCCGATGTTTATCCCCACTACGTGACCAAGGTGGAAAAGAAAGGCCGCACCCAAGCAGAGCTCAATCACGTCATTGCGTGGCTGACTGGCTACCCAGCGGAAAAAGTTGAGACGGTGATTGCCAGTGGAGTGAATTTTCAGGACTTTTTCAACCATGCACCTGCGCTCAACCCCAAGCGAGAACTAATTACAGGCAGCGTGTGTGGTATCAAAGTCCAAGAAATCACTGACCCACTGATGCAGTTGATTCGATATCTGGACAAACTGGTGGATGAACTCGCCAAAGGCAAAGCGCTGGAGAAAGTGCTACGAACCTAGCTTGCACACCCTAATGTTAGTCACTAACATTAGGGTTATGGACCGCTGGACCACAACCCACGAAGCACTACAGCAAGCAGCCCTAACCCTCTTCCAAGAACGCGGCTTCGACGCCACCAGCACCGCCGAGGTAGCCAAGCGCGCCGGGGTAAGCGAAATGACACTGTTTCGACATTTTCCCACCAAAGCGGCACTACTGTTACATGATCCGTTTGATGCGACCCTTGCAGAAGCCGTCCGGTCACGGCCTGCTGAAGAACCCGCCATGCAGGCCCTGACGGAAGCAGTGCGGATCTCCTGGCGGCAACTTCCTGCAACCGCTGAAGCGCACTTGCGACTACGCCTGCGCATCCTCGCTGCGGCCCGCAATATCGATAGTGCAATCGCAGCCAACAATCAAAAAACCATTGCTGCACTCACCGAAGCACTAATTGACCGTGGTGTCACCGCTGCAAAGGTGGCCGCAACCGCTCTGATGAGCGGCCTAACCGTGGCGTTACTAGAGTGGTCCCAAACCGAGCAAGGCACACTTGACGACGCCCTAACCACCGCACTCAATACACTTGGCGGGAAAGACCATGTTACGTACTGAACACCTTAGCTACGATTATCCTGGTGGGGCAGGCGTTGGTGATGTTTCCTTCCACGTTGCACCAGGGGAAATCGTTGCCCTTGTGGGACTTAATGGCTCAGGAAAAACCACCCTCATGCGACTTGCATTGGGAATGTTACGACCTAAAACTGGGAAGATCACAATCTTTGGCACGGAACTAGCATCCATGCCCAGAAATAACTGGGCTAAAGTAGGGTTTTTGATTGAAACACCATTGGCCTACCCAGAGCTCACAGTACAAGAGAACCTCACCATAGCTGCTTGGCTGCGGAAAGCCGATCCGGCATTGGTGGACTTAGCAATAGCAATGTGGGAACTTTCCCCGTACCAAACCAAGCGATTTCGACAGCTATCTTTAGGCTACCGCCAGCGGGTAGGGTTGGCGATAGCATTGCAGCACAATCCCAAACTTATTGTCTTGGATGAACCTAGCAATGCCCTTGATCCTGCAACCATCGTATTGTTGCGAGAACAACTACAACACCACGCCCAACAACAAGCGTCGATTGTTGTTAGCAGCCACCATCTTGATGAGGTAGCACGGATCGCCGATCGGGTGCTGCTGATGAACGCTGGCCGCATGATTGGCGAACTCGACACTTCCGGTGTGGATTTGGAACGTAGGTTTTTCAAGCGTATTCAACAAGACGATCAACAGCGGAAATTATCATGACCACGCTAGTGTTGGTGGAGGCAATAAAGCTGCTGCGTTCACGAGTAGGTGTCATAGCTACCGGTGTGCTGTCTGGTGGTGTGGTGATGCTATTAGCGGTTATCACTTCTGGAATCCGCACTGGTAATTCGCAGCTAATAGCCAAAGCTGGTTCGGCGGCCACCTTAGATTGGTCGGGCTTGTATGCTCAGGCAGCTCAGGTGATGGCTGCGTCTAGTCTGCTCGGGTTTGGCGTGGTACTCAGCTGGATCTTCGGCCGAGAATTTACCGATGGAACCATTATTGGTCTTTTTGGCCTGCCTGCTAGCCGACATGCCATAGCTGGGGCGAAGTTGCTTGTTTTCTTCTGCTGGTCGTTGCTGGTGAGCATCCTGCTGCTAGCAGGACTAGTAGTTCTTGGCATGGTATTGGGCTATGGCTTGCCAGCAGGGGATATACCACTACGATTAGGTGCCCTGATAATGCTCAGCACCTTGCTAGTGCTGCCTATAGCCCTTATAGCAACACTGACTCGTTCAGTCTTTGCTGGTGTCGCCAGTTCAATTGGGCTGGTAGTAGTAGCGCAGGTGGGTGTGTTAGGTGGTGCTGGTGGTTGGCTGCCGTTGGTTACACCTGCCTTATGGGCGATAGGCAGCATGGAAGCTACACACCCAATGCAGTTCGGACTGGTGGGCATATGGGGGATAGGATTTGCCGTCGTCAGTTGCTGGAGTTGGGGAAGACTACAGTTAAATCGCTAAATAGGGATGATGGTGCTGCACAAACTCTTGGCACCCAAGTTCAATAACCAAGCAATAAAAGTGGATTGCTCCCCATTGCCAATTAAGAAGATTTAACTGATTTTCTGTATAGAAAAATCTTTATAATTGTCCATTTGCTTTAATATCCTGTTGGCCGTAACCCAATAAAAATGGGACATTATGAACGCGAGTAAGAAAAAGATATAGCTTCTATTGTTAAATATTATGTTCCTAGCATTTTAGCTGATAGTTGGGCATGAAAAACAGATGCGAGAGTAGAAAACTACCGCTTTGTTCATGGTCAAGAAGATTTGAAATCGGTTTGTAGCCAAACCTGCGGTCGGGGACTTTCTCTGCGGATTGATAAAAGTGCTATCGCAGGAAACGAGGGTTTGATTCCCATTGCTATAACCCCATTGACAAGGGAAAACATTGAAGATAAGCGGGGAGAATCTTTAACAATGGCTCATACCCAAGGACCAGGTAAAAGTATGAGCCGGTCGGTAGAACTAGGACCCTGAGGCTGATGTAACTGACTTCTTGTCGCAATAGCGTCGAAAAGTGAACATGCGTGATAGATGCAATCGTTGCTTGATGCTGAAGGAGACAAGTAGATGAAGCTGGAAGAACTAGCCGTGCAAGCGCAAGGACTGCGCAAAACTTTTGGTACAGGACAAGCGGCGGTCACTGCTTTGGATGGAGTCGATCTTGAGGTAAAAAAGGGAACATTTCTGGCGGTCATGGGACCATCCGGCTCGGGAAAATCGACATTAATGCAGACCATTGCAGGTCTCGACAGCCTTGATGAAGGACAAGTACAAGTAGAAAATGCCACTATCACGGCGCTGGCGGATCGCGAATTGACAAAAGTGCGTCGGGATCGCATGGGCTTCATTTTCCAAGCATTCAATTTAATTCCGACTTTGACAGCGGAACAGAATATTTTGCTACCGTTGCGTATTGCTGGGCGGAAGGCCGATCCCGAATGGTTTTCCCTGTTAATAAAAGAGCTGGGCATTGCAGATCGACTGCACCACAAACCACATGAGCTATCGGGTGGACAGCAGCAACGGATCGCAATTGCCCGGGCGATTGTCACAAAGCCAGCGGTTGTCTTTGCGGATGAACCCACCGGAAACCTCGATTCAGCATCGGGAACTCGCATCCTTAAACTACTGCGCTCGATGGTGTCTGAATACGGGCAAACCGTGATTATGGTGACGCATGATCCTAAAGCTGCGGTCTATGCCGATGAAGTTGTGATGCTGGCAGATGGACAGATCCAAGATTTCATTCAGAACCCAACTCAGAGAACCGTATTAGAGGCACTAAGCCGACTCGAAGAAATTGAAGAGGACTAATTATCATGAAAGAAGTACTCTTTTCTTCCATTCGGGCTAGGCTTGGTCGGCTGTTGGCCACCGGATTGGCCGTCACATTAGCTGTTGGATTTGTAGTAACAACCCTACTGCTTTCCGAGTCGTATAAACAGACACTCACCGAAGGCTTGACAGCTCAAATGGCGCAGGCAGATGCCCAAATTGTGCTCACAACTGACGACCCAGATTTTGAGAAAATAGAGGCAGAATACAACCGTGTTGTAGAGCAAGCGCGAACACTCGATACCGTCGCCGCCGCGGATGTTCAGCGTTCTGCTTATACAGAAGTAGTAGCAGGTAACCGCCGAGCACAAGCTACCATCGAACCATTGCTGTCTGCTGAAAATCGTTGGCAAGAGCTCGCAACCGGCACGTGGCCAGCAGCCGAAGGGGAAGTGGCACTAAGTGAATCCAGCGCCGAGTCCCTAAGCGTAGCACTGGGCGATACCGTGCGAACCAATAACCCGAACGGGGCCGGGCTAGAGCTGACCGTAGTCGGCTTGACCTCGGATAAAAATGCCGGGTTCAACCTAGGAGCTCCAGTTTTGCTTGTCAATGAAGCTACCATTGAATCACTAGATGCTACCTCTTTTACCACCGGCATTCTTATAAGCGGAACAGGGGCAGTAACACCCCAGGAATTGGTATCCAAAATCAATGAAGACATTGATCTTGGCCCAAACCTGACCGCATTGACTCGGGAAGCAGCAGTAGAGCGTCAAATGGAAGAGCTCTCAGGTAACAGCACCATGTTATTGAGCATCATGTTGGTCTTTGGCGTGGTATCACTACTGGTAGCAGGATTCGTCATTGCCAACACCTTCCAAGTTTTGATTGCACAGCGCACCAACGAATTGGCATTACTACGCTGCGTTGGCGCCGGAGTCGGCCAAGTCTACCGATTAATAATCTCCGAGGCAGCATTAATCGGTCTCCTCTTTTCGACGATCGGCGCCGCTATTGGTATCGGTGTTTCCCAAGCCTTGGTAGCAGCTAGTGATAATTCGACCACCAGCTTGCCGCTATCTCAGCTATCAGTACCACCCATGATGGTCCTAGGCGCTATTGTCTGCGGAACAATAGTCACAGTCATCTTTGCCCTCAAACCAGCACGGAACGCAACAAAAGTGCGCCCAGCAGCTGCCCTCCGTCCAGTAACAGCCGTTCCAACAACAAGCACAACAGTCACCACCAGCATTATTGGCACTGTGCTGAGCCTGCTAGCTATTGCGGCAATGATCTTTGCTGCCAAGCAAGGATCCATCGTACTAGCAATCGGCGCTGGAGCGGTCACAGTTATTGGTCTTCTTGTGCTCGCGTCTGCACTGTTACCTAAGCTTATTAAGTTCTGTGGCCTACCGCTGTCCCGCATATCAGCTGCAACAGAACTAGCAGTAGCCAATATTGATCGTAATCAACGACGAACCGCTACAACCGGAGCTGCATTGCTCATCGGCAGCATACTGCTTGCCACTTTAATGACTGGTATCACCTCAACCCGAGAATCAATTGTAGAAGTGATCAATGCTGAACGCCCCATTGACCTGGTGGTAGCAAATAATACCCAGACACAACTTGACCCAGCTATCATCTCAGCGGTGGAAAATACCCGTGGCGTGGTAGACAGCACAGCGGTCTCTACCGGACAGGTTGAAGTACTCGATAGTCAAGGAGAATCACGTGAATATCGGGCGGAAGGCTATGACCTAGAAGAGCTACAACAGGTAGCGCATTCTAAAGTGACAATCGCCGAAACTGGGCAGCTTAAGGTCAATGACCAAGATCCACTACGAACTTTGGCAAATAAACAAGTTACAGTACGCGGATCGGCAGGTGAACAGCAGCTGACCGTTATCCTCGACGATGACACGCCTGAAGGCACAATAATTCTCGCTGCAACAGATTTAGAAGCAGTCGAATCTGAGCTTGGTACCGCACAATTACTGCTCCGACTCGATGATAATCTGAGCTCCACAGACACCCAAACGATTATTACAGACATGCTTTCGATTGATAATCAACTCAGTGTCAATGGTGGCGCCCAAGAGCGTGTGTACTACTATCAAATCCTCGACACCATGCTCATGGTAGTACTCGCTTTGCTAGGGGTATCAGTGGTCATTGCCATTGTCGGCATTGGAAACACAGCAGCATTGTCAGTCATTGAACGCCGACGGGAATCAGCGATGCTACGAGCAGTCGGTCTTGGCCGTGGTCAACTCATCACCATGATTTGCACAGAAGCAGCCCTCACCGCCGTGGTATCAGCAGGAATCGGCATTGTAGCTGGGGTGTTCTTCGGATGGACTGGACTAGTCGCCTTTGGAAACTCCGCAACAAAGGTCACAATGCAGCTGCATATCCCCATTGGCCAGCTACTTATCGTCCTGCTAGGCGCAGCACTAGCTGGCATACTCGCAGCACTTGTACCAGCTAGTGCCGCTTCTCGACGACGCCCAGTAGAAGACCTTGTCATAACATAGCTGACCAGAAACCGCCCGCCAAACTGTGAAAACGAAAACCCCGCATCAAACCAGATGCGGGGTTAAAACTTTGGGGTGGCTGACGGGGCTCGAACCCGCGACACCCAGGATCACAACCTGGTGCTCTACCAGCTGAACTACAGCCACCATTGCCACCAAAGCAGCGAGAACTATATTAACCCAAACTACTGGCTTTTAAAAAACTGCTGGTAATCCGCGATGGCTTGGGCTTTTGCCGCCTCACAATCCTCAGTTTGTGGGTCAGGGATGAACAACGCTTTGCGGTAATAATCTAATTCTCGAATGGACTCAATGATGTCTACCAATGCACGGTGCGCCAGACCCTTCTCCGGCTGATTAAAATACGCCCGTGGCGCCCACCGACGGGCCAATTCTTTAATGCTAGAAACATCCACCATGCGGTAATGCAAAGCGGCATCCAACCGCGGCATCTGCTCTCTGATGAAACTCCGGTCAGTAGCAATCGAATTACCAGCCAATGGTGCGGGGTGCTCGGGATCACAGTGGGTATTGATAAGCGCTAAAACCGCATCCTCCGCCTCTTTGAGCGTGACAGTAGAAGAACGGATTTCCGCCAGTAATCCAGAGGATTCATGCATATTAGTAACAAACTCACCCATGCGAGACAACTCTTCTTCGGTTGCATGCACCACAAGATCCACGCCCTCCCCAAGGATGGTGAGCTCAGCATCAGTGACTAAAGCTGCGACTTCGACAATTGTGTGCTGATGTATATCAAGACCGGTCATTTCCAGATCGATCCACACAAGTCGATCATTTGCATTAGCTGTCGTTGTATTAACCGTAGTGGAATCCATGCCTTCTACTTTAGGTCGATAACGCCAAAACCTTACAACACCGGCAGGGTAGACTAGGACAAACCCTCACCACCACCCAAGGAGCAATAGTGTCACTACCTTTACCATCAATGGATGCGCGCGCGCTGGTCACCGGAGCCAGCCAAGGAATCGGCCGAGCAATGGCACAGGAGCTAGCACAGCTTGGACACAATCTCATCCTAGTGGCACGACGTGCTGAAGTACTGGAGGAACTAGCCGAAGAACTTCGCAAAAAACACTCAATCATCGCCGAAGTCTATCCCTGTGACCTCGCAGACTCTGAGCAACTACAGCAACTCATTGCAGATATTTCCAACCGAGAAATCAATATCATCATTAACTCCGCTGGCATTGCCAGCTTCGGGCCGTTTATCAAGCAAGACTGGCAGTATGAATCACAACAATTCGCACTCAATGCCACCGCAGTTTTTGAACTCACCCACGCCGTACTACCAGGCATGATTGAACGCAAGAGCGGAGCGATCTGCAATGTCGGCTCTGCCGCAGGCAATGTGCCAATCCCCAATAATGCCACCTATGTCCTGACTAAAGCTGGGGTCAATGCTTTTACCGAAGCGCTGCACTATGAGCTGAAAGGCACCGGGGTAACGTGTACCTTGCTCGCGCCGGGACCAGTGCGCGAAGCGGTCATCCCTGAGGCTGAACAATCCATTGTGGATAAAGCGGTGCCAGATTTCTTGTGGACCACCTACGAATCCTGTGCCGCCGAAACTCTCGCAGCGATGGCCAAAGGGCAACGCCGAGTTGTGCCAGGTCCGTTATCGAAGGCTATGAACGTGATTTCTACGGTGGCCCCCACAGCGGTGCTTTCCCCAGTTATGGGGTGGTTCTACAAGAAAATGAGCTAACTTAGATTCGTTATTTCCACTGTTCACGCCATATTGGTTGTGGGCAGTGGATTATTTTTATCCTTCGAGGGAACCAAAGCGGCAGTTTTCCAGTCCAAATCTAATAGGAACAGAGCAAACCTAACCAGGAGAAACCATGCCGCAAACCAAAGAATGCCCAACGTTTACCGCCGAACTGGTCAATGTCATCATTGCTGGCAATGACCAACTAGGATTAGCGGAAATCACGGAATCATTCTGGGCTCGGCCCCTTGAACCCCTTATCGACGCCACCAGCTTCGAAGTCCGTAATGTTCTCTATCATTTCCCACTGATCGTAGGGGACCGGATTACCGCCACATGGAACAACAGTGGGAAAGGGGGCCAAGGCGCATGGATAGTCAGCGGCATTCTTGACCTCGTGCCAGGTTGGTACATGCGTGGCCAATTGCCAGAAGACCTAACCGAAGCCGCACAAGTATTTAATGAACTAGAAGAATCAGCGCTAGAACTGGAAGCTGGCTATGGCGCATTTTTCGGACATTGGAGCTGCGACTACAGCTTTGATGACCTAGCACGAATCCTGACCAAAGTTCACCCTAGTGCTCGCTTCACAATGATCTTTCACGAACTAGCACGAAGAGACTGGTTAGATTCCCATGTGGCATTTGGTGCCGTAGACGGACAAGCGCCAGTGCTTAGTGATTATTGGGCAGCCAATGACCCCAAATGGCGTCAACTGGGATTGGGATCGCCGAGTTTCCTTGTCCACATCCAAAGGCTGATTCGTGAAAACCCAGATTTACTACAACTGATTGAAACCCGACAGTACGGGAAAGCAATACGCTGGATTAACAAATATGATGAAACCTACGAGCGATTGACCTCGGCGTGAGGGGGTAATTTATCCGACTGATTTGCTTAAAGTGGTTCTTATGTATCGACCAAATCTGAGAAGCCTTACGCCGTTGTTATTTTCGATTTTTGAAGGGATTTTTAACCTGAGAACACAAAAATGATAGATCGTATATATGCTATGTCGGTGTTATTGTGTTGATAATTGGTGACAAGTAGTCAAAAATAGACATAGTTAGCTTATTGAATACCAGAAGAAAAGCCCTCGTTATCTACGTTTGTGGTAGATAACGAGGGGAAATATTGGCGCCCCCAGCAGGATTCGAACCCGCGACCAACCGGGTAGAAGCCGGTTGCTCTAATCCACTGAGCTATGGAGGCATTGGTCTTAAAAAGACTGTTAAAGATTAGCCCATGACTGAGTGGGCGCGCAATTAAGCCATTTTGCCTGCATGGGATAGATAACGGTCCATTTATATGGGCGTTGACACACTTAAAGTTTTGCTTGGTTTCCTATCAGACTTGTCTGACAGGTTAGGCTATAAGTCATGCCAGAAACCGAGACGACTGTAGTCGATCAACCCCGTTTAGCTCTTCGCTCAACTTGGCCGCTGTACTTAGCGTTTCTTGTGGTTGGTGGCGTGGTGGGGGCGTCGATAAGCTGGGGATTTTTAAACGAATCGTTAGCAGCCTTGGGGATCCCTGATCCGGGGGTCCTTACTACCGCTGGATTGCCGTTTGTGCGTGCGGTGGCGTGGTTGCTTGCCGCGCTTTCGGTGGGATCGTTTGTTTTTGCATCCTTTTTCATTAGCCCCTCGCCAGCGTCATCATTGCGACATGCGATTGTGAGCGTTGATGGTTTGCTTGCAGCCCGTACTGGTGCCAAGGCGGCGTTAGCTTTTGCAATAATTTCCCTCTTAATGGTGCCGATGGTGCTATCTGATGTGTCTGGCCAACCATTGCAGGTAGCGATGCAGCCAGCAAACTGGCAGATTGCATTGTCCCAAGTCGCAGAAGCCCAAGCCTGGTTGGCGTGCGCCATTATTGCAGGCGTCGTTGGCATTGCTGGGGTATTCCCTAGCAAATGGATGTGGCAACCAGTGTTGTTGGTTGGTGCCATCATAATGATCGCTCCCTTGGGGTTAGAGGGACATTCTGCGGCTGGTGGTGACCACGATTATGGCACGAACTCGCTTCTTTGGCACCTGCTGTTCACCTTATTGTGGGTTGGTGGGCTCATGGCGCTGATCGCGTATGGGCGTCGCCTAGGCCCAGAGATGGCCCTTGCTGTTTCTCGCTTTTCGACGCTCGCACTGATCGCAATCATGGCGCTTGCCGTGACTGGCCTGATTAACGCTGCCATTCGGGTTCGCTTTGAAGATCTTTTTACTTCTGATTATGGCCGAGTAGTGGTGGCGAAAGCAGTGCTGGCAGTGGTGCTGGGCTTGTTTGGGTTGTGGCATCGAAAAGCAACCATGCCCCGGCTGAAACTGGGTGATTACCAAGCATTCTTACGGGTGGCAATCGTGGAGGTGCTCATCATGGCAGCCACAGTGGGGGTAGCGGTATCCTTGGGGCGCACCCCACCACCGCCGCCACGGGTCGTTAATCTCAGCCCCATGGCCCTAGAAATGGGTTATGACCTATCAATTGAACCAACCATCTGGTCGGTGTGGACCGTATGGCGGTTCGACCTAATGTTTAGCACCCTCGCTATTATTTTGACTGGGTTGTATGTGTACGGTCTCATACGGTTACGTCAGCTAGGTAAACCGTGGCCGTGGCATCGGAGTTTCTGGTGGTTTTTAGGCACGGTGTGCCTAGGGTTGGCCATGAGTTCTGGCATTGGTTTATACATGCCCGCAATGTTTTCCATGCACATGGTGGCACACATGGCTTTGTCTATGGTGATTCCGGTGTTCCTTGTGCTTGGGGCGCCATTGCAAATGGTGTTAGAAGTAACCAAACCAAACCCTAAGACACCTGGTTTGCATGAATGGGTGGAGGCATTGTTGGCCTCGACAAGTCTGCGCATCGTGATGCATCCTGCGGTGAATACCCTGCAGTTCGTCATTATTTTCTACCTGCTGTATATCACGCCGTGGTACGACCTCATGGTTTCCGAACATGCAGGTCACCTGATTATGAACTGGGTGTTTCTCATCTCTGGTTACCTCTATTACTGGGACATGATTGGTTCTGATCCGAAACCGCGGAACAATTCCGTGATTAAACGGCTAGCTTGGCTGGTATTTTCCATGCCGTTCCACCTGTACTTCGGGGTGTATCTGATGCAGCTGTCGCAGATTCTGGCAGAAGATTTCTACCGCACATTGATGCTGCCGTGGGGTGTGGACTTGATGCATGACCAAAATGTAGGGGGCGGTATTGCCTGGGCTTCCGGTTCATTCCCATTAGTAGTGGTGTTTGGCACTCTGTTTTTGCAATGGCTTAAAGAAGATCGCAAAGTTGCCAAAGAGTACGATGCTCGCGCTGAGGAAACCGGTGATGATGATTTGGAGGCCTATAACGCCATGCTCGCAGAAATGAATCACGGCAAACAGTGACATTTCTGGCCGTAGGGGACTACCCAAAAAGGGCAGTGACTTCTAGTGGTGGGCCACTGTTTAAGCATGGTGCAGTGTTGTCATAACTGGCTGGGCTTGGTCATGCCTACCTTATTATGGCGGTTGCTGTTCGCGCTGCACGAACAGCAGTGAGCACCTGTACGTTTCGCGGCGGTAGTAGATTTCGGTCTAGATACCGCAAGTTTTTGCACTCGGTTGCAACTTTGATCTGTGGATAGCTCTAAACCCCGAGGACGAATTTCACAGATTTTCACCTTAAGCCCGCGAACTCTAGACAACATCATTTTGGTGCGTCACAGTGAAAATAAAACAGATTTATGCCAGTCGTTACCTCGTGTTTTAAGGAGTTAATCGTATGCAGCAAACCATTACCCTCATTGGTCATTTAACCAATGATCCAGATTTGAAAACCTTTCCTTCAGGTTCGCGTCTGACCCGGTTTCGGTTAGCCGCTTCCCGCAAAGTTCGCCGGAGTGGGGAATTAGGTGACCATCCTCGTGATGACGGTTCCCATTATCTTGATCGGGATCAGCTTTATATTGATGTGGAATGTTGGGGAAACCTTGCAGAAAACACATACGCTTCATTGTTGAAGGGGAAACCCGTGATTTGTGTGGGGTATTTGACCACACAGCAATGGGAATCCAAAGATGATGGTCAGCGCCACTCCAAGGTGGTATTGCGAGCGATGTTTATTGGGTTTGAAATGCGCAACCATGTAGTTCAGTTTCAGCGTAATCCTCTGCCACAACAGGCTGGTAGCCAAGGCGCGAATTTGAACCACTATGGGCTAACAAGGCCAGAAATGCCACACCAAAGCTTCAGCACCCATCAAATCCCTGGACCACCACGAGACTTGGGCGTTGACCGGCCCGAAGTGCGAGAACTTCCACCCCGGTCGGTTCCATCAGAATCGGAGAATCAAACGGCATCAGATGTAGTAGACAATCGGGTGGTGGTTTCTGCTTAGCATGGGCGAACTTCGATGCATAGCTTAACGGGCAGGTGTTGTACCCTTAGATATCACACTGTCCTAACTATCCGGTAAGGGGAAATTCAACGTGGGTGAGTTCATCTACACGATGAAAGGCGT
>JBHACV010000048.1:0-4110 GCA_041854705.1 Corynebacterium sp.
AAAAAGCTCAGCTGAAGCGTCGAGAATCTCCTCGCGCGCGGTATTGCCCCGACGACGAGGGCTATTTTTCCTAGGCCTTCCAACTGCACCAGCCATAATGCGAAACCGCCACTCCTTTCTCAGATTAGAAAACTTGATCTGTTGATGGCGCGTAGGTTACGCAGCCATAAAATATAATCTTATACCGATAGCGAGAAACTGCCACCATTGTTGTTACAAGTCAATTCCATGACTGGTAGCTAGGGAATGTGCCACATCAGAGACCATGCGTGCACTTGCCCCATAAAGACTGCGCTGGATGGCTGGGAGTGATTCAGCAGTGGTGGCATGGCTGTGAACGCGATCGGTAAACCGCATGAACTGCAATCGCAATCCGGCCTGCCATGCTTGAGTAAGATAATCTGCTTGATCCGAGTTCAGCACCCCAGCTGCGGTGGCATCGGCCAGCCTATCGCAGGTAGCTAGCGCATGGGACTGTGCGGTCACGCCAGCCCACCGCGCAATTGCAATGATGGGGTAGAGCAGTTCTTTCCTAATATCTACTGGCACATCTCGGTCTGGCAGGCTGTCATTAAGTTTCAGTGATGGTGGTCGGTGTGCCAATGCCTCAATCAATAGCGGGGTGGCGTCGGGAAGTTGTAGTACCTCTTCAAGGCACCATGTCCCAGCGTCGGTAAACAGTGCTAGCTCAGTGGCATTAGCGCTATGAATTCGGGCACGCCATTGTTTGCGGGTGAGAGCCTGACTCCCCAGGGGAGTTTTCTCAACAACCAGTCCTACTTGCGCGATGAGCTGGGACAACTTGGTTGTATCAATATTTGCGGAATCAACAGTAGGCGGTGCGACGGTTAGCCAAGTGATTGGAGAGCTGGGTAAAGCATCTCCTCGACCGACGGCACCAGTGAGTACTAGCTGGGCACCACCAGTTAAATCGGTAACTGCTTGGGAATGCAGTGCATCGGTTAGGAGTTGGGAAAACCAGCGCACCAAGTCCTGAGGATCCTCATTGTGATCGAAGGCGTTGCGCAGCAGGTCTTGCGATTCTGCTAAAACACCACGCAGGGTGGGGGTATCGGTGCACCGAGGTGCTTGTTCGCCGAGATCAATCAGGGAGGGGTGCATGAGGTTTCAACGCCAACTTTCACTACGAGTGCCTCATGATTTTTGGCTAAGACCATGAGGATTAAGTGCTGGAACATAGCGTAGCCACGAAACCGAATAAGACACAAACAGCGCGGTTCGACTCGTCGGAATGTGCTTAATAATAAGGTCCCAAGGCAACGACAAAACGCCCGGCCGTATTGGTAGGGCCGAGCGTTTCATGCTGTTATCACATCCGGGTTATCACCGGAGCGTGAGTTCTCCCAGTCTTTAACGGCTGGTGAACGGCAGGAGAGCCATCTCGCGGGCGTTCTTAACGGCGGTAGCGACCTGACGCTGCTGCTGCGGGGTCAGACCGGTCACGCGACGGGAACGGATCTTGTGGCGATCGGAGATGAACTGACGAAGGGTGTTGATGTCCTTGTAATCCACCTTCTCGATGCCAGCGGCCTTGAGAGGGTTCTTCTTAGGGCGGCGGGATTGTTCCATCCGCACCTTTTTCATGTTAGTGCGCTTCATTAGATACTCCCTGATTTACCAGCTGGACTTACGAACGCCGGGCAGCTCACCGCGGTGAGCCATCTGACGCATGCGGACACGAGACAAACCGAACTTGCGGAGGTAACCGCGTGGGCGGCCGTCATGCGAGTCGCGGTTGCGGACTCGAACTGGGGAGGCGTCACGGGGCTGACGGTTCAGTTCGAACTGGGCGTCCAGACGATCCTCATCGGAGGTCCGGGGGTTCTTGATGATTGCCTTGAGCTCGTTACGACGCTCCGCGTAACGGGCGACAATTTCCTTGCGCTTCTCGTTCTTGGCGATCTTTGACTTCTTAGCCATGAATTATCGCTCCTCGCGGAATTCGACGTGCTTACGGACTACCGGATCGTATTTCTTCAGGGTAATACGATCGGGATTATTGCGCTTGTTCTTCCGCGTGACATAGGTGTAACCAGTGCCAGCGGTGGACTTCAGCTTGATGATTGGACGAATGTCGTTACGTGCCATCGCTAAACCTTCTCTCCACGTGCGCGGATCTTGGCAACGACAGACTCGATGCCGTCTCGGTCAATGACCTTCAGACCCTTGGTAGATACAGTCAAAGTGATGGTACGGCCCTCAGAGGGCAGGTAGAACTTACGACGCTGCACGTTGGGATTCCAACGGCGGGAGGTGCGTCGGTGCGAGTGCGAGACTTGCTTGCCAAAACCTGGCTTGCGTCCCGTGACCTGGCAAATAGCCGACATGGACTTTCTTTCTCCTAGCCGCCCAGCGTTCAACCTGCAGCTTTAATGAAAAAGCGAGCTTGACCGGGGCGATATACGAACAATTTCGACAACAGCAAGCAACGATCTTACATAAACTTGGGCCCAAAACCTAATTACAATCCGAAGCTTTTCGCTAGCCGAAGAGCCAGCACCGTTCGATCCCGAGCTCGTAACTTCCGCAGCAGGGTTGAAATATGATTTTTTACCGTCCCCTCAGCCAGAAATAAGGTGCTGGCAATCTCGGAATTATTCTTACCTTCGGCGACCAGCCTGGCCACCTGTTTCTCAGATTTAGTCAGCAATGCGAGCTCACCTGGATTGCGGGCATAGCGGGCAATCCGCGGATCGAGTACCAGCCCGCCTTCAGCTGCAGCGATGATTGCACGGCTGAGTTCTTCAGGCCGAACATCTTTGAGAATATAACCGGCTGCGCCCGCATTCACCAACGATGCTACTAAATTGGCATCATCAAAGGTGGTGAGCACAATGGTAGGGATATGTGGTGAACACTGTCGTACCACCGCTAAGCCATCGACATGTGGCATAGCGGCATCGGTTACAATGACATCAGCATTTTTGGCCTGGGCTAAACTTAAAGCTTGGCTGCCATCGGTGGTAGTGGCCACGATATCCACTTCATCGATGGTCTCAAATAGTAGGCTTAAGCCCCGCAAGAGCATGGGGTGATCGTCGATGAAGATTGCTCTGATGGTCATTTTGGCTCCGGGAAAGATAGATTAACGTAGAAACCACCATCAATGCCGCCATGGGGTTCAGTGGTTAGGCAGGCACCAAGTTCTTGGGCTGTTTCTTTTAGTCCACTCAGACCAAAGTCCAAGGGATTATCACTACCGTCACCATTATCAGAAACGGTCAGTTCAGAAGCAGTCAAAGTGATGTGTGCATGGTCGGCTTCGCTGTGGCGCACTGTATTAGTTAAGGCTTCCTGCACAGTTCGAATAATCAAAAGCGCGAGTTCCTCATTATGGACGTCGTCAAGCAACTCGCATGTCACAGTGAAACCTGTGGAATGGAAAGATTCTGCCAGTGTTTCAAGGGTATCTTTGACGCTGTCATTTTTAAGCTTGACCGGCCGCATTGCGCGGACTGTGGCCCGCATGACCCCGAGTGCATTGGAGGCGGATTGCCTAGCTTGTTCGATCTCTGCGCGGGCTTTTTCTGGTTGGTTTTGTAAAACGCGCAGTGAATAGTCCAAACTCATTCCGATTGTGGTGAGCCGATGCCCAAGATTGTCATGCAGTGAGGCAGCGATGCGCTCACGTTCTTGGGTGAGCGCAAGTTCTCTAGACATGCGCAGTTTTTCTTGTAATTCGAGCAATGCTTGACGACGCTGCCTGTCGTTTTCATCAAGTCCGCGCAATAAGGATGCAAATGTGAGCCCAATAACGCTGGTAAGAACAACAAAGAGGCCTTCTCCGAAGATTCGGAAAATACTACTGTCAATGCTTATGTGCGCTCCAACTACCACAAGTAGTTGCAGCAAGGCATAGAGGCTTGCCTTCTGGGAGGAAAATTCGAGTGCCAGCACAACGAGTGCCATCCACTGCAAACCAAGGGAGGTTGGGGCATCGGCAAGCAGGAAAGAGAGGAAGCAGACAATGGTAAAAAGTACTGCGGTGCGTTTGCTTCGTTGTTTGTGCCAGAGGACCCAAGCAAAAATCAATAACACAAGCGAGACCGCAGTGGCGATGAACCACCAGGTAGGGCGGTTGAGATAACG
>JBHACV010000049.1:0-24416 GCA_041854705.1 Corynebacterium sp.
TCAGACAACTCTTCATCAAAGGATAAGAGCACCTCGGACAGCGCCGATCCTTCAACAGACAAAGGAAGCTCTGGCGCCGGTTCTTCTGATAGTGATGGTAAGTGGAACTCTGACGAGATCATGGATTGGGTCAAGGTCGTCTCTGTCGTAGTTACCCTACTCACCAGCATCATCACCCTAGTTACAAAGTTCAATAACCTCTAAACACCTACTAGAGTGTGCATAACCGATGCCCCACCTTGGGACATCGGTTTTTGTCATATATCCTCAAAACTTCAACCTGACCTAAGGTTGATCGCATCGCCGATTCGTCAGAAAACACATGGCAAGGCCATTCAGGCATTTCAATAAAGCTGTGCTACTAACCCCGCCCGACATGAAGCTACCCGCTCCCAACCAACAGAGCGATCCGAAGCGGGTAGTTAGTACGATCAGACAGGCCTTTCTGCGCTAACCGCCAGAGGTGACGCGATAAACGTCAAACACCCCTTCAGTGTTGCGCAATTGAGTCATGAGCGATCCCAATTGCTTTGTGTTAGATACTGTGAAGGTAAAACGAACGGTAGCAACATGATCTTCTGAAGCATGAGAGTTCATAGAAACTACTGACACTCGCTGTTCATTGATGACTCGAGTCAACTCCATGAGCAACCCATTACGATCGAGTGCTTCTAGTTGCAGGGTCGCTTGGAAGACCGAACCTTGTCCCTCAGAAGCCCACGCCACCGGAATCAACCGTTCTGGTTCCTCCCGCAGTTTCGGAGCGTTGGTGCAATCAGTGCGGTGGACTGACACCCCACCACCGCGGGTGACAAACCCAAAAATCTGATCACCTGGTACTGGCCGACAACATTTAGCCAGTTTTGCCATCACATCGGGGCTACCATCGACCAACACCCCAGAACCACTCTCAGTGACTTGGCTTTTAGCAGTCACCAATTCGCTCAAGGGGGTGCGGGAAGCTAAGGTATCCGCGGCATCATCGGCATCACCAAAGGCAGCAATCAATCGGTTCGCGACATGTCCGGCAGAAACATTTCCCGAACCGATAGCGGCATACAACGAATCAACATCGGGATAGTGCAGTTCCGTGGCCACAGCCTTCATTGACTGTGCGGTAAACAACCGATGCATGGGTAATCCACCCCGCTGTACTTCAGCTGCCAATGCATCACGACCAGCTTCAAGGAATTCCTCTCGGCGTTCTTTAGCAAACCACTGCCGAATCTTCGCCTTAGCCCGCGGCGAGGTGACAAAATCCTGCCAATCCCGGGACGGGCCCGCGGTCTCATCCTTAGAAGTAAAGATCTCCACTCGGTCACCAGATTTGAGTTTGGATTCTAAGGCCACCAATTTGCCATTGATTTTCGCACCGATACACCGATGCCCTACCTCAGTATGGACCGCATAGGCAAAGTCCACTGGAGTGGAATCAGAAGGCAAATTCACCACATCACCTTTAGGGGTGAACACAAAGATCTGTTGGCTTGTCATTTCAAACCGCAAGGAGTCAAGAAACTCGTTCGGATCGGCTGCTTCTTTCTGCCAATCCAATAATTGGCGCATCCACGCCATGTGATCGACCTCAGACTGCTCCCCACTGTGACTGCCTTTGGTTTCCTTATAGCGCCAGTGTGCTGCAATGCCGTATTCCGCATTGAAATGCATCTCGTGGGTACGCACTTGAACTTCAAGTGGTTTACCGCCCTCACTCATCACCGTAGTATGCAATGATTGGTACACTCCAAACCGCGGCGCAGAGATGTAATCCTTGAACCGACCAGGCATTGCTGAAAACAGTGAATGGACCACACCAATCGCGGCATAACAACTATTGAGATCATCGACGAGAATGCGGATCCCCACCAAATCAAAAATCTCATCGAAATCTTTACTGCGCATCATCATCTTTTGGTAAATCGACCAGTAATGTTTCGGCCGCCCCATCACCTCAGCATTGATATTGCTTTCTTTCAGCCCTTTACGCAAAATGGAGGTAATCTCCTCCAAATACCGATCCCGTGACGGTGCTCGATCTGCAACGAGACGCACCACCTCATCGTATTTCTTCGGAAACAAAATGGCGAAGGATAAATCCTCTAACTCCCATTTCACATTCGCCATCCCCAGCCGATGTGCCAGTGGCGCAATGACATCCAACGTTTGACGGGCCTTTTTCGCTTGTTTTTCCGGTGGCAAGAACCGCATGGTCCGCATGTTGTGCAGTCGATCAGCCACTTTAATCACCAATACTCGCGGATCGGTGGCCATGGCGACAATCATCTTCCGGATCGTTTCCGCTTCTGCAGCAGCCCCCAAAGCAACTCGATCCAATTTGGTCACACCATCAACTAACCGAGCCACCTCTTCCCCGAACTCCTCGGTAAGTTGTTCGAGGCTATAGTCCTCACAATCCTCCACTGTGTCATGCAGTAAAGCAGCAATCAAAGTGGTGGTATCCATACCGATCTCAGCGGCAATCGTGGCGACGGCTAATGGGTGAGTGATATATGGGTCTCCCGATTTTCGAAATACTCCATCGTGCAATCGCTCTGCTGTTTCATACGCTCGAGATAAGGTCTCCACATCTGCTTTGGGATGAAATTCTCGATGGATGCTCAGCAGTGGTTCTAGCACTGGGTTAACTTTGACCCGGTTACCAGTAAGACTGCGGGCAAGCCGAGCAGACATGCTTCGCATAGTGTTTGATTGCTTTGATGTTCGCTGCTGGGTCAAAATCCACGCCTTCCTGGAAAATCCTTGAAAGACAATTTTAAATCTTTCTTAAACACTTGTGCAGTCAACCGAGAAAATCCCTTGAACTGACCGGAAAAAGCCAGTTCAAGGCCCACAACTGCACTGCGATTCACCTATTGATTGACCACAAACAACGGGGTGTCACTTAAACGCTCACGACCACCTAGGCCTTCAACCTCAAGCACCACACCATAGCCGGTAACCTGACCGCCAAGCTTCGAAATCAAATCACGGGCGGCAATCAGAGTGCCACCAGTAGCAAGAACATCATCAATGAGCACAACTCGACGGCCTTCGAGTTCAATCCCGCTGGCGGGCAACTCCAACGCGGCTTGACCATACTCCAAGAAATACTGCTGAGTATGCACCGGTGGCGGCAATTTTCCCTGTTTTCGAATAGCCAAAATTCCCAATCCCAGCTTATAAGCCACTGCTGACCCTAGGAGAAAACCCCGAGCGTCGAGACCACCGATCAGATCCGCACCAAAACCTTGCGCTGCCTGCGCTAGGTCGTCGACAAGCAATTGGAACGCCTCACCATCAGCCAGCACTGGGGTGAGATCCTCGAAGACTACCCCCTCAACTGGGAAATCAGGAACAAACCGAGTTTTGCACATCAATGCATCACGGGAATCAGTGTAAGTAGGAATAGTCATGGGAGTAGATCGCCGCCTTAAGAACGAAAAATGGGAAGCCAAAAACAGCCAAGCTAAATGTTAACCCGAGACTGGCAACTGTTATGCATCAGGAACCAAAAGCCAAACAGGTTAGTCATTTTTCACCTGCCACCGATCCATATTCCACCCAATGCCATACATATCAGTGTTATCAACGATATTCGCTACATCCTTGCCATAGACATACACCCGCGGCTGTTGCGCAAGTGGAATCGTTTGTACCCGATCCCAACTGAATTGCTCCGCACCTCGGGTTGCCTCAATATTCGAAGTTAATGTTGCCACTTCTGGGAAGAAATACTGCGGATCTATTGCCTGCAGAATCGCATCAACACTACCTTCAGTAATGATCTCCCCCTGGATTGGATCACCAAAAGTCTGTGGCAACATCGATACTGAGGAGGCCTCCCCCGAAACATCAAGCACCGTAATGCCTGCTGGTGCACAGGATTCTTGAATAGCCGCAACCATGGCAGCTTTCCGCTCATCTGGAGCGAAATACCCAATTCGGATCGTTTGTCCTTCTAGTTGGCGAGCAAATTCAATGTCCACTCCCAATCGTGGCTCAGTAATCGGTGCTAAATGCTGTACCACCGGATCTGAGACCCGTGCGGTACGTACCGTAGTGGGTTTGACCTCGACCCCAGAACTTTGTGATGAGGCCTTTGCCACCGCTGCTTGATCGACACAGGCAGCAAACGCTGCACGACTTTGCTCCGTGGCAAATACTCCAGCACTGCCCAAAATTAAATGCTCAGTCAACACCCCAGCAGTGGGGGCAATAATGAATGGATTCTTTGAATCATCCCGATCAACCCACGTGGTACTACTAACCGTTGGCACCTCTGCCACCTGTAGATTCCCTTCCTCAGCCAAACCCGCAAAATCAGCAGTTACCGGCCAAACAACGATCTTCTCTAGGGCCGCATGTTCACCAAAATACCGATCATTACGACTAAGTATCACCTGGCCTTCGTCCCCAACCGACTCCACAAAATACGGCCCTGAACTCACTTGTAATGCCGGATCGAAATTCGCCAAATCAAAACCGGTATTCCATAACTCTGCAATTGGCGTCAACTCTTCTTGCTCACCATTGTGCAAAGCAATATTAAACTGCTCCAAGCTCATCCCCAGCTTCTGCGCTAGCGCGTGAGCTGGCAATAACGTGCCACCACTAAACAAGTAGCGCCACCGCTCCCCAAGGCCTTCATTAAACGTCACCGTCGCAGTTTTACTACCCGGTTGGCATTCCACCTGTTCAATCTGTTCCATCAAGGGATTAAAAGAGTTGAATAACGGACGCTTGGCACCTGCAACATACGCCAACAGGAAAGAATCACAAGTAATCGGGTGCCCATCGGAATATACCGCTTGTTCGGTAATGTGGTACTCAACCTTAGTTTTTTCCCCAGGTAAGGCACGAACCTCAACCAAATCGGTATTAGGAATGCGCTGCCCTTTTGGTCCATTGACATACACCCCCGGATACAATCGCCCAGTAATCAACTGCGCATCACTGGAGACCCCAGTCGCTGAAGCTGAATTAGTCGTAATCAGATACTCATCCACCGCATAGCCGAAATGATCCTCTGCTGGGGTAACGTCAGAATCAGATCCACAAGCTGTAAACACCAGCGACGCGGTCAAAAGACAACCAAAAGCAGCAAACCTACTGGTACTTCTTTCAGACAGCTTCTTTTTCTTCTTCCCTACCATAACCACCAAGCCTTAATACTTCCCTATCAATAGCGATGAGCCTGACGACGCCAGTTTTTACCTACCGCTGATACTCACTGCCATACGCAACTACGTATCAACGTGTCAACCAACAGCCGACAAACGCCAAAACAATTGTACCATTAGCCACACAAACAACATCTAACACACGTGAAATGCGAAAATCCCGTCTAACCAACCCCATCATCAATGAGGGGAGGGAAAACGGGATACTTATACTGATCGACCACCGACCGACAGAACCTACTGACTGCCAGGTCGCCAACTTTGACCGGTAGAACTCGGCCCCTTAGGCACAACCACAGTCCGCTTCTGTGTTGCTACTTTCGTGTCTTCGGCAGCATCATCTTCAGGGACATCTGCACCTGCAGCTCGTGCCCGAGCCGCTGCTACTTTGGCATTATGTGCCTTGGTCTCTTTGGAATGATTCTTAATACTAACCAGTAGCGGAGTCGCTAAGTAAATCGAAGAAATCGTGCCCCAGACAATACCAATCAACTGAACCAGCGCGAGATCCTTCAAAGTACCAACTCCCATTAACCACACCGCAATTACCATCAGTGCCATAATCGGCAATACCGAAATCACAGTCGTAGAAATTGAGCGCATCACTGTCTGATTCACTGCCAGATTCGCATGCTCGCCATAGGTAACCCGCTTATTACCCACATATCCTTCAGTATTTTCCCGCACCTTATCAAAAACAATCACGGTGTCATACAACGAGAATGCCAGCACGGTCAACAAACCAATAATGGTTGCTGGGGTGACCTCAAAACCGAACAATGAATACAAGCCAGCAATGAAAATCAAGTCAACAAACAACGCACCGAGAGCAGCCACCGCCATCTCTCGCTGGAGACGCAGAGTGATATAAATGAATACCGCGAGGAAGAAGATTCCCATCGAGTACAACATACGCTGGGTAATCGAGCTACCCCACGATTCACTTACGGTGGAATCACCAATCACATCTGGGGTAGCTTTCCCATCAGCTCCCACTGGCTGGTAGGTCTTAAACAGCGCTTCCCGTGCAGCGTCAATCTGCTCTTCAGTTAACAACTGAGAATTGATTTCTAGAATCCGAGTATCTCCCGAACCTACAATTTGCACCATCTCGGGTTCCACACCAGTAGCCTCTTCAAAAGTCTGGCTCACCGCGGTGGTTTCGAGATTCCCAGCAGGCATATTAAATTTCGTGCCGCCCTCGAAATCTATGCCGAGATTAAAGCCCCGAAGCAGAATACTCAAGAAGCACACAACGATAATCACTAGGGTGGCCCAGTAGGCGATTCGCCGCTTACCTACAAAGTCGATCCCACCTTCACCGGTGAAAATCTGCTCCATCACATTTGATTTCGCCATGATTACTTCTCCCCTTCTTTGGACTGGTCAGTATCAGCCGAATCAACATCGGTGGGGTCAGCAACAGGTGACTCATCCCCATCAGTTGTGGTGGCACCAGCACCTTCTGTGATTAAGTGTGCATGTGTACGCGCCAACCGATCCTCTACCGACTCCACTGGCGAATTTTCATCCGACGCCGCACTAGATTTGGTATCGGACGTCGCCTCAGATGCATCCGTAGCTGATACATCAGAATCCTCAGACGCAGCGACTGTGGCTGTAGTAGCGCCAGTAGCATGCCGAGAGACAGACCGGTGCGTGGCACCAGTGCGCTTCGCCAAATCAAATACCTTACCCAAACCATTAAAGGCTGGTTTAGCTGTCCATGCTTGCCGAGACGCCATAATAATCAATGGTGCAGTGAGCAAGAAAGTAACCAGTAAGTCGAACACTGTGGTCAAGCCTAACGTGAAGGCGAAACCTTTCACTTCACCCACTGCAATGAGATAAACCACCACGGCAGCAATCAATGTCACCATATTACCGGTAACGATTGTCGATCGTGCCCGCTCCCATGCATGTGGCACGGCAGACCTAAAGGTTCTACCCGCTCGGATCTCATCCTTAATACGTTCGTAAATCACCACAAACGAGTCTGCTGTGGTGCCAATACCAATAATCAAACCAGCAATACCAGCTAGATCGAGAGAATAACCAATGATGCGACCTAAAAGCACCAAAGAGCCATAAACCAAAACCCCAGAGAGCACCAAGGAGAATAAAGAGATCACACCGTAGTACCGATAGAAGTACAACGAGAATAATGCCACTAAGGCAAAACCAACCAAACCAGCAATCAAACCAGCTTTCAACGAGGCTACGCCTAATGACGCTGGAACCGTAGTAGTGGTACCGCCTTGTTCACCATTTTCACCAGCAAAGCTCAATGGTAGCGCACCATACCGTAGGTTATTAGCTAACTCAGTGGCCTCTTCCTGAGTGAAGCTACCAGTGATCGCTGTTGTAGAACCTGCTGGCGTGGGCGATTGAATCTCTGGCGCCGAAATAACCTTCGAATCCAAAGTGATCGCCACCTGCTGCCCCACATTAGCGGTCGTCAATTGAGCCCATGTCGCACCACCTTGTTCACCATTTTCAGATTTAAAGGAGAAGGTGATTTCCATCTGACCAGTCTGTGGATTCATCCCGCCAGTAATCGGACGAGAAGTATCAATCTCATTGCCAGTCAAACGCTTTGCCTGAGGATCTGCTGGATCCTGACCAATGAGTACCGGAACTGCGTCAAGAAGCATCGCTTGTCCAGAGGTCTCATCACAAGCAACCAAGGGCAATGCTGGGTCGTCAGTACCTAATAGCGGATCAGGCCGCTCATCACAGACCAATAAATTGCCAGCTGCAATCTGTACTGCAAGTTCGGTTGACTGCCGATCCGCCTTCAACGTCTCCAACAGATTATCCCGCATTTCTGCAGCTTCAATGGAATTCGCAGCTTCCTTCGGGGGCTGTGCCGTGATCTTAAACTCCGGGATGGTGGTATCAGGTGCCTCAGTACCTGCCTGCTCAGCTTGCGCCTTCAGCTGTTCCGCCTGAGCCTTCAAACTCTCGGTCGCCAGATCCAATTTGGTCTTGGCCTCTTCCGGAGTCAATGCGCCAATCTCAATCCACCGATTAGCCATCTTTTCCAATTCAGTCACCACCGCATTGGTATCAACAGAAGATGGATAGATCATCGGCCGGAAGAACAACTGCGACGTTTGCCCCACCGCACGAGCCTGTGACGTATCTTCACCAGGGACAGTAATGACCAAAGTGTCACCATCCGCAATGACGGTAGCACCAGAGACACCCATGCCGTTGACTCGGTTTTCCAATATGGTCCGAGCCTGATTGAGCTGCTCTTGAGTCGGCTCAGTACCCTGTGGCACCAACGTCACGCGAGTACCACCCTGTAGGTCAATGCCTAATTTCGGGGTAGCACTACGATCTCCCGTGAGGAAGATCAAGGCATAAATGGCAATAATAATGACCGCAAAAAGCGCTAACGCCTGTTTGGGCCATTTCTCCCATTTTGTTCCGCTGCTTCGTGTTTTCGAAGCCAATGAAGTTTCTCCTTGACTATTGTGGGGATCAGCTGCCGCTAACATGAGACACTCGACACCATAATCCGAAAATTTCGAGTACCCACACTACTGGGAAACTCGACATATTTTGAATTCTCTCAAGCATTTTCACCCCTAGTGCCTTAAGAGTGATATTTGCACCACCCCAAAACTGGAGCGATACAAAGCTTGGCGCATATTTTGTAAAGCACTACAACCCAACCACAGCCAGACACTGCCTTTAGGTGCAGCACACAACGAGACATGGTACGACACCAACTGCTAATAATGCGACCTTGGTGCGTAAAAGTACCTCGAAACTAGGGTGACCTAGCTCTTTTCCTCTGGTTGCTCCACTGCTTTTTGAGGTTCTTCCTCAGTCGCTTGCACCTCAACCGGCACGGTATTAGCTTCTGGCGCCGCATTAGTCTCCGTGAGATTACGAATGATTGCGAACTTCTCCCAAGTTGAAATGACTCCCTCGCTGGTTTCCAGTTCAACGGTGGTTTCGTCAATCCCACGCACCGTGGCATGCAAACCCGCAGTGGTAACCACCCGATCACCAATGGTGAGATTATCTTGCAGCTGACGAATCTGCTCCATCTGGCGGCGCTGCTTCCGCTGAATAATAAAACTTGGAATGGTCACTACGATTAAAATCAAGACCAACACAATAATGGAATCCATAGCCCCCTACTATTCCAGAAAAGTCCTGCTTTTGTATCATCGAGAGCACTAGAACGCCTACCAAAAACTCCCATAATCACCCCCAAACCACTTTAAAAACCTCAACAACCTAAACCATAAACAACCAGAATCCAGTATTAACAGCTTGGCGCTAAAAGCAGGCTTGAAGCGCACTTAAAACTGGGCAGTAACCACTTGGTCTATCGGAACAACACTCCCATCGAACCAGGTGGTGGCTCTAAGCCCAGATGCTCCCAAGCTGCAGCGGTAGCAACCCGGCCCCGACCAGTTCTCGTAATCATGCCAGCCCGAACTAAATATGGCTCGCATACTTCCTCAATGGTCGTTGGTTCTTCGCCCACTGCAATTGCCAAAGTAGAGACCCCAACTGGTCCGCCACCATGACCTTTAATCAACGCTGACAATACCGCTCGGTCGAGCCGATCCAACCCCATCTCATCGACATCAAAAACCACCAAAGCTGCTTGTGCTGCCGCCAAATCCACATGCCCATCAGAATGCACCTCCGCATAATCACGCACTCGACGAAGCAACCGATTGGCAATACGTGGGGTACCCCGCGACCGTGAAGCAATCTCAACTGCGGCATCATGATCAATGGGAACCCCCATGATCTTCGCCGCACGCATGACTACCTTGGTCAGATCTGGGGTGTCATAAAACTCCATCTGCGCGGTAAAACCAAACCGATCACGCAATGGGCCGGTGAGCATACCTGACCGAGTCGTCGCACCCACCAGGGTAAATGGAGCTAACTCCAATGGGATAGAGGTCGCACCGGGCCCTTTGCCCACGATCACATCAATCCGAAAATCCTCCATCGCCATATAGAGCATTTCCTCTGCTGGCCGCGCCATCCGGTGAATCTCATCAATAAAAAGCACATCGCCTTCCATCAGGTTGGACAGCATGGCGGCCAAATCCCCGGCGCGCTCTAGCGCTGGCCCTGAGGTCATGCGTAGGCTGGTGCCCATTTCGTAGGCAATAATCATGGCCATGGTGGTTTTTCCCAACCCGGGTGGGCCAGAGAGCAATACATGGTCAGGGGTGACATTGCGATTCTTGGCGCCGGTGAGCACTAAGTTAAGTTGATTGCGCACCTTCGGCTGGCCGATGAATTCGGTCAAACTTCGTGGCCGTAGCGTGGTTTCAAGTTCAGTTTCTTCTGGTAGGGCGTGAGCGTTGATGGCGGTGTCCTCGCCGCGTGCTGCTTGAACGGGCGATGCTAGTGGGTTGGGAAGGCTGAATTCCGTTTTTTCCACGTTCGCCATCCATCGTGCCTTTCGTTTGAGTTTTTACAGTTCTTTCTAACAACTACCAGATTGTCCCGTGGTAATTGGGTGTGGTGGTTATTTTTTGCCCAGTTTGCTTAGTGTCGCACGCAATACTTGGGATGTGTTCCAATCGGGGTGTTCTGCTAAGACCGCCAGCAAGGTTGACTCAGCAGTGCGCTCAGTAAAGCCAAGCCCAATGAGTGCTTCTAGGACTTGGGTTGATACCGGGGTGTGGGCGGTTGCTGAAACTACAGATTGACTGTTGGCAGTGTCAAAGTTTCCAATAAAGGCTGTGACTTTGTCTTTGAGATCGACAATCATGCGTTCTGCCATCCGTTTGCCAACCCCAGGTATCCGTTGCAGGGTCTTTACTTCCCCACCGGCGATTGCCTGGGCTAGTTCTGAGCTTGTGAACACTGATTGCGCGGCCATAGCAAGCTTGGGGCCAAGTCCAGAGACTGATTGCAGCAGGCTGAACATTTCGCGTGCCGGTACGTCGGTAAAACCGTAGAGGGTTTGGGATTCTTCGCGGACCACAAAAGAGGTGTACACAAAGGCTTCTTCGCTGCGGCTGAGTGTGCCTAGGGTTTGGGGGGTGGCGATGACTTGATAGCCAACTCCATTGCATTCTATGACGGCATGTTGCAGTCCGATGTCTATGACGGTGCCTCTTAAAGAGACGATCACGTGGGAGGTCCTTTCGCTTATCGACGCCGCAGGCCGGGGCTGACCGTCGTGGTTTTTAAGTATTCTTGCAGTTCTGCTCGGGTCATAGTAGCGGGGTTTTTCGATGGGGTGGGGTTAGTGGTAATTTGTTTGGCTTGTCCCAATCGGCCATGCATTCGTTTGGCTTGAGCGGCTGCTTGGGCGATGGTTTCTTGCTGCTTGGCTAGTAGTGGTGCGCGCCAACAATGGCAGACTGCCAATGCGAGCGCATCTGCCGCATCAGCTGGTTTGGGGGCTTCGGTGAGTCCTAGGATTCGGGTAATCATGGCGGTCATTTGTTTTTTATCTGCCCGACCGTTGCCGCTGACTGCTTTTTTCACTTCACTGGGGGTGTACATGTGCACATCGATCTTGCGTTGTGCCGCGGCAAGCATGAGCACTCCAACTCCGTGGGCAGTGTTCATGACTGTTGAGACATTTCCGCGTTCGAAGATTCGTTCAATTGCTACCACGTCAGGATGGTAGGTGTCCATCCATTCATTTACTGCTTCACTGAGTTCAAGCAGACGGTGTGCCAGTTCTGCGTTAGGTGGGGTGCGTACCACACCTACTGCAATGGGTAAGACTGCGCGGCCCCGCCCTGCTTGCACAACTGATAATCCACAGCGAGTGAGCCCAGGGTCGATACCCATGACCCTAAGCCCTTCCATTGACACTATTGACATTGGCCTTCAATCTTCGCTGTGTATTCACTGCCAGCTAGTTCTCTTTTACCGTAGCCACTATTTTAGCACATAATTTCTAGTGGTTTACTGGTCCAACTGGGCTCATTTCCGGCGGTGGTGTGAGGGGTATTTTTATTGGCCGGTTTGTTTTTAGCGCGTTATTCTGCTTCCAGTGCGGCGATGGTGTCATCGGATAAGTCCATATTGGTGTAGACATTTTGGACATCATCAGATTCTTCAAGCGCTTCAATCAGTCGAATGATCTTTTTGGCATCTGCAAGCTCAAGGCGAACCTCCACTGAAGCACGGAAGTCCTGTTCCGCATCGTCTACCTCAAAGCCAGCATCTTCTAAAGCCGCCTTGATGGCAGGTGAATCTGAGGGACCAGAAACGATCTCGAAGCGGTCGCCAGCCTCGTTGACCTCTTCCGCACCAGCATCAAGCACTGCTAATAGCACATCGTCTTCGGTGTTATTAGCACGGTTAACATAAGTGATTCCTTTGCGGGTAAACATGTAGCTCACCGCACCGGATTCTGCCATGTTGCCACCGTTTTTCGTCATGGCGGTACGCACCTCAGTTGCTGCACGATTGCGATTATCAGTAAGGCACTCAATGAGCACTGCCACCCCATTGGGCCCATAGCCTTCGTACATGATGGTTTGCCAGTCGGCGCCACCTGCTTCTTCCCCAGAACCACGCTTGCGCGCCCGTTCGATATTGTCATTGGGCACAGAGGCTTTTTTCGCCTTGCGGATCATATCATCAAGGGTGGGATTGGCCGATGGATCACCACCACCGGTGCGTGCTGCTACCTCGATGTTTTTGATGAGTTTGGCAAACTCTTTGCCGCGTTTAGCGTCATTAGCCGCTTTCTTATGTTTGGTGGTTGCCCATTTAGAGTGGCCTGACATATGTGTGTCCTTTTCCCGTTGTAATTTTTGGTTCTGTCTTAATGCTGTGAAGATTATACGGCACTTCTAGCACCGCTGAGGCACCCCGGTCGGTATGTGAACTAAGTTATTGCTGGCCGCTTTCAAGATTTTTTAGCGGCAGAGCACGTTGACCATCTTTGAGGTTGCGGGTTAATCCTTCTTGAGTCACGATGGCCACTAGGTCACCAGATTGGCTAAACACCCGACCATGAGTTAAAGCACGACCGGCATGTGCCGATGGTGAGATTTGGTCATAGAGCAGCCATTCATCGGCACGAAATGGTCGCAAAAACCAAATCGCGTGATCGAGGGAAGCCAGTTGCACTGGGTGTCCTGGGTGTGCCACCAAGGAGGTATGCAGCAAGGTCATATCAGACATGTAGGTCAAAGTGCACAGATGGAATGCTTCATCGTCTGGTAGCCGCTTTTTGGTTTTAAACCATACAAGTTGTTGTCCGTGTGTATAGCGGTTGCGTTCATACAGCTCTGACGGTACCTGCCTAATGTCCCATTCTGTCCATTCCTCTAGCAGTGCCCGCGAACTGGGCGGTAAGGTATCAGGATCAACCGCGATGGTCTCAGGCCCGGGCACTGTGCGCATCTCGTCGGAATGCTCAATTCCTTCGTCGTTACGCCGATGGAAAGAGCACTGCATGCTGAAGATTTCCTCGCCGTCTTGGACCGCGCGAATATGGCGGGAGACGAACGATCGTCCTTCACGGATGGGATCGACCAGAAAGACCGTGTGTTTGCTGGCATCCCCAGGACCAACAAAATAACCGTGGAGCGAGTGTACAGCGAAGCGGTCATCAACTGTTTCCAGCGCCGCTACTAGGGCCTGTGCTGCCACTTGCCCACCGAAGGTTCGGGTGAAGGTGGTAGGAATGATAGGTCCTTTGAAAATCCGAGAATCTATCTGTTCGAGATTCAAGATTTCAGTAATCTCTGGATGGGTATTCGAGGTGACAGGCTGCACGATAATAATCTCCAGTATTAAGGGGGCTGGCGAGGCTTAGGTGAACGCCACGAGGATTCGAGACTTAATCTTCTCTCGTTACGAATCCTTTAGCAATTAATCACAGAGCAGTTCTGGCGCGCTTAGGGGCTAACCCACGCACAAGCCATATTGAACTGATCATGTCTGGGGTTTACCTACCATCCGTTAGGATATTGTCCATGGCTTCTCAGATTACTGCCTCTCCTCATGCGCTACACCGCTTTGCAGCCTTGACTGAAATGTTTACTTGGACCTTATTGGCGCTGGGTATGATACTAAAGTACGGTGGCTTCACCGACAAGGTGGTGCCGATTACTGGCGCCATCCACGGCTTTGGTTTTTTGTGCTTTTTGGTCATCACTACCGCCTTGTGGATCAACAATTCTTGGTCAGTTCTTTGGGGTGTAGCTGGACTATTAGTATCAGTCGTGCCATGGGGGGCTTGGCCTTTTCTGAAGCTTGCCGAACGGCATGGCAAATTAGCCGGTGCGTGGCGATTCCGCGCTGACGGTACTACCCCCGTTACTATTCCAGAAAAAATCTTGGCCCAGTTTTTCCGTCATCCCCTGCCTAGCACAGTGATTACGCTAATTATTGTGGCTGGGGTTTTTGGGGTGTTATTACAGCTCGGCCCACCGGTAGATGTAGAGTCGGCTATCACAGACTAAGCTAGGCAGTCATGCACGCACGTTATTGGGCATTATGGGCTGTAACCCATGTGCTTCTTATTGGCTTGTTATTAAGCAGCAATACCCCCTACGGGGATGTTGATTACTATTACAGCGGTTTCGCCGAGCTTGATGGGGATGCTCTAACTGAGTACCCAGCACTCGGTCTCGCACTCGCTCACATCGTTTTTCTTATAGCAGGCAGCTCCCACAGCATGTTTGTCGTGGCTTTTATTGCTTCGTGTTTCTTGCTGGATGCCTTTTTCTTTTGGTTGCTGTTACGGAACTTCCGACCACAGGACAACGATGAAAACATCAATGTTGCAGCGTTATTTTGGGCGATGTTTGTCCCTGCTGTAGGCCATGTTGGAGTGCTACGACTAGATCTAGTACCAGCATTAGCAGTAGGTGCAGCAGCCTTGTGCCTAATACGTTATCCCTTGTGCAGTAGTTTCTTTCTTGCGGTTGCCACCATGATGAAGTTGTGGCCAGGTATTTTAGCTGCTGGACTTCTGAGCGGCTGGCGAGACCGAGGCACCTATCTGCGGGTAGTTGTGTTTGGCATTAGCCTGTTTGGTTTGGCCGCAATGGTTGCCCTGACTGGTGGTGTGCAACGCCTACTCAGTCCGTTAGATTACCAATCAGATCGTGGGCTCCAGATAGAATCCATTGCCGCTACCCCGTTTATGGTGATAAGAGAGTTATTCGGTGGCAACTATGGGATAGAGTATGCTGCCTCAAAAAGCTACGAAATCTTTGGCGCTGGGGTAACAACTGCCATTAGTATCACCACGGTGCTTTTTGGACTAACCTTCGTTGTAGCAATCGGGTGGATGCTTTCTGCCCTGGTGACCAACCGCTGGGAGCCACAACAAGTGCTGGTACTATGGCTGTTTCTAATCCTATTACTGATGGTCGCCAATAAGGTTTTCTCCCCGCAGTACATCATGTGGTTAGGCCCACTCATGGCGATTATCCTGCTCAATAACGCAACCAGCACCAAAGCCAAAACGGTCGCAGCTGTGATTCTCGGGGCGGCAATCGTTGGACAGGTGGTGTACCCCTTCACCTACGATCAAATGCTCGATAACGACTTTGGAAGCTTTTTCCCCATCCTCGCATTGCTGATCCGCAATAGTGCAATCGTGGTCATTACCTGCTACGTGGGCTTCTGGCTCTGGCAATTGAAAACTAAGCCTGCTGATCTGACATCAGTAAGCTCGCAACCGGCGGCCTAAAAGCTACAACACTAATTCAAAATACTCTGGCAGCCGTGCCGTGCCACCCAATCGGAAAAGGCGCACCACTGGTCGTACGCGCAGTGCACGGGTGTCAGAGACTGCATCGTTATAAAACCGGTGTGCTAATTGCAATCGAGTCTCGGCTTCTACGATTCCAGCTGGTACTTGACTCAAAGCCCCGATTTCTTGGGAAAGTTTTCGCTCTGCTTCCGCCCGTACCGCAAAAGTATCATATTCCAGCATGACTGCTTCCGCTGCCCGTGCTATCCCAGCTTTTTCGGGGTAAAGAGCAGCAAAAACTGCTGCTCGACGATCCAAAGCTGCCTGCAATGCTAGTCGTGCTGCATCGGTTCGCACATGCAGTCGGTGTAGCCGTTGCGCTGTGGTTGAGGCCCAAAACACCACAAAGGTAATAAGAACGGCAAAAATAATTGCCGCAAAAGTTGTCAATCCCATCGTTCCACTGTCACCTTTGTCCCATCGGCCACAGTCTCATAGACACGCAGTACTTCTTGAGCAACATGATCCCAGTCATACAATTGTGCTCGCTTCGATCCCGCATCCACAAGTTCCGCACGTTTGCTGGGGTCGTCGATAAGTTCAAGAAGTTTACTACGCAGATCATTAACATCTTGATTGCGAAACAACACACCTGCAGGTGTTGGCGATTCTGCATCACACACCGCTGCGAAGGCTTCCAAATCACTGGCTATAACCGCACACCGAGCAGCCATAGCTTCCACTAGAACGATACCGAAGCTCTCGCCACCAGTATTCGGAGCAACATAGATATCCGCCCGACCTAAGATTGCAATTTTCTCTGCATCGCTAACCCGTCCAACGTATTCAACCTGTGGTTGGGGTCGTTGGGTACCACCACCCATAACAGTAACCCGACAATCCCGATCGATCCCTGCAACAGCATCCAACAGGATGTCCAATCCTTTGCGCGGTTCATCCAATCGACCTAAAAAGACAATCTCTACTGGACCAGAGTTTGCTACCACATGAGCGGCATAGGCTTCAGTATCGACACCATTGGGAATCAACACTGGATCACCACCCAATTGTTCGACTTGCCATCGCCGAGCCATCTCACTGACTGCAATACCACCACGAATCTTTTCCAACCGTGGCCGCAAAAGTGGTAACACTGCCTTGAGTAGTTTCGACCCAGAGGAGGACGCATGGTAGGTTGCCACGATTGGACCAGTAGATACCATCAAAGCTGCCAATGAAAAACTGGGAGAATTCGGCTCATGAATATGCAAAATGTCGAAATCGCCCTGCAGAATGAAATCCCTAATCCGGCTAAAAGTTCGTGGACCAAATGCCAATCGTGCAACCGAACCATTGTATTTAATCGGCACACTGCTACCACCACGGACCACGAAACTAGGAACCTCAGTCTGTTCCCCACAGGGACCAATGACCTGCACTTGGTGCCCCATATGCTGGAGTTTCGTCGCTAAGTCAAGGATGTGGGCTTGTACGCCACCAGGTTCGTCGAAGGAATAAGGACAGACGAATCCAATCCGCATAACGTTCTATTCCTTCCCAATAAGTTCTCCACTTCGAAACAGTGTAGTCAAAGGCATGCGCCAATAAATATTTAGCATGGCAACTACCAAGATGACCAGCAGATGATTAGTCACATCTTCTTTTTGCGATCAGCCAACCACAATGGTTGCAGCACATGCCAATCCTGTGGGTGCGCGGCAATGTTTTCCGCCATGATATCCGCCTGAGCTTGCACCATCTGTGCAACCGTAGTCGGTGGCACTGGTGGTGAAATTTTTAATCCCCAACCGGGATTTTCAATGGTTCCCTCAAACCAACAATGAACAACAAGCAAATCTGCCCCAGTTTCTACCGCAAGACGCGCTGCACCAGTGGGCATGGTAGTTTTCTCTCCGAAAAAATCCACTTCCACCCCTGTGCCTTTGAGATCACGATCGCCCAAAAGACACACCGTCCCTCCCGAAGTGAGGACCTCCGCCAGTTGGCTTATGGTACTTTTCGACCCACCGGTACCTGAGTGGGACAACACTTGGAACCCTAATTTGGTTCGAAACCGCACAAACGCGTCAAATAACTCCACCGGTTTCAACCGCTCAGCAACGGTAGTGAAGGTACCGTATCGGTGAGCATAGAACATACCCGCCATGTCCCAATTGCCACTGTGTGCAGCGACCAAAACGGTCCCCTTCTGCTGGCTTTGCGACGCCTCTAGATACTCAATCCCCTCAATGCCCCGTTCAATTGTCGCAATCAGCCCAGGGTCATCCACCAGTTGCGGTAAGCGAAATGCCTCTAACCAATAACGGGCATAAGAACGCATTGCATCCCGCACCAATTCTGCAGTAACATTCTCTGCCCCCACCACCCGAGTGAGGTTTTTCCGCAACTGCTCCATGCCTTTGCCCTTGTTACTGACTTTATCTGCGGCAATGACTGCAAGTTTCGCCATCCACCGATGCGGCATCCGACCAACAAAACGCCAACCCAATAAATAACCTTGAGCCACAAGATTTTGCTGAGAAAACCGAGGACATTCCCGTTTTTTGCGGCTCACGGATACTCCTTAGCACCAGCTGGGGCCTTGATTGCTTCCTGCGCTTGCTCACTTTGAGCAACCATATACAGCCGCTGGATTACCGTGTACACACTGCCAATCGCGAGCAACCAGATAGCAATATCAATAGCAAAAGGCACCCCTAAACCAGTAAGCCCAATACCCAATAACCCAATAATCAACCGCTCAGCACGCTCAATCAAGCCACCAGTAACCTCGATACCAGAAGCTTCACTGCGCGCCTTGACATAAGAAATCACCTGGGAAGACACAATGACAATAAAGCTGGCAACAACCAAGCTTGGATGCGGCTGATAGCTAAAAACCAACCACCAAGTGATCGCCGCAAATAAGGCACCATCTGTCAACCGATCGCAGGTAGCATCCAGCGTGGCACCGAACTTCGTCCCGGCACCTCGAATCCGAGCCATCGTGCCATCGACCAAATCTAGAGCTGCAAACACCGCAGACAAGATTGCTGCCGCCACTAAATGCCCCTGCGGAATGAGAATCACCGCTATCGCAATAGTGCACGCTGCACCAATGACCGTCACCGTATTGGGGCTTAAACCCAGCCAAGTCAATGCCTTAGCCAACGGTTCAATAACCACTGCTGCTGGTTTTCGTCCTCTCACACTAAGCATGAGCTACCCCAGGAAAGTCAGACTCAATCGACGCCAAATGCGCCCATGCCCCAGCCAATAGGCTTCGGGTGTCACGCAGCAGCTGCGGCAATACCTTCGTTCCACCTAGCACCGTCATGAAATTAGAATCACCACTCCAGCGCGGAACAATGTGCAAATGTAAATGCTCACTAACTGACCCACCTGCCGCTCGACCTAAATTAAATCCAACATTACAAGCATCAGGTTGAGATACCTTTTTCAGCACCCGCACTGCTGCTTGGGCGAAGGCCATGAGCTCAGTAGACTCAGCAAAACTCAGATTCTCTAAGTTAGGCTCTTCCCGGTACGGTACCACCATCATGTGACCAGAATTGTATGGATAAAGATTGAGCACGCAATAAACCAATTCACCCCGAGCAATAATCAACCCTTCTTCATCACTTAAGGCTGGAATTTCGATGAAGGGGTTAGGCCTCGATCGACCAGTCGAAGTGGAATCAGTTGCTAACCGGCTGCGAGTGTCTGGGACGTTCTCCTGCAGTTGGGCCGACGAGCGTGCATCCTCATCCGAAACTGTTTGGACATTCTGTGTAGTTGAGACCGCCCCAGCCTTTTGGACAATGTAATTCATCCGATACGGAGCCCACAGACGCTCAAGGCGATCGGTAACACCAACTCCACAGTCAATGAAATCCTCTGATTCGCCCACTGCTTCACTCCCTTCGTAAACTCGCGAGTCCCTACTGGTACTTTCATTCTCACTTTACTGTGAACTCCAGCCACCGTGCGCAATTAATCATCTTTACCACCATCAAACCCATAGGACACCAGCGCACATTTTGTCACCAATACCAGCGAAAAACCTGCGCTGAGCCTTCTCCTATTGGAACTGTCCGCTGTAGGTACAAACCGCAGATCTGAACCAGATTGTGCTGAATCTAACGCCCACTGGATGAATTTTTAACCCAACTGTTCGGTGATTAGAACATCACTTGGTTGCTCATTACGTCGAGTCTGAACCCAGCCCGCAATCAGATCAATTGCCTGCGCCACTGGTACCCCATTAACTTGGCTGCCATCTAAGAACCGGAAGCTAACCGCGTCTGCCTCCACATCCCGGGCACCCGCCAATAACATGAACGGTACTTTGGCTTGAGTATGATTACGGATCTTCTTTTGCATCCGATCATCAGAGGTATCGACGGTAGCGCGTACACCACGATCCCGCAGTTGGGAAGCAATCTGTTCCAGATGTGGGCTGAAAGTATCCGCCACCGGAATACCAACTACCTGATGTGGCGCCAACCAAGCCGGGAAGGCACCTGCATAGTGCTCTAATAGGACACCAAAGAACCGCTCAATCGAACCAAACAAGGCTCGGTGAATCATAATTGGACGGCGCTTCGAACCATCCGATGCGGTGTATTCCAAGTTGAAACGTTCCGGCAGGTTGAAATCCAACTGGACAGTAGACATCTGCCAAGTCCGACCAATCGCATCGCGGGCCTGAACGGAGATCTTTGGACCATAAAATGCTGCCCCACCAGGATCAGGAACCAAATCCAACCCGGAAGCATCAGCCACACGCTGCAAAATTGCAGTAGACTTCTCCCAGATTTCATCAGAACCAACAAATTTCACGGGATCTTTGGTCGATAACTCCAAATAGAAATCATCAAGACCATAATCACGTAGCAACGAAATGATGAACTCCAATACCGAGGTCAGCTCAGCTTCCAACTGCTCTTCGGTACAGTAGATGTGCGCATCATCCTGGGTAAAACCCCGAGCACGCGTAAGCCCATGGATCACACCAGATTTTTCGTAGCGATACACCGTGCCAAATTCAAACAACCGCAACGGCAGTTCCCGATACGACCTACCCCGAGATGCGAAAATCAGATTATGCATCGGGCAATTCATCGGTTTAGCGTAGTAATCTTGCGGCGGCTTGATGCATACACCATCAGTGTCATACTCACCATCAAGCTGCATGGGTGGGAACATACCATCCGCATAAAAGTCAAGGTGGCCAGACTTTTCAAACAGATCACCTTTAGTCAAGTGTGGAGTATTGACGAAGGAATAGCCAGCGTTGATATGCCGTCGCCTAGAATGCTCCTCCATTTCCAACCGCACAATGCCACCATTGGGATGGAAAACTGGGAATCCAGAACCAATCTCATCGGGGAAGCTAAATAAGTCAAGCTCTGCCCCTAGACGTCGGTGATCTCGTTTCTCAGCTTCAGCCAATTGCGTTTGATACTCGGTCAATGCCTCCTTGGATTCCCACGCGGTGCCATAGACCCGCTGTAAATCAGCATTGGCTTGGTCACCACGCCAATAGGCAGCCGAGGATCGAGTCAAAGCAAAAGCCGGAATATATTTAGTGGTCGGAACATGTGGACCTCGACACAGGTCATACCAAACTACGTCGCCAGTCCGCGGATTGAGGTTATAGTAGCCAGTCAACTCGCCCGCACCCACTTCGGTAGCCTCGTCAGAATTCGGGTCAACTGACCCTTTATCCGCAATCAACTCCAGTTTGTACGGTTCATCTTTCAAGGCAGCCGCAGCATCCGCCTGATCGGCATAAACCCGCCGCTCAAACCTTTGGCCTTCCTTAACGATCTTTTTCATCCGTTTCTCAATACGCTGCAAATCCTCCGGGGTAAAAGGCTGCGCTACATCGAAGTCATAGTAAAAGCCATTTTCGATCGCTGGACCAATCCCGAGCTTGGTACCCGGAAACTCCAACTGCACCGCCTGAGCTAATACATGGGTACAGGAATGGCGGATGACTGCTCGCCCCTCTGCGGTATTGGCTGGTACTGGGGTCAGAAAAGTATCAACCTCTGGAACAAAAGAAAGATCTTTAAGTTCACCATTGTCGTCTTTGACGCACACAATCGCCTCAGGCCCCTTATTGGGCAAGTTCAACTCCCGCATTGCAGCCCCTGCCGAGGTTCCAGCTGGAACATGGAAGGGTGAATGGGGATTTACCTGGGCATCGGTCAGCTGTGCCATGTGTAAAACGCGCTCCTTACTGCGCTCAGGCAACCTCACGTCATACCTGGACGTGAGGCGCAATTACTCGAAAGAAGTCAATACCACATCACATGTTGGTAGTGACTCACTAAATGACCCCGCTTTAGCACAGACAATACTAAAGGCAGTTGCGGTAATATCCTACCTGCCTAGTTCAAGATTCCAGAAGCGAGGCACCCCAGTACTGGTCATGGCTACCACCATCAATAGAAGTTCCTGGCGGCACTGCAAACACCGCAGAACCAATATGGGTAATCCATTCATTGAGACGATCCCCGTCGTTTAACCGCTGCTGAATCGGAACAAATTGTTCTAACGGGTTTTGCTGGAAGCAAACAAAGATCAACCCCGCATTGGACGTCGCAGCTGATGCTGGATCAGGAGCACCATTGAAATTGTAAGCACGACGACGGATCCGCTGCGTGGGCAGATCCGCAGGAGGTGCAGCTAAGGCCATGTGGCAGTTAGGATCGATCACCGGTAGCCCAAAATCATCAGTGGCTTCAAAATCTGCAGCATCAAACTCATCAGTACCAGTCAGTGGTGCCCCTGAGCCTAAGAACCGCCCCATCGACAGTTCCCGAGAAGATCGGTCGAGCATTTCCCAAGTATCGAGCTTCATATTAATCCGGCGCACCACCATTGCAGTGCCACCTTTCACCCAAGCTGGGTCATTGGAATCCGAATCAATCCACACATACTCGGAATATTCCTCCTCCGAGTGAGGATTGACAGTGCCATCTTTTTGACCAAAAAGATTTCTCGGAGTCGCACCTGGATCCAAGGCACCAGCAGCACTGAGAAAACCCTGCTGAAACCACCGCGTCTGAACATAGTCAATGCCAGCTCGAGTCATATGTCGCGTGGCAAATGCCAACATCAATGGATCATCACAACACACTTGCAGCACTAGATCCGCTTCACCCCATTGCTCTTCCAACTCATCCTTGGAAAACTTAGGCAAGGGCTTCAACCACGCCGGACGTTGCTTGGTGCTATCAATAATGTCGAACAGGCGCGCACCAAAACCACAAGTGATAGTTAGATTCGCAGGCACTTGCACCATTTCTGGCTCTAAACTGCCCAATGGATTTTCACCCTGAGTCAGTTTCCGGGCATCTTCAGTCCAGACCTTCATAAGCCGCCGAACTGCCGCCTTATCAGCCCCAGCACGCAGATTAAAAGCAACAACATTCATATAAGCTTGGCCAGGGGTGGCGATCCCGGCCTGATGATCGCCATCAAATGCCACCACACTGGTGGCAAGGAAGGCCGCATCTACAGCAGTAACATCCGACTCTTCTTCAGCGCGTGGATTAGCACACCCAGGCACTGCAGCAACAGTAGTAGCAGCGGTCGCACCAAGAAGAAATCCACGCCGAGTGATGCGTCCTTGTGAGTCAGAATCCGATTCAAAGTCTTGATCACGTGATTCGGACATGGATTATTCATCTGCCTTTCATGGGTTGCGGTATTTCCACTATTGTGCCTGTTCCCTAGGATTTTCAACAAACCCTAGGTCATTTGGCTACATCTTATTTCGGATTAAACCGCCCCACTTTCATATGCCCCTATTTGTGGGACTTGCCACTATTATCCTTTTCTTTTTCAGCAGCAGTCTGAGCCTTGATGTCCTTGAACTCAATAGGCTTACCATACTCAATCTCGATGGTGACGTTAATCTTATCGCCAGCCTTGATGGGATCTGCCAAGCCCACCAGCATGAAATGATCCTTACCAGATTCCAACTTATAAGTACTACCTGCAGGGATGATGATGCCATCCTTCTTCTTTTGCATCTTGCCATCGACCACTCCGTGGATTTCGAAGCTCTCGGCGTCAACGCTAGAAGTAAAGCCAGTCACCTTGATTGGCTTGTCAGTGTTATTGACCAAGGTGCCCAAAACCGCAGTTGTATCAGTTTTGCCATCAGTTGCCTTTACAAAGGCTCCATCAAAAGAAACCGCAGCAGCGGCAGCCTTACGAGACTTAGTAGCATCACCGTCCTTGGAATCACCCGACCTGCTGCTGTCCTTGGACTTATCATCCGACTTGGAGTCCTGTGATTTCTCCTCAGCAGACTTAGCATCCTTAGACTTGCTATCATCCGCCTTCGCATCAGTAGACTTAGCATCCTTAGACTTGCTATCATCCGCCTTCGCATCAGTAGACTTATTGTCTTTTGCCGCGTCAGCAGCTGCACTGTCAGACTGCTTCGCATCAGAATCCTTAGTCGCGGAAGTCGCAGAAGGTTTTGTGCTCTCATCTGCAGCAGTTGGCTCCTTGGAAGCAGAAGCCTTTGCCCCCTCAGA
>JBHACV010000050.1:0-4458 GCA_041854705.1 Corynebacterium sp.
AATCTCTCGGCTCAGTATCTGTGCCGCAGGAAGCATTCGTTGCTGCATTGAGCACCGATGAGGGGTAGGGGATCGAGGTATTGAAGGTGTTGATGAAGTAGGCCCGCTTCATCAACAAACGCCGGTGTGTCCGTGTTTAAGCACATGGTGGTGGGCCACACCTGACGTGGTAGTGGACTCATTTCAGCCTTGTTGCGAGTCTTCGCCATGAGCTAGGACAACAAATTCTTCCCGCGTCCTCGGGCAATGAAAAGGGGACTGTGTAAAGCTGCAACGTTCTGGATAGTATCCATGGCAGGACAAGCGATTATATCGGGGTTGTCTGCAAGTTGTGGATAAGCCCAATGACAAATGTCATGAGTTTTTATGGTTGAGTTGCGGCAGTCTGATTACATCTGTTTCTACCGGATTTAGTAAAAACTTGGCACTGTGGATGGCATGGATATCGCAACTGTCAATGTGGAGCCAGTAATCGTTGTTGAGCACTTAAAGCGTGTGTATGGCTCTGGTGTTTCGGCACATGAAGCCATAAAGGACTCATCGTTTTACGTGGCAAAGGGCGAGGTATTTGGGTTGCTTGGTACGAATGGTGCAGGGAAGACCTCGACTTTGGAGATTCTTGAAGGGATCGCAAAGCCCAGTGGTGGCAGTGTTGCTGTGTTTGGGATAGACCCATATGCAGACCGATCGATTGTGCGTGCTGAAATGGGGATTATGCTGCAATCAGGTGGTTTACCCTTGGGTTTGACGGTGGTGGAAACCTTACAGATGTGGCAAGGGACGTGTTCGCATCCGCGCAGCATCGATGAAGTATTGCGTGATGTGGAATTGGAGCATCGTCGTGAGGTTAGGGTAGGGGCATTATCAGGTGGTGAACAGCGACGTCTCGATTTAGGTTGTGCGCTATTAGGTAATCCGTCGTTGTTGTTCCTTGATGAACCTACCACTGGCCTTGACCCAGAATCCCGTCGTAATGTGTGGAAATTGCTGGCCCGACTCAAAAATCAAGGTGTGACAATGGTGCTTACTACGCACTATCTGGAGGAAGCCGAGATATTGTGTGATCGGCTGGCAATTATGCACCGAGGTGAAATTGCGGTGATTGGCACGTTGGCGGAAATAGTCAGCACGGTATCAGCGGAGATCTCGTTTAGTAATAAAAGTAAACCACCGCACATGCCAGGCACAACGGTACAGCAGGTTGATGGCAATATCACGATCTTTACTGATCGGATTCAGGAAGACACTTATCGGGTGCTGGAGTGGGCTCGGGTCAATGGCGTCGAGTTGGAGAATTTTTCGGCCCGCCCAGCAACGCTGGAAACCGTGTTTTTAAATGTTGCGGGTAAGACACCAGCCTTGGTCAATAGCTGACCGTTGGTACAAATGATAAGGAAGGGCAAGGAAAATCATGACTGCTATTATGCAAGCTCGGCCGCAAATATTTAGTTTTTCCCGTTATATGGCGTTGGCAAAGGCGGAAACTAGGCAGTTTGTACGGAACAAGACCCTAATTTTCATGGCGATAGTTTTTCCCATCGGCGTCGGAATCTTGATGCTATATATGAATAGTGCTGACCAGTTTGGTGGACAGGAAGTGCGGTCAGCTGTATCGATGGAAGTGTTCTCCCTCATCACTTTGATGTTTGTTCAGTTCTATTCGGTGTTAGCGATGACGACCACTCGACGTGATGAAAAGGTATTGAAGCGGCTGCGCACGGGAGAAGCCCGAGATGCGGAAATCGTGGCTGCTATTGCGACACCTGGGACTGTTATTTCGTTGGTTTTAACTGTCCTTATGATTGCTGTTCTTTTTGGTTTTACAGGTGTTACTCCATTGACTGGCGTGATGTTAGTGGTAGCAATGGTGTTGGGTATTGTTATTGCAACGGCACTTGCGCTGATTACGAGTTCGGTCACAGCTAATGCTGAGGCAGCTCAGATGACATCGCTACCGGTCATGGTGCTGGCGATGTTATCGCAATCCAGCATGCGGATGGCATTACCAGAACAGATCCAAAGTTTTGTTGATCGAACCCCGTTTGCCTTGATAAGTGACATTACGTTTATTGAATGGGCAGGCAATACTATGCGTGACTTGAGCGTTCAAGCTCCCAGTGACGCCATCATGACTCAATTGCTGTATCCCTTGTTGCTGCTGGTGGCTTGGGCTGTTGCATTGGTGTGGGTGGCAGCTAAATATATGAAATGGGAAACTAATCGGTAGTCAGATTTGTAAGATCGTTTGTTATGAAATCCCTTGATGCGTTGCATCGTTGGTTACAGAAACTAAGCAACGTGGATAAGTTCATCTTTTATATGCGATGGTCATTGCATGCGGGTGTTATCATGCTGCTTTTTCTGTGTTTTCAGCCAGCATGGAAAACTAGAGATTCGGTGACGCTTGACTTCAGTACCGTGTTTTGGATGGTGGTGACACTTGTTAATTTCCTCGTGGTCACAGTCGTTTTAGAGCGGGTGCCGGAACTTAATTCCAAACAGCGGCCCAGTGTTGATAACTGGGAGAACATAGGGGTTAGCCTATTTTGGCTTACAGTAGGCATCGCTTTGCTTGTAACCGTGTTTTCCAAAGCACAAGGGGTATCACCCTTGATGTCGGGTGCAGTAGTTTTCGCTTTCAGTTGTGTGGGATTGGTCTATTCCACGTTTTTCCGATATCCGTGGGTGAAAACGATCATTGCCGCAATTGTGACTTTTGGGGTTATTGACCATGAGATTATTAATTCCCCGATCATGATTGGTGCGTTTACAGTTTTCGTCGTGGGAACCAGTCGAGTATCGGTCTGGTCCTCGAAGATGGTCAAGGAGATTGACCGGGCTCGTAATCTAGAGTCTAGGTTGCAGGTGAGTGAGGAGCGGTTGCGATTTGCACAAGAGCTACATGATACGTTGGGGCAGCACCTTGCAGCAATGTCGGTGAAAACAGAATTGGCGATTGCACTCGATAAGAAAGGGGATCCCCGCATCACGGAAGAATTGCTGCAGTTGCAAAAACTTATTCGGTTATCCCGTACTGATATGGGACAGGTAGTAGAGGGATACCGAGGTATTGATCCGAAGCGGGAACTTGAAGGTGCCTGTTCGTTGCTGTCGTCAGCAGGGATAACCGTGGAAGTCACAGGGGATATTTCTGTTATTCCACTTCGCTGCCATGATACTGCTGCTTGGTTTATTCGGGAGGCGGCAACAAATGTTGTTAAGCACGCCAATGCTACAACGGTTACGTTTCAACTCGCGCCGCAAAGTGTCACTGTTACTAACGACGGGGCTATGGTCGCGATTGGGCAGATGGGTGGTTTAGCCGTGTTGCGGCAGCAGGCGGCTACCATCGGGGCCCAGATAGTAATAACGGGAAACCCACCGGAGTTTAGCGTCGAATTGAAATGGGGTTAGGGAATACCATGATTTCTATTGTTGTGGTGGATGACGAAACGTTAATCGCGTCGTCGTTGGCAACATTGTTGGGCTTGGATGATGACTTGGAGGTTGTGGCGAGTTTTTGCTCAGGCGAAGCGGTTGTGAAGTGGTGGAGTGAGTTGTATGACGCGGAAAAACCAGTACCTGATGTATGCGTCACAGACTTGCAATTGGGCGGCATCGACGGGGTGGAGATGGCGGAGCAGATTCTTGCGATAACACCAGAAACGAAGGTTCTTATAGTCACCAGTCATTCGCGTCCACGCCAACTAAAACGAGCTCTTAAAGTAGGAGTGCAGGGATTTATTCCCAAAACATCATCGGCAGAAGAGTTTGCGGCGGCGATTCGCACCATGTGTGCAAATAAGCGATATATTGACCCAGAACTTGCGGCAATGACAATTTCAGCGGGAGACAGTCCACTTACAGAGCGGGAAGCTGAAGTCATTGAAGCTGCAGGACAAGGGGGTTCAGTAGAGGATATTTCCGCAATGGTGTATCTAGCGATAGGAACGACCCGCAATTATTTATCGTCAGCAATGGCGAAACTGGAAGCACAAAACAGATTTGAGGCATATCTTAAAGCGCGAGAGAAAGGCTGGATTTAACTTGCCAAGGAGGTTTTCTCACCAGAATTATTTATCACATTTGAACTGGAGAAAAGATAGTGCAGTGAGCTTGCCAAAGAAACATTGTTAGGGTGATGTTTCTCCAATAGTTGAATAAGCCTCAAGCTTCTACCTTGGCAAATACCCCACTTGCGGACACCTCAAGCCCCTTATAGCAAGATGACTTCTCTTCTTGGTCCGCCCGCTCTTTCCATTCATATGCTTAAGACGGAAGGGGAGCGGTGAGGTGGGCGTCGATAAGCGAGGAAAAACACTGGTTGACACACGGTAGCACTATATTTATCAGCTTAAGGTCCGCTAGGCTTTAAAGTCATGGCTTTTACCTATCTCGCGGCGGAGGAGCATGCCTCCCACACGGTTAACCTATTGCCAGTTGTTGTTTTGTTGGGCG
>JBHACV010000051.1:0-9871 GCA_041854705.1 Corynebacterium sp.
CCGGTATCAGAGATTAATCCATCACGCTCAAGCCTATGTAGTGTTTGGGAAACTTGGCCAATATTCAGTGGCTGGGTGTTATCAAAAAGTTCATGGAAAGCTTGTTGTAAGCCGCTCGCCGAGTTCGACTGTTTGGAAAGCAATGCCAAAAGTGCGTGTTTTATAGCCATAACGGGGCTCCAAAGTGTCGGGAAGTGCCGTACTGACGTGGGAAGATAGCTTAGTTACTGAGTAACTTACTTTAAAAGTTACTGGGTAACTGATTTTTCAACAAGGGGGTAGTGAACCTTTTTACGGGGTTTTCCCGTGAGTCACGTTTAAACCGAGTATAGAATTTAGCTAACAAAAGTCTCAGATTTAAATTTAGCCCCATAGGTAACATAAATTACACTTATGTAATTAGTATTAATTAACTGAAATTATTTTGAGGAGAATTTAGCAAAAGTCAGGCTGCATTCTTATAAAGGGCTAGTTTGAGTAAGGATCAGGGCTAATGGCAAATGTCGAGTAAAGGGGTATGGATGTAACACCCCTTATGGGTGTAAAGCGGGTTGGCGGTCGAATTGACCGCCATTCAATTGCGTTCAACCTGCAAAAACTCTAGTTAACTAGTGTGATTAAAGTAAATTAATGGTGTTTAGTTAAAACGACAAAACCTCCGCCGAAATCGGGCGGAGGTAAGTGAAGAATGGAAGATAATTAAGAGATTGAGATACCACGCTCATTAAACCACGGGACTGGATCAACAGCGCCATTGCCGGTGGGGTGGATTTCGAAGTGTAGATGCGGACCGGTGGAGAAGCCACGGTTGCCCATACCGGCGATAACTTGGCCAGCTTCAACTCGCTGGCCAACACTTACATTAAGGGTTTCCATGTGGCCATAGACGCTCATGGAGCCATCGTCGTGTTGGATGCGGATCCACTGGCCATAGCCTGAAGCGGGGCCAGAGTCGATGACGGTACCGCTCATAACGGCCAAAATGGGGGTGCCCACGCTGTTGGCAATATCGATGCCGCTGTGGAAGGTACCCCAGCGGGGGCCGTAACCAGAGGTGAAAGCACCTTCAGCGGGCTTTGCTACAGTGACCTTGGGGGTACGGGCTAGCTCATCAGCTTGTATGTACTGGCTGTGGTATTCCACGGCCTTACTTAGTTGGTCTTCAAGGTTTACGACTGGCTTGAATTCGGCGATCTCTAAGATCTGTGGGGCGGATACGCCAAGGGCTTCGAGTTCGTTCGATGCGAGATTGATTCCTACCGCTTCTGCATCTGCCGCGTGGGCTAGAGCGGCGCCAGAGGCGCCTGCAGAGGAGACAACACCGGTTGCGGCGGCTACGAACGCTACACGTCCCTTTACTGGAGTGGTCTGCTTGCGGTGTTTGCCACCATTGCTTGGCCGCTTCTGCTGCATGAGCCCTACTTCCCTTACTTCTTGTCGATCCTTAGTTACGGTCCGTTACAAAGTGTGGTTACTTCGCATCGATTTGTAACTGTTTTGTTATCTTCCGAGAGGTAACAGTAGCCGGTTTAAAAGACACAAGCAACCCGTTTTGGAAAAAATACGGCATTATCAAAGTCGATTTCTTAGAGTTTTCTTGAAATGGTTTGTCTGACCTTTATGAATGCATAAGATTTTTTCGATGCAGAATTTTTGAGAATTTTTCAGAATTGACCTCAAAGTTGGGTACTTTTCCGGCCAAGTCACACCCCCGGGAAGCACTCTTGGGAAACTAGAGTGTAAGGAATGAGCAAAAAGACGAGCCCCAGTGTTGGTCCCACCCGTCGGCCCCGAAGCCGTCCTGCGGGGCAGTCCACCGAGGCAAGTTCGCGACCTGGCGGCCGAATTCGGAAAACGTCAACACCAACTACCCCTGTTGAAGTAGAAGCACCAGACCCGACCTGGCGCACACGCTTGCGTAAGTTCTTGCCTGTGGCGCTATTTCCCAATGGTTTAGCCTTAGGCGTGGTCATTGCCATTGCCATTATTGCACTGCTAGTGACCTCAACTCCCATGGGGGCATTGGCTGCGACTATTGCCCAGTCTTGGTTGGTGGTTAATGCTGTTCCAGTGGTGGGGATGGGGTACACCTTCGGTTTCTTACCATTATTACCTGCGGCACTACTGGCCATGGGGGTGAGTGCCCGAGTGCACAAAGCCATCAAAGATCGAGTAAGCCTCATGGATCTGGGCATGCTTTCTGCCTGTGTGCTGGGTGTGCCAGTGGTATTGACGCTCATGGCATGTGGCACCTTGCTAGATGCCTCAGCGGTGTATGAAGTTTCTTCACCAAATGTGGCCATCGCGGTAGCTCGTACCTTATTACTGCACCTAGTTGCACTTGTCGTTGGTATGGGAATTCGGTTGTGGCGTGCTTTAGCTCGACGGTTTGGCATTCCTGAGTGGATGGTCGATCAAGCAATCAACGCTGCGAAGATGCTCAACTTTGCCTTGATTGCTTCTACCGTGGTGTTTATCGGCTCCATTATCTTTCATTACGAAACCTTTGTGGACATCCTCGCGCTGTATCAAGGGTGGGGGGCGGTAGCTGCCATTGTTTTGTCTATTCTGTATTTGCCCAATATTGCCATTGCGACATTGGCGGTGGCTGCTGGTGGTGAGTTCGTCATTGGCGAGGGGATGGTGACTATTTTCAATGTGGATATGGTGCCGCTACCGCCTTTGCCACTGTTGGCAGGTATTCCTGCTACCGCGCATCCTGCTGCTTTGGTGTTATTGGTGATCGCCCCCTTGGCGGCGGTATTCGCTCTTGTCAAACACGTACCACGGTTGGTGGAAATCCCAGTTTTCGTCGGCTTTGTCATGCTGTTTAGCCTAGTGCTCAGCGTTTTTACGAGGGGACAGTTGGGCGTCTACGGTTCAACCGGTCCGAACGTGTTCCTTGCGACGGGCTTTTTAGGATTGTGGGCATTTATTGTGGGAGTCATCATTGGTGTAGTTGGAGTGTTACTTCCACGTCGTGCTGAGACTACAGCAGCAGAAGAGACCACCGAACCTGAAGAAAATAAAAAGATGGACCTAGCAGCCGAAGAAGAGCTTGATGCCGAGGTGGGTGATTTCGATCCAGAGCTAGCTGACGAACAACTGGCCGAGGTAGTAGCAGAAGAAGCTGTCACAGAAGAGGTTGCATCGATAGCAGACGCCACTGAAGATGCTGAAACAGATTCTGAGCTGGGCGAGCTCAGCACAGAATCGGATCATGCGGTACAGGATGTGGGCGCGGAATCAGCAGACCCAGAGGGCACGGTTACACTTCGTCCTGTACCAGATTTAACAGTTGAATCTATTAGGTCAGAGTCAGAGTCATCCCTAACCGATTCGGCTGTAGCGGCAGAACAAATAGAGTCCGATCAGCCACAATCGGAGAACGGGCCAGTTCTGCGGGTGGTTACCAATGATCCGGTAGAAGAGGGACCAAAGTAGAAGGTTGGCGCGCAACCGGCTAAAGTGAAAACCTGTGACTGACACCTCAATACCAATAAAGATAGTGGTCCTCGTTTCAGGATCAGGCACACTGCTGCAATCGATCATTGATAGTCAAGGAAAGTACCAGGTTGTTGGGGTTGTTGCTGATGTGGACTGCCCAGCTTTGCACCGGGCAGTCCAAGCCGGAATACCAACAGAGGTAGTCGAGCTGCACACTGGTGCCAATCGGGATGAGTGGAACCATAGACTGGCTGAAGTCGTCGAAAAGCTGGGGCCCGAGTTGGTGGTATCGGCAGGTTTTATGAAGATTCTTGGTACACCATTTTTGGATAAGTTCGGCGGTCGGATTATTAATACTCATCCGGCACTGTTGCCATCTTTCCCCGGAGCGCACGCGGTACGTGATGCATTGGCATATGGCGTGAAAATCACAGGTTCGACTGTGCATTTCGTTGATGAAGGGGTCGATACTGGCACCATCATTGCGCAGGAAGCCGTAGAGATCGAGCCGGGGGAGAACGAGGCCGAGCTACACGAAAGAATTAAACGGGTTGAGCGTAAACTCATTGTTAAACTACTCAACTCCGCCAAGGTAGCAGACAAGCAAACAGGAGAGGTTAGCTTTATTCATGAGTGATCGCAAAGCAATCAAACGCGCACTGATTAGTGTGTATGACAAGACCGGATTGGAAGAACTTGCCACCGCACTCGACAAAGAGGGCGTGGAGATTGTCTCCACTGGTTCCACAGCTGCGAAGATTCAGGCGCTGGGGATTGAGGTTACTCCTGTGGACCAGCTAACCGGTTTCCCAGAATGCCTAGAAGGACGGGTAAAGACTTTGCATCCACGGGTGCACGCCGGGATTCTAGCGGATACCCGCAAAGAAGATCACCTTGCACAATTGGCTGAGTTAGATATTGAACCCTTCCAATTGGTCGTGGTCAATCTTTATCCCTTTACTGAAACCGTTGCCTCTGGTGCAGATTTTGATGCCTGTGTGGAACAAATCGACATCGGTGGGCCTTCGATGGTGCGCGCTGCTGCTAAGAATCATCCATCAGTGGCGGTCGTGGTTTCGCCTGCGCGTTACGACGCTATCCGTACCGCCCTAACAGCTGGTGGCTTTACTCGCGCCGAGCGTACCGAGTTAGCAGTTGAGGCCTTCCGCCACACTGCTTCCTATGATGTTGCGGTCGCATCGTGGTTAGGCGATCAGACCGGCGAGGATACCTTCCCAGAGTGGATTGGTGGTACTTATTCCCGTTCCAATGTGTTGCGCTATGGTGAAAACCCACACCAAGCTGCGGCCTTGTATATTCAAACTGGACAGACTGGGCTGGCGCAAGCCAAACAGCTACATGGAAAGGAAATGAGCTACAACAACTACACTGACTCCGATGCAGCTTGGCGCGCGGCATGGGACCACCAGCGTCCATGTGTGGCAATTATTAAACACGCCAATCCTTGTGGCATTGCAGTTTCTGATACATCAATTGCTGAAGCGCACCGCAATGCCCATGCCTGTGACCCAGTCTCAGCTTTCGGCGGTGTGATCGCCGCTAACCGTGAGGTGACGGTGGAAATGGCAAAGCAGGTGTCCGAAATTTTTACCGAGGTCATCATCGCCCCCAGCTATGAAGATGGTGCAGTAGAGATTTTGTCCCAGAAGAAAAACATTCGGGTACTGCTTGCTCCAAAACCTTCTGAACTTAGGATTGAAGGCCGGGAAATCTCTGGCGGCTTACTCCTCCAAGAGCGTGACCAGATTACCGCAGATGGGGATAACCCCACCAATTGGACGCTAGCTGCTGGTGAACCCGCTTCTGATGAACTACTAGCTGAATTGGAATTTGCTTGGCGGGCAGTACGGGCAGTCAAATCTAATGCCATATTGTTGACCAAAGATGGCGCTACTGTTGGGGTGGGCATGGGCCAAGTCAACCGAGTCGATGCTGCCAAACTTGCGGTGGAGCGTGCTAATAGCCTCGCTGGTGATCAAGACCGTGCCACAGGTGCTGTTGCTGCTTCTGATGCATTCTTCCCCTTCGCCGATGGTTTCCAAGTACTTGCCGACGCTGGGGTGACCGCAGTAGTACAACCAGGTGGTTCTATTCGGGATGCCGAGGTTATTGAGGCGGCTCAGGCTGCTGGGGTAACCATGTACCTGACTGGTGCCCGACACTTTGCACACTAGTATTCAGCAAAAGTCCGGTTCTTTCCTAGAAGGAACCGGACTTTAATAACTCTTCTAGTTGGGGATAGGTAATGGACTGGAAGTGGGGATGGCAGCTTGATTCTTTGGGCTGATGTGGAACTGAGATAGGGAATCAAGCTGCTTTTCTCAAATGTGGGGCTAACTGACTCTGCCTGGCACATCCAAAGGGCAGCTTGATTCCAAAGCAGCCAAGCATAGTGCAGCTCATAACCATCCCAGTACCAAGGGTTTCGCGAGGTTTTCGGTGCTTTATGGGATCGGTGGGTGTGAGAATCAAGCTGCTTTTCTTAAGTCTTGTAGTTAACCAAGCAGGCTTCGTCCACCGGAATGGCAGCTTGATTCCAAGCTATGACTGGTTGCCTAGCGGAATCAAGCTGCTTTTCTCAAATGCGTAGGGTCGTCACCGATATTACTGGGTGAAAAGTGCAGCTTGATTCCGTCAACCACACAATCGCAAACAGGAGATGTAGCTTGATTCCCACTTTCAGTCGGTCAGCACAACGTACCTCAAAATCAAAAGAGCCACTTTATTTGTGGGTCAGTCCGCAACGGTATAGGACAGTTGAGCATGGATAGCAATTGCCCCGATTGGATGGCGGCGCAGCTGGCGCAACTGGTCTCGCCACGGTTTTTCCCAACCATTGCTATAACCTTCGGTCAATACCATGGACAATGCTAAGGTGGCGGCACCTGGCTGATTACTTGCTTGTAATGCCTTGACCACATCGAGGTTAAAAGAACTGAGCAGATTTTCCTTCCAAGCTTGTTCGAATGCCTTGGCAGCAAAAGCAATCAGTTCTGCTACTCTGGAAATGTCATCTAAGCTAGCCGACACCTCCAGCAGGTCGGGGAGTGGATCAGTCCAATCGATAGCAGCAAGTTGAACATGCCAAGTGAGGTGGAGAACATCCCTGCTGGTTCCTAAGGTCTGGGTGAGTGCTTTCAGATGCTCTCGGTGCCACAGTAATTCGGTTCCTGTCTGTGGGATCAATCCAAGAACAAGATTTTCCAGCCGTTGGGCGTGTGGAATGTCAGCATGTTCTTCGGCATTAGGCTCAAAATCGGAACGGGATGCTTCAAGAAGACTCTGTACAATCTGCAGATGCGAGGACCAATCAGAAGCACGATGCGCTGCATGGATGATCGTGTTGATGGCGGTACGAGCGATTGGGCCAGGTGTGTTAATCACTGATTCATTAAGCTGAACCACATCGATATACTCAGCCCACTTTGAAAGATTTTCTAGCACTTCAGGTTCGGGGTTGAGCGACTGAAGTAGTGTGGCAAACCGAGTTCGGTGTCGCCAGGCTAGTGTTTTTGGGTGAGTCCGGGATAACTCCAAGGCTGCATCTCGACCACAGTAGGCGAGTGACTGTAGCGCCTGCCACGATCGCTCCTGTTCAAGATAAGAAAGCAAGGCCCGCCCAGCGGCAATGCGAACATCTGGGTGTAATGCCTGATTGGTACATGTCTGTGCCAAGTAAGTTGCAGTTTCGGGTCTGTGGAGTTGTGCGAGTATCCGCAGTGCTTCCTTTTTCGACGTGATTTTGGTTGAGCTATTCAAAACGCCATACATGAGCTGTGCGGCATAGTTGGGGTTAGCTCGTAGCGCACAGGCACTAGCAGAATACATTGCTACCCGTGCTCGATCAGTGTTGGCAAACTGTGTTAACACCTTTAGTGAGGTGGTGGGATCGTCTATAAAAGTTAAGCTAGCAAGCGCACTTTCTGAAACTGGTACCTGATCGCTGGCTAAAAATGGTTCTAGGTCGCGCACCGTGGTACCGGGCAACCGCGCGATAGTTGCGATTGAATTCCGAATGGTGTGAGGCTGGTTCTGGTCTGAGCACATGGTGCCTAGCGCCTGAGTATAGGCAGCTATATGCTCGGGAAGCCAGCCAAAGAAGGGCCCAGTAAGGAATGGAAGATAATTTTTCTTGCCTTTCCAAAAACGGCCTTTGGGCGGTTTGGGGTGATAGAACTGGGGTACTAGGTCTTGTCGGTGCAAACAAATGGCAGTTTGGACTCGAGGGAGTGTAATAAAAGTTGGATCGATTTTGAGCAATGCTGCAACCCGTTCTCGCCGAGTTTGGGGATTATCTAACCAAAGATTGATCGCTTGAATCTGGATATGATCAAATCGCGCTGAAATTGCTTGTTCAAGCAGCTTATCTAATACCGGTTGGCCCCAGGCTTTGTGCCCAAGGCTTGTGGCTAGCCGCAAAACCGACTGATATTTTTGCTGCTTGGCAGCTAATATCAGTGCAGGTTCCAGAGCGGCGATGAGGGTATCAACCGTATTGTTAGGTAGAGGAAGCTGATGAGGGATTCCCTGAACCCACGAATCTTGAGTGGTAACCGCTAAAAACTCAGCTGCCTGGGTGTTGATTTTTCCTGATTGCGCTGAATGCAGCAGAGCCGACCAGGCAATTTCACTCAAAAGCTGCAAGGTTTCTGTGGAACTATCACGGGCAGCAAGTATGGTGCGGCCGAGTCGAATAATCGGATCAAGATCTAAAAGCGCGATTGGAATTGTGGCAATAGCACGAATGACTACCGATCGAACTGGGTCTTGTTCATTATGGATGCGGTCTAAAAGTTGGAGTGCTTCGGTGATATCTGATTGGTTACGACTATGTCCCGCGGCTCGGATTATCGTCGCTAAGCCAAGAGCTCGTTCTTCCGCATTGGTTGCGTGCAATGTACCTGTGGCGACTTCGCGGGCCCGAGCAAACGAGCAATACGCGGCTATTTGTAACTGCTGCATTGGATGAGCATAAGAGTCGAGCTGACTCATGCGATAGGCTTCCGATTCTCGGATACCCTGAGGTAATGCCTCTAGCATTTCTTCTGACCACGTGCGGGTGGCGAGTGAAATCCCTTTGAATGCATCAGTAAAGACCGCCTCACGCTGACTGGGCGGCAAGGCGCGCAATAGTGCTGCTAGGATGTGATCCTCATCGCGGTGTGCATGGGCTAGCGCGACCAGTTGCTCGTGACTTAGCAAGTGGCGGCGACGTCGAATACACTGCAGCAGTTTCGTTCTCTGCCAATTGTTCGTGAAGCCAGCAGCCCACGGCGAACGGCACAGCAAATCTACCACTTTTGGGCTATCTTGCTGTAGCAAGATACCTAGGAACGGGTTCAACTCATATGGGAGAATGTTCGATGGCCCGGAAGTATATAGCAGTTCTAATAGCTCAGCTGGATAATTCAGACTCAATTCTCGAAATGCTGGTGCTGCCCAGTTCCACGCCTCATCCCTGATTTTGGGTGCGGCATCAGTCAATCGGCGCCGAAGCTCAGCAAGGACTAGTCGTGGATGTCGTTGGCCAAATCGAGCAACCGAGGGGATAAGATCGCTCAAATCTGCGAGGTACTGTGCTGCGGTGGTCTCATCAGCGGCGGTTAATAGGCGAGCTTTATCCCCGTCCGAAAGCGGAAGTTGTAGCAATTGAGCGATAATATCAGTACGGTGTTCTTGCCGAAGCCGAACTTCGACTTTTCGACGCTCGGCGATTGGCAAGTCGAGGTAACCATCAGCGCTCAGCGGTAGCAGTGCCCGTGCTGGTTTGTGCACTCGCGCTGCAGGATGCTGGGCAAGCTTGACCAGCTGCGCAGTAGCACCAATCGCTCGTGATGCCGCGACCACCATTGTTGCATGGTAACTAGATAACTTAGCTAACGAGTCAAGCCAGTCTGGTAGCAGAGGATTATTCTCATGCTTCTGCGCTATGGCTACCACTTTTCGAATGCGATCGCTATGTGGTTGCTGGAGAAATTCAGCAGATAACTGGTCAAGGCTAGGCAACGTCATACTTAGAAGGTACTTGAGGAGTCGGGGAAGCTAAGAGAGACGAGAGGAAAGCCTGATACTGAGAATAAAAACGCATGCAAACTTTGTACTACTGGTGTTGGGAAGGGGCTATTTCATTTTCGTTTGGTATCCAGATGGTGAGGTTTTTCTTTGTGAGTGTATCGGCTAGTTTTCTTCTGCCGATTTTTGTCATTTTCACTGCATCTTCGGTGATGAGTAATTTTGTTATTCGGTTCCATTGGGTTTGGTTGACTACTGGCATGAGTTCAATTACCCATTCCCGCATTGCTGCTGGATCATCATGAGCGGCAACATCAATAACCTTATCAACCCATTCTGGGTCGTCTCCTGCGATTTTCACTAAGACTGCAGCACCATCAACTTTCACCAC
>JBHACV010000052.1:0-10018 GCA_041854705.1 Corynebacterium sp.
CAAAGCGCTCGCGCTGGATGACCGGATCGACCAGTTCGGAGTAGCCAGTGGCGAGTTCAAATCCGCGCACGTATAGGTCCCATTTTTCGGTTACCCCAGGAATGGAACGGTGCTGACGGGTCAGCGGAGAGGTCTCCACTGGGAAGTTGCGGACAAAGATGGGCCCTGCAAGTTGATCTTCGCATAGTAACTCCCAGATTTCCTCTACTAGTTTGCCGTGTCCCCAGCCGCCCTTCTCTGGCACTGCAAGGCCGATCACCGCGGCGATCGATTTTAGCTCTTCGACCGTGGAGTCCACTGTAACCTCGGGCTGACCTGGGAATTTACGTTGCAACGCTTCGTTGAGTGAGGGGTACATCTCAATGACTGGCCATTCGCCACCAAGATCGTACTCACTGCCGTCAGCAAGTGTGACAGTAGTGGAACCGAAGACAGCACGGGCTACAGACTGCACTAGGTTTTTAATCAGCTCAGCGCAGTCTTCGTAGGTTCCCCATGCTTGGTAGGTTTCCAGCATGGCGAATTCTGGGGAGTGGGAAGAGTCCACACCCTCGTTGCGGAAGTTACGGTTGACTTCAAAGACCCGTTCAATGCCTCCTACGACACAGCGCTTGAGGTATAGCTCTGGGGCAATGCGTAGGTATAAATCAATATCAAGTGCATTCGAGTGGGTCATAAATGGTCGCGCTGCTGCCCCGCCATGCAGGGTCTGCAGCATTGGAGTCTCCACTTCCACAAATCCTTGGGATTCCAAAAAATCACGCAACGCCCGCATAACCTTGATTCGTGTCATGGCGTTCTCACGTGCCTTTTCCCGCATAATTAGGTCTGTGTAGCGATGCCGCACTCGCATGTCCTCGCTCATCTCAGCGAATGCCACTGGCAGTGGCCGCAGTGCCTTCGCTGCCATGTGCCAGGTGGTAGCTAGTACTGACAATTCACCGCGTTTCGACGCAATAACCTTCCCTCGCACCGACACAATATCGCCTAAATCGACGTCTTGTTTCCAGGCATTCAATCGCTCTTGGCCGACTACCGCCAGTGACAGCATGGCTTGTATTTGAGTGCCGTTTCCTTCTTGTAGCGCGGCGAAGCATAGCTTGCCGGTATTACGGATGAATAGCACTCGCCCGGCAATGGCGACTTCGACATCGGTTTCATCACCAGCACGCAGGTAGGTCACGCCTTCCTCGCCTGCCGGTTCCTCATTTTCGGAGAGGACCACGAATTTGTTGCGTAATTCACTTATGCTGATTGTGCGATCAACAGTGACTGGATAGGCCTCACCGCCGTCGTTTAGAATCCGTTCCCGCTTTTCACGGCGAATGCGCAGTTGTTCTGGCATATCCGCGGTTACGGTGGGCTTGGTTTTGGTGTTATTTGCGTCCGTCACGCCAACTAAGAATAGTGCATTAGCTGGGCTTAGTCGAAACTCTACCTGCCTTGGTGCTGGCACCCCCGGCATCAAAAAATCTCCAGGCCAATTAGACTAGCATCATGATTACTGTTTGTGGCGAAGGACTCGTCGACCTCGTTCCTATTTCTGCGCGTGATTCTAGTACCACCGACCTGCGGCTGGCCTCGTTGGTTCCGGCGCTTGGTGGTGGCCCCTTTAATGTGGCTATCGCTGCTGCTCGGCAAGGTGAAGAAACCCAATTCCTGTCTCGGTTATCAACCGACAATTTCGGCAATGCTCTTATTGATCGGCTTGAGGCAGAGGGAGTTGATACCTCACTGGTACAACGTGGTACTGAGCCAACCACCTTAGCGGTAACCTCTTTGAACCCGGATGGCAGTGCTTCTTATTCTTTCTATGTTGAGGGAACGGCGGACCGCCTGTTTGAACCTGTGAAGGATCTGTCTACCGACATCGCATGTTTCGGCACAGTCTCGCTCGCGCTTGAACCAGGTGCTTCACGCTATGCAGAGTTATTGCGCCAGCAATCTAAGCAAGGTGCTTTTATCGCCCTTGATCCTAATATCCGCCCGTTCTATGCCACTGACAAGCACCGGGAGTTTTTATACTCCTTGTTCCCGTATGTGGACCTATTGAAGCTTTCCGACGAGGAAGAGGTCTTCCTTTCTGGCCCGAAAGCCACGATTAAGGTAGTCACGTGTGGTGGTGAAGGACTAAAGGTCTTCATTGGCGATCGATACATTAAGGTGCCAGCTCCTCATGTGACCGTGCTGGACACTATTGGAGCGGGTGATACTGTCATGGGCTGTCTCCTAGCTGAGATTCACCGCCGTTGTGCTGGAAAACCGGTACGGAAGGCGGTTTCTGCTTTTACAGATCACACTTGGTCTGAGATCGCTTCTTATGCTGCTGCCGCTGCTGCGGTTAACTGCACTCGAACTGGTGCAAATCCACCCACCCGGAAAGAAATGGAAGATAAACAATTGGTTTAATTTCTATCCGGTTCGACGAGACACCGATCGCAATCGGTGGTTTTGCCTTCGACAAGCAGTCAGCTTTTGGTGAGCTGGCTGCTTTTTATCTCCTTCCTGCTGTACTGGCCTGATGCGGATCAGTCGGAATGTTTCTGGTCAGTCTTGCTTTTAGCGGTGTTGAACTGCTGGTGGTGCCAGCCTAGTTGTTGGGAGAGTTTTCGACGCCGCAGCTTATAAATTGGCGCGCTAATCTGTGCGGAATACCCGCTACAACGTGGATTTAAATGCACTTGACTACCACACCACTTTCCCGGCAGGTGCTGGCAGAAAACAGATGTGATAGTTCTGCTTGGCCGCGGTCTTGGGTGATCGAAAAATCTCATTGCTGTTTGCCCTGTATTCAACTTGGTTAACTCTTGATAAGTTTTCCCAATTCGAATGCCGCAGCTTTTGCCACATCTTGTTTCCTCCTTAAATGCAATACTCAGGAAAGAATGTAGCAATTAGTATTTTTTCTCATTATACGCCCAGTAGTTTTTAACTTGAAAATAAGTTATAACGACTTTTGGGCGCATGTATGAAAAATAATAGCTTTAGCATGAATCTATTTACCCGCAGTGTGAATCGAGATTTTTCATAAAGTTCAAATTTGCTATTAAATTTTAGAAAATTTAGCGATAGCAATTACCCTATTTGCTCTACACCCACTCACCCCCACTGGCATAAAACGTTAAGCATATGTTTAGTATTTTGGCAGCTACCTTAAAGTAGGTAGAGTTAGGCCTCAATATTTTTAAAGCCAATGCCCAATGGGACCCCCACATTATCAATCAGTCGAACCCCACCCAGCTGGACTGCAACCAATAATCGAGCATCCCCAACTTCTGCTACTTCATGAAGCGTGGGTGATTTTAATACCAAGTAGTCCAGCTCAGTGATACCAGCTGCCGCCAATACTTCGCGGGTTACATCTAGCACCGCCGCCGCACCAGCTGCTGCGGCATGTGCTCCAGCAGTTAACGCTGCTGCCACCGCTACCGCTTGATCGCGATACTCCGGCCCTAACTCAGCTTGGGATAGTGATAGCGCCACCCCATCGGCGGCACGAACCGTCGGCAAGGAATGCACCTTAATGCCTAAGTGGAAGTCAGCTACTGCTCGCCCGATGCCCACCAACAGTTCGTAATCCTTCTCGCCTATAAACAGATCGGTGGGCCTAATGATTCCCGATAAGGCGAGGATTCGGGAAACCTCAACCCCTAATGCAGCAGGGTCCTCCAAGCCGTGATCGGAAACAGTCAGCGTGGTGCGCAGCCCCTGCGGCCATAACAGCTCATCGGTGTAGCGAAAAACCAAGTCCACTTTTTCGCGTTCGAGGACCGAGTAAGCTATTGACGGCCCTGCCGCGACAACAAGCACCTTCCCGGGTATTTGACGGGCAGCGCGAATCAAGGCGGCGTGGCCACTGTGAAAACCATTTTTCAGGCATACCAGTACCACTGGATGCCCCTTGGAACGAAAGACGCGAGAATAGGTCCCCATTTGTGCTTCATCAGTCACTTCGACTGCGCTACCAAATTGAAATGCCACACTTAGTCCTTCGCCAAGTATTCAACCATTGAAACAAACAAGTCCCTATCCTCAGGCGCAAGCCATAAAGCTGCAGCACGCAAGTCCACAAAGCGATGGTAGTTTTCATCAGCCTCATTACCGGTCATTTTTGCTGCCACTAGTGCACACACAGAAGGGACCAGTCGGTACGCAACTACCCGGCCATAGTCGGTTGATGAAACAAGCTCAGCAGCGATCGCCGCCTCGGAAAACAATAATTCCGCTACAGCACCAGCCAATTCATCACCAGCAGTGAGCACACACTGATCGGCACCAGACAGCGCAAAAACAAAACCCACCCCACCATATGATGCCGCCACAGAAATTACGGCGGGGTTTAAGCTGTGAATCCCCAGCAGTTGTTTTTCACCTGCTGGCAATTGAGCAACTACCTCTGATATTGATTCTTCTGGCAGATCCACCACAAATAGGTCTATGGCTTCAAGGTCAGTGCCAGCCAATAACTGGGCAGGCGAAAGGTACATCACACGATGTCCCCTAGCTGCCAGCAACATGCCGATATCGGGCTGGCCGACCACAGCAACCGACAAACGTGGCCGTATGGCCATTAAGTATCTTTCCGCTTCAACAGATCAGCAACACTCAAACCAGAGGAATGCTCATCACGGCGGCGACGACCCCGACTCGTACCCAATGGATCACCAGGAGTGGTGGTTGGCGGCAGATTGGATTCCACTTTGGGTTCAGATGTCGAATCATCGGACGAACTGGAAGTGGTAGGGTCGTCAAACTTCCAGCTGGCGCTGGTTGTCGAACTGCTAAAACCAGAATCAAAACTAGTAGAGCTGTAACTGGACTGCGCCGACCCTACCGAATCATTGGAATCAACTTCGGTGAATTCCGCAGTAACCGCGTCATGTCCGTGCGGAGAGAAACCCGCGTCATCGTCACGCAATAAGAAATCGGAAATACTATCAGTGCCAAAGTTGCGCAGCAAACCCTCCTCCCCTTCAAGCTCTAAGATCCGGCGCGCCTCAGCACGGATCATGGTTGGCTCGATAATGGCGTAGCCAGATAGTTCTTCTAGCTGGTTTTTCACATCGTCTAATTGGCTTTTGATCTCTTGCAAAGCCTCGTTGGTAGTCTCCTGCGCCTGCTGCGCAGCGATCCGCTCCATCTCGAGCTCTCGGGTAGCTTGATCCGCATCGAATCGCACCTTGATCTGCTCAATCTCTGCGGAGTGCAACTCCTGTTGAGCAGTGAGCTCATTGCGGTAACGCATAACTAAAAACACGCCAATGGCAGCTGCCCATAGGGCGGCTAGCATGGCCAATTTCAGCAGGTTAAGGCTACCGGTAAAAAGCATCGCCAAACTAGCCACTAAGGCAAGGACGATGAGACCAACCAACAACAGCTGGCTGGAATCCCGCTTTGCCGAAGCGCCTCGTGGCTGGGAGCGACTTGGCCTTGAGGAATCCTTTTGTGATGGTTGTCCACTCATGGCTACTAAACTACCCGACAGCTTCCCCATCTGGGGGAGGCGGGGCGGTACAATTGCGCTCTAACCATAAAGCAGTGCTTATGAGCGCGATTCCACCCACCACAGCGGCCACCACCCCGGGGGTATCGTCAGCTGCAGCCACCAATGTTGTGTACCTCGGAATGACATAAACCCCAATCCCCACATACACACCCGTAAAGATCGCTCCAGTCCACGCCGATGCCTTCGCAATGATGAGATAATTCGCCACCCACGTGGGTTCTAGCTGCGACCGATCAAAACCAATGCGATTATCCGCAATCTTCCCCCGCACCGACCACGCCAACAACCCACACAGCACTGCCAGCGCCCACAATGTAACCGCTACCGAAGTCGGCACCGCCACCATCGATGCATAAAACTGTTGCACCACAATGAGTGTCGCGGCGGCAAAGAACCCACCAACCCCCACAAGCCCAGCCAACGGCGTTGGTTTCATAATGCAACCACCCCTTCGACTTCCTCATCACTTAGCTTTTCGACGATCTGTGCTACCGGTGTACCAAGAAGCTTTGCTTCTGGATCAGCTGCCAACCACGGAATCAACACAAACGCCCGCCGGTTCGCCCACGGATGCGGCAAAATCAAGGTGGGATCCTCAGAAACCACCTCTACCCCATTGTCATCAATGACCTGAACAACATCAACATCTAATGTTCGTGGCCCCCACCGATGTGTGCGCTTACGCTCCGCGGCTGCTTCCAACTGCTGACCACGCCGCAAGAGCTCCAGCGGGGTCTGATCCACCTCAACAATCAACACCGCATTGAGAAATTCATCCTGATCAGTCACCCCCCACGGTGGTGTTGCATAAACCCCCGAAGCCGCTATGGTCTCTGTTTTAAATTCCGCAAAAACCGTCTCCAACAAAGCATAACGATCGTCCATATTGGACCCAATCGACAGTACCGCCCGAATCATCGTCGGCTCCTACGAGCCACCACTGCCACATCATGGAATTCCCGTGGGATAGGGGCATGTGGCTTATGCACCGTCACTTCAACCGCATAAAGTTGTGCATAACGCTCCATCACTTGGTCAGCAATCCGGCCTGCCACTGCCTCAATCAAATCAAAACTCGGGCCAGTGAGCACCTGATACGCCAACTCTGCTAAGTCTGCATAATTAATAGTGTGCTGTAAATCATCAGTCTCGGCAGCAGGACGTAAGTCCAACCAACAAACCAAATCGACAATAAACTCCTGGCCCTGGCGTTTTTCTTCCGAGAAAACCCCATGATAACCAAAAGCCTTCAGACCTTTAAGCTCAATACGATCCGCCATGACTCAAGCCCCCTGACGAATCCGCGCTGCCACCGCAACCGCCGATTTCGAAGCTGCCACATCATGCACCCGAACACACCACGCCCCATGATGCGCCACAATCGCTGTCACCGCCGCAGTCGCCGCATCCACCTGCGGCCCCAAGGCCGCCAAAAACCGTTTCCGAGAAGCCCCCACCAACAGCGGAAACCCCAAAGCCATCAATTGATCCATACCGTGAAGTAACGCCCAATTATTCTCCGCGGTTTTTGCAAACCCCAAACCAGGATCCAAACAAATCTGCTCAGCACCAACACCCGCAACGGTGGCGGCGTCGACAAGCGAAAGCAGTTTATCCGTGACATCGGCGAGGATATTGCCATCATGAGCAGCACCAACCGCATCGCCAAATTTGTCGGTTTGCCAATGCATCAAACACACCGGCAACTGAGTCTCAGCCATCACCGACAACATTGCCTTATCAGCCTGACCACCGGAAACATCATTAATCAGATTCACCCCAGCCTCGGCTGCTGCAGCAGCTACCGACGCACGCATGGTATCAACACTGGTGGTAATTCCTTCCTTCGCCAACGCAGCAATCACCGGCACCACACGGGCACGCTCAATATGCTCAGGCACCCGAGTCGCACCAGGCCGAGTGGACTCACCACCAACATCAATAATGTCTGCACCATCGGCCACCAACTCATGCGCATGCGCAATAGCAGCATCGAAATCAATAAACCGCCCACCATCGGAAAAGGAATCCTGAGTGACATTGAGGATTCCCATCACCTTCGTCTCAGCTGCCGGGCCAAACACTAGCGACCCCGAATCAAACTCAGAACCTCAGCACGCGAGGCAGCATCTCGCTTAAAACCACCACGAACCGCCGAAGTAGTCGTTGAGGCCCCCGGCTTACGAATACCACGCATCGCCATACACAAATGCTCACACTCAATGACCACAATCACCGAATGAGCCCCCAATTTATCCACCAGCGCATCCGCCACCTGGCTAGTCAACCGCTCCTGCACCTGCGGCCGCTTGGCATACATATCCACCAACCGGGCCAGTTTGGAAAGCCCAGTAACCTTACCGGAAGTCCCAGGAATATAACCAATATGCGCCACCCCAAAAAACGGCACCAAATGATGCTCACAGGTGGAGTAAATAGGGATATCTTTGACCAGCACCAACTCCTGATGATCCTCATTGAAAGTCTTCGACAACACCTCAGTTGGATCCGTATGCAAACCAGCAAACAATTCAGCATAGGAACGAGCCACCCGAGCTGGAGTCTCCTGCAACCCTTCCCGATCAGGATCTTCACCAATGGCAAGCAATAACTCCCGCACTGCCGCCTCGGCACGAGCTTGATCAAAGGTACCCATTAACTTGGTCTCCCCTTCTCGTCTTTGCCTTTTGGGTCTTCATCCTGGTCTTTCCACTCATTTTCGGTGCGCTCATGCTCTGGCAACCTAAAACCAATCTCCTCCTCGGGAGCAATCGCCTTCTTCTGAGCCTTAATCACCGAAGTATCCGCCTCCGATGGCTTAACCGACTTATCACCTGGCACCGTCCACCCAGCTGGCGGCGGCGAACCAGCATACCGCGATTTCTTCGGCTGCGCTGGGAAAACACTAGTATTAGCCGAATCCTGCGAAACCGGAAGTGGCGTCTCCTTCGTTTCTGGGGCAGACTCCGGCTGCTTATCTGCTGACACCTCATCCTGGGTAGCAGAGGACCCAGCGACTTGCGTAGCTGCCTCTGATGAATCACCCTGCTTGGCAGCTGACGCCTCAGCAACATCTACCTTCGTCAACTCCTGGGGCACCGCTGGTTGAGCTTGAGTCTCCGGCGTTACAGGCGCTGGTGCTGGTTGCTTCTCCGAAACATCCTTCCCGAACAACGCCTGCGGCGGTGCCTCTACTACCGCCACTACCTGCTCTTGCTGCTGAGCCTTCTCCGCCAGCTCCGCCTGCCGCTTAGCGCGGGCCGCCTTAGAAGCATCCAATAAACTAAACGGCTTTGGTGGTTCTTCACCCCGCTCAATAGCCAACTCCGTCGGGGTTTTTACAGGATCCCGCCCCTCCTGCCGCGGGAACCGTTCATCTTGACCAGGGAAGACTTCACCAACCTCTTGGGGAGTGATGCCGTCGAAAAGCGCTTCAAGATCAGGGCGCCGCAGCGTCTCTTTTTCCAACAACTTCTCGGCGAGTTTATCAAGGTAATCACGGTAATCAGCAAGGATTCGATAGGCATCAGTATGCGCCTTATCCAAGAGATACTTCATCTCTTTATCAATCTCTGATGCCGTCTCTGGTGAATATTCCAACGACCCTTGACTACCACGACCAGTGAAAGGATCACCCTGCTCATCACCATATTTGACCAAACCAAGAGTCGGCGACATGCCATACTCAACCAACATAGACTTAGCAATCTTCGTGGCCATCTCAATATCGGCACTCGCACCAGTAGTCGGCTCACCAAAAACCAACTCCTCAGCAGCACGACCACCCATTGCAAAGACAAGCCGAGCATACAACTCATCCCGGTTATACATGCCCTTATCATCCTCTTGGACAGTCATAGCATGACCACCTGTGCGGCCGCGGGCAAGAATGGTGACCTTGTACACCCGCTCAATATTCTTCAACGCCCAAGCAGCCAACGTATGACCACCCTCATGATAGGCCGTGACCTTCTTCTCCTTCTCCGAAATCACCTTGGTCGAACGACGCGGCCCACCAACCACACGATCAGTAGCTTCTTCCAAAGCATCCGCAGTAATCACATTGCCACCGATACGGGCAGTCAAAAGCGCAGCCTCATTAAGCACATTTGCCAAATCCGCACCAGACATACCCGCGGTACGACGAGCCAACGCCTTAAGATCCGCATCCTTAGAAAAAGGCTTGCCCTTCGCATGAACCTCCAAGATCGCCTCTCGACCCTTGAGATCAGGATTAGTCACTGGAATCTGCCGATCAAACCGACCAGGACGCAACAACGCCGGATCAAGGATATCCGGCCGGTTAGTCGCCGCCATCAAAATGACGCCCTCCCGATCACCGAAACCATCCATCTCCACCAGCAGCTGATTCAGCGTCTGCTCACGCTCATCATGACCGCCCCCCATGCCGGAGCCACGCTGCCGCCCCACAGCATCAATTTCATCGACGAAAATAATGCATGGGCTATTCTCCCGCGCCTGCTTAAACAACTCACGCACACGAGATGCACC
>JBHACV010000053.1:0-31126 GCA_041854705.1 Corynebacterium sp.
CAGATACCAGCGCCGAGGGAGTTTCCACTGCTGCTATCGGTATGGGTTAATCGGTCGAAACCATAGCCGATCCAACCAGAGCTGATTGCGATGGTGCAAAAGATGAGGAGATTTCTACGTTTGTGTGGGGTCATGATTAGTCCTGTGTATAAATCATGAGGTGAGTGAACATACCTCCAATATTACTTAAAGTAATATTGGAGAGCAAGGGATGCCCTTGGTTTCAGAACGTGCTCGGGTAGGTGGCCGGTGTTTGGTGGGCAGTGATTACAGGTGTTTTGGTGGATGGTGTGAGAATCGAGCTGCTGATCTCAAGTGTGGGGCTAGCTAGTTCTGCTTGCTAGGCCAGAATGACAGCTTGATTCTAAAAACAGCAACCATAGTGCGGTTTGGAACCATCCCAGTACTAGGGATTTCACGAGGTGTTGGTGCTTTATGGGAGTAGTGGTGTGGAATCGAGCTGCTGATCTTAGCTCTATGGTTAGCAGCACGAGTTTCGTTTACCTAAATAGCAGCTCGATTCTGAGCTGGGATTGGTTGCCTGTTGGAATCAAGATGCTTTTCGGGGGTGTGGGCTACCACAGATGTTGCCTAGTGAGAAGTGCAGCTTGCTTCTCCCAACTACAGGGTTGAAAGCAATAGTGCAGCCTAATTATCCATCCTGGCTTTAGGTTGGTCGGAAGAATCGAGCTGTCATTTTCACTTCTAGCCCGCCATTACTATTTACCTCAGAGCAAGAAAAGCTAGTTAAGGGGGAGTGGATTATAGTTTGCAGCAACTGCCCCTTATGTCGGTGGTCCAGCTTTAAAGGGGCGAATAACCCAAAAACGCCACAGGTGCCGAGGGTGGCAACAAGGGCGTTGGATGGAGGGATGGGGCTCTTAGTTATTTAGCTCCCTCTGGCATTGCAGAAGAGTGGTGGGAGGAAATCTCCCACTCTTCGCCATTCCAGCGGTAGGTGTAGGTAAACCGAGCCGGTACTTTGGTGCCATCAGAGTATTCGAAGGTGTACAACCCAGCATTGGTGGCAGTGTTGCAGCCTAGGGTGATCCAGCTTTCGTCAATAGTGCCATTTGGCTTCTTCTCTAGGAAATGCTCGAAGTAGTCTTCTTTTTCAGCTTCTGTGAAGCGAAGCTCATTAGAGACGGTTGGTAGTAGAATTGATTTATCTGCGTAGAGATCAGCAACTTGCTGTGGATCACCTGTTTGGAGTGCATCATTCCAAGTGGTGAACAGGCCAGTGATTTCCTCTTCGGTAGCTACCTTACATTGCTGCTTCTCAAGCTCTGGATCGGGGGAACCAGTAGTGCCAGTTGCGGCTGGCAAGTTGGTTGCAGCGCCATCTTCAGGCATGGGGGAGGAATGGTGGGTGAGGATTTTCCACTCGCCGTTTTCAAATCCATAAACGAAAGTGTAGCGAGCAGGAACTTTACTACCATCATCAAAGCTGAATGTGTAATTGCCAGCATCGATGGCGTAGTCGCAGTCGATTTCGATCCACCGCTCATTGATGACTCCCTTTGGTTTCTTCTCTAGGAAGTGTTCAAAGTAGTCTTCTTTTTCTGCCGCAGTGGTGCGGACCTGGTTGGATACTGTGGGCAGCAATACAGATTCTTCGGCGTAATTCTCGACAACCTTGGCAGGGTCGCCAGTTTGTAGCGACTCGTTCCACCGATCAAATAGTGCGGCAACATCGGTTTCGGTAGTTTGCTCGCATGAGCCATCATTTGCGAGCGTGGCAGCGCTAGATTGGGAGGAATCCGCTGCAGCAGTGCTGGTGGCATTGGCGTCAGTTGTGGTGGTACCGGTCTCGGCGGAGTTGCTACAGGCGGTCAGCGACAACGCAAGGGCTGCGGTGCAGCCAAGGATTATCTTGCTCTTCATGGGAGCCTTTCAAATCGAAGTCAACAAATGGCAAATGTGGGGACTCTCTAAAGATGTATCTTTTGTGATTCGCACCATTGTGGGATGTTACCGAGTAATAAAAATATTTGACGAATGTAGTTATTGTACTTACTCAGGCTAAGTCTGAATGAAAAGGAAATTATTATCGAAAAAACTATGCCTGACCATAGGGTAAAAATATCACACGATACTTTCGTATCATGTTTTTTCTTTAGCTCTTTCAGGGGTAGATTGGCGGGGCCTAAGGGTGTATTTAAGTGAATTCTGTCTAAAAACTCACAGAAATTATCTTTAACATCGGTGAGAAGCTGCTGGCGAGGTCAGCGGGTGGGGATTTGATGGATAATTTTCGTTATCAAAAACGTTCCTTCTAGGTATGAGAAGAGCTACATTACCTAGGTGGGCAGCGGGACCGATGCGGTGCGTTTCCTCCTAGGTGTGGGGGTATGGGACCAATGCCAAGCAATCAACATATCCATGCCCTAGGCGTATTACCATGGGCGAGTCTGTATTGGAATGGATGCGTGGCAGACTAGATTATCGAGCTTATTTTCGATTGTGTGGAGCTAGCCGTTTGATCTGTGGCCGCAGGTTAGTATTAGCCAGATGTTTGGTTGTGTACTGCTAAGAGCTAGGAGACTAGGCGTAGAATCCCAGCAATGAGCACCTCGGAAAAACTACCAATCTCAGAAGCCCAAGCATGGCGGGCGCTAAGTGCACTGTGTCTTGGGTTTTTCATGATTCTTTTGGACCAAACCATTGTCGCAGTTGCCACACCCCAGTTTCAGACCGAGCTACAGGCATCGCTGAATCAAGTGGTGTGGGTTAGTAGTATTTACCTCTTATTCGTAGCGGTACCACTTTTGGTAACTGGCAGGTTAGGGGACCGGTATGGGCAGCGTAATATCTACCTTATCGGTATGACCATCTTTACTTTGAGTTCTTTAGCCTGTGGGCTAGCCCCTACTGTTGAGTTCCTTATCTTCGCTCGTGCTGTCCAAGGCCTTGGTGCTGCTCTTTTAACTCCGCAAACCATGAGTGTGATTAACCGGATTTTTCCAAGAAATCGCCGAGGTGCCGCTATGGGAATGTGGGGAACAGTAGCAGGACTGGCAACGCTGGTTGGTCCCATTCTTGGCGGGGTGCTCGTCGATACGGTGGGGTGGTCATGGATCTTTTTCATTAATGTTCCATTGGGAATTTTGTGTTTGACCCTCGTTTTTATCTGGGTGCCACGATTGGAAACAACCGCACGGAAGCTCGACCCAGTCAGCGTTGTGGTTTCTATTCTTGCGATGGGTGGTATCGTTTTTGCAATTCAGCAAGGGCCAGAAATCGGTTGGCAGTTATGGATTTGGGGCATACTCATTGCAGGGTTGATGTTCGCAGGAGTATTTGTTTGGCTCCAGTCAACTGCTGGTGCACGAAAGACAGAAGCGCTCGTGCCTTTGGAGATCTTTAAGATTAAGAATTTCCGCTTAGGCAGCATTTCGATTATTACCATGGGATTTGCCGTTAGTGGGTCACTGTTGCCAGTCATGCTTTATCTTCAGCAAGGACATGGAATGAGCGCCGAGGAAGCCGGTTTCATGGTGGTTCCAATGGCAGTACTTTCTGGTGCTTTAGCACCGTGGGTCGGACGAAAAAGCGACAAAACACATCCACGGGTGCTATCTATGATTGGTTTTGGTTTTATGTTGAGCGCAACCCTGAGTTTAGTAGTAGTGATGCGCGATGGTGTTTCGGTGTGGTGGATGTTGCTTCCTATTGTTTTACTTGGTTTTGGAAACGGTTTTGTTTGGTCACCCAATTCGGTAACAGCCTTACGTGATTTACCCCACCACTACATAGGGGCAGCATCTGGAGTATATAACTCCACTAGGCAGGTCGGCAGCGTCTTGGGTGCTGCTGTAGTTGGGGCGGGAATGCAAGTTGGAATGCTGCATACATCCTTGTCAACAGCTATGGGCAACTCGGTTATCGCCATTGTGATAGTCCTCGTTTTCGGGTTTGTGGCAGTTTCCCAATTTGAACGCACCATGCAGATGCGAGAAAACTCACATCCATGAGTGTGTGGTTTTCTGCTTAAAACTCCTTGTTAACGGGGCGTAAGCAGGATTTCCGATCGGGCATGATGCCAGAAACTCGACTAGGATTGACCACATGCGTATTGCCACACTGACCTCCGGCGGTGACTGCCCCGGCCTGAATGCTGTTATTCGAGGAATCGTTCGCACTGCAACCGAGTATGGTTCTACGGTAGTGGGTTATCAAGATGGTTGGGTTGGTCTTATGGAAGACCAGCGAATCCAACTTTACGATGATGAAGCCATTGACCGTATCCTCTTGCGCGGTGGTACGATCCTTGGCACTGGTCGCCTGCACCCTGAGAAGTTCAAAAACGGCTTAGACCAAATCAAGGCAAATCTTGCCGAAGCAGAAATCGATGCTTTGATCCCAATTGGTGGTGAAGGCACTCTCAAAGGCGCAAAGTGGTTATCTGATAATGGCATTCCAGTGGTAGGAGTTCCGAAGACTATCGATAATGACGTCAATGGCACAGATTATACCTTCGGATTTGATACTGCTGTTTCAGTGGCTACCGATGCGATTGATCGTCTTCACACTACCGCCGAGTCTCACAATCGAGTGATGATTGTCGAAGTGATGGGTCGTCATGTGGGATGGATCGCTTTGCATGCTGGTATGGCCGGTGGTGCTCACTACATTGTCATCCCAGAAGTCCCCTTTGACATTGCTGACATTTGCAAAGCTATGGAGCGGCGGTTCCAGATGGGCGAAAAATACGGCATCATTGTTGTTGCTGAAGGTGCGCTGCCAAAAGAAGGCACCATGGAATTTAATGAAGGTGGGGTAGATCAGTTTGGACACCAGACCTTCAATGGCATCGGACAGGTGATCGGTGATGAAATTAAAAATCGTCTTGGTCACGATGTTCGCACCACTGTTCTAGGTCATATTCAGCGTGGTGGTACTCCAACTGCTTTCGACCGGGTGTTGGCGACTCGCTATGGTATTCATGCTGCCAGAGCTTGCCATCAAGACGAGTTTGGTAAGTGTGTAGCACTTCATGGTGAGCATATTGATTTAATTAATCTTGAAGATGCTGTCGGGGAGCTCAAAGTTGTTCCTGGCGGTCGTTATCGCACCGCCTCGGCATTGTTCGGTTAAATCTACAGCGCTACACCCCAATGTGGTGTGGCGCTTTTTCATGCCACAAAAATTAAGATGTAGGTCATATTGCGCTAAAACTATTATCCACAGCATAGTTTGGCTATAAGATCGTGTCTAGCCTTTTCACCACCAATCGATAGGAGATCGGATGATTATCGGATGCCCAGCAGAAGTCAAGCGCAATGAGGCACGGGTGGCACTAACTCCGGCAGGATCACGAGAACTGTGGAAACGAGGCCACGCTGTGGTCGTCGAAAAGCATGCTGGTCTAGCATCTGGTTATAGCGACGAAGAATACCAAGCTGCAGGAGCAATGATCCTTGATACAGCTGATGAGGTTTGGGAACAGGCAGATGTCATTGTCAAGGTTAAAGAACCACAGGCAGAAGAGTATCCGAAGATGCGAGAAGGGCAGATTCTTTTCACCTATCTGCACCTCGCCGCCGATCCAGAAGGTGCTGCCGCGTTAAAGAAGCAAAAAGTAACAGCGATTGCCTATGAAACCGTCACAGGTGAACAGGGGTTGCCACTGCTCGCGCCTATGAGCGAGGTCGCTGGAAAACTCGCAGTGCAAGTCGGCGCCTATCACTTGATGAATCCATTGGGTGGTTCTGGTATTTTGCTTGGCGGAGTTCCTGGTACCCACCCAGGGAAGATCGTGATTATCGGCGCTGGTATTGCTGGTGAAAATGCGGCCCGAGTAGCGTTGGGTATGGGGGCTGAGGTGACCATCATTGACATTAATATCAATCGATTACGGTACATGGCGGCAACCTATGGTGCGCATCTAAAGACACTGGCGTCTAATGAATTCAATATCGCTGAGGCGACTGCCGCTGCTGATATGGTGATCGGTTCGGTGCTCATTCCCGGCGCGGCGGCACCGAAGCTGGTTACCCGTGAGATGATTGGCAATATGCGTGATGGTTCTGTTTTGGTCGATATTGCTATCGATCAGGGTGGATGTTTTGAGGGGTCGTATCCCACTACTCATTCGCAGCCAGTTTTCGATCTGTTGGGTAAGCGTATGTACTGTGTGGCGAATATGCCAGGTGCGGTGCCACGTACTTCCACTGAGGCGCTGACTAATGCTACCTTGCCGTATTTGGTTCGGTTAGCTGAGTTGGGTTGGAAGGATGCATTGCGTTCGGATGCGCATTTGGCGCGCGGATTGAATGTCTTTGGTGGCAGTATTGTTCATCCAGAGGTGGCAGGTGCATTGGACCAGCCTTATGTGCATTTGTCTGAGGTGCTTGGGTAGGCAGATTGCAGCCCTAGGTTTTTAGCATGCCTCCGTGTCTGTGGACTGGACGCGGGGGTTTGGGTGTGCAGTCGGAAAACTAGTGCGGAATGGGTATAGTTTTTGGGTATGACTGCAGCTTTTGATGATTTGATGGATTATGACGAGGTCTTGGAGCGTTTTGAGCCGGTGATGGGCATGGAGGTCCATGTCGAGCTTGCGACTGAGACCAAGATGTTTTCCTCATCTTCTGCGCATTTTGGTGCGGAGCCCAATTCCAATGTTGATCCGGTGTCTTTGGGTTTGCCTGGTGCACTGCCGGTGGTCAATGCCAAGGGGGTGGAGTGGGCTATCAAGATTGGGTTGGCGTTGAATTGTCAGATTGCGGAGTCCTCTCGGTTTGCTCGGAAGAATTATTTTTATCCAGATCAGCCGAAGAACTACCAGATTTCTCAGTATGATGAGCCGATTGCTTATGATGGCTATCTGGATGTGGTGCTGGATGATGGCACCGAGTGGCGTGTGGAAATCGAACGTGCACACATGGAGGAGGACACTGGGAAGCTTACGCACCTTGGTGGTTCTGATGGTCGGATTCATGGGGCAACGTCTTCCTTGGTGGACTGTAACCGGGCTGGGATTCCGCTCATTGAGATTGTTACTAAGCCGATTATTGGTGCTGGGGAGCGTGCCCCAGAGGTGGCTCGGGCTTATGTGACTGCATTACGGGATTTGGTGAAGGCGTTGGGGGTTTCTGATGCTCGGATGGATCAGGGATCGATGCGGGTGGATTCCAATGTGTCGTTGAAGCCAGTTGGTGCTACTGAGTTTGGTACCCGTACTGAGACCAAGAATATTAATTCATTGAAATCAGTAGAGCAGGCGGTGCGGTTTGAGATGCAGCGTCAAGCTCATGTGTTGGTTTCTGGTGGGGAGATTGTGCAGGAAACTCGGCACTATCATGAGACTGATGGCACGACTACTGCGGGTCGGATCAAAGAGACTGCTGAGGATTATCGGTATTTCAATGATCCGGATTTGCCGCCGGTGATTGCGCCGAAGGAATGGGTGGAGGAAATTCGTGCCACCTTGCCAGAACTGCCGTGGGTGCGTAGGGCGCGGATCCAGAAGGAATGGGGGTTGTCGGATGCTGAGATGCGTGATTTGGTTAATGCTGGTGCGTTGGATTTGATTATCGCTACTGTGGAGGAGGGGACGACCTCTGGTGAGGCTCGTTCGTGGTGGGTGTCGTATCTTGCGCAGAAGGCGAATGAAGCAGGGGTCGAATTGGCTGCGTTGCATATTTCGCCAAAACAGGTTGCTCGTGTGGTAGCGCTGATTAATGAGGGCAAGCTGACTAATAAGTTGGCGCGTGAAGCGGTTAATGGTGTGCTTGCCGACGAGGGTGATGTTGATGAAGTTGTTGCCGCGCGTGGTCTTGAGGTAGTGCGTGACGACGGGGCTATTGAGGCTGCGGTTGATGAGGCGTTGGCTGCGAACCCGGATATTGTGGCGAAGTATCAGGCAGGCAATACCAAGGTAGTTGGTGCGATTGTGGGCCAGGTGATGAAGGCGACTCGTGGCAAGGCGGATCCGGGTCAGGTTAATCAGTTGATTGCTAAGAAGTTGCAGGCGATGTGATTATCTGGTGGCTGAAGTGATGTGGTCACGGTGATAGGAAATGGCCGACTAGGGTGTTCTTAGTCGGCCATTTCCTTGCTTTACCTATGATTGTCTGAGTGTGGATTGCTGGTTAGTGTCCAGTAGGTTAGTGGAGGACTAATCGGATGCACATGATGACCATGATGCAGCCAATGGTGAAGTTAATCGCGCGCCATGCTTGGGGTTGGCTGAGTACTCGGGAGAATTTGATGGCGCCGATCCCGAGGAGGGGGAACCAGAGGAACGAGGCCATCAGGGCGCCGAGACAAAACAGCCAGCGTCCGTCCTCGCCGTGTTGGTTGGCGATGCCGCCTAGCATTACGAGGGTGTCAATATAGGTTGCGGGGTTGAGCCACGTAAAAGCGAGGGCGGCGAGTACAGGTTTAAGCCAGTGAGCTTTGGGGGTGGTGGTAGTGGTTGCTATTGTGCGGGTTGGGGTGGCGACCTTTGCTCTACTGGGGGTTGCTGTCTCTGTGGTAGGTGGGTGTTGGGTGCTATTTGATGTGGAATCGTTGTGAGGTGTGTTGCTGTTGATTTCGATGGCTCGGCCGGTAGTGGCGAAGGCGTCTTTGAAGCAGTTGTAGCCGAACCATGCGAGGTAGGTAGCACCGAGCCATTTCAGTATGGTTAAGGCGATTGGGGCACGGTCGACGAGGGCGCCAACACCGGCGGTACCAGCTGTGGTGAGAATAATATCGCTGATAATGCATACTGTCAGCACAACTCCTACTGCTTGGCGCTTGATGCCTTGGCGGATGACCAGGGCATTTTGGGGGCCAATGGCGACAATGAGGGAAATCCCAAGTAGGAAACCAGCGATAATAATGCTCATGGGTTTTAGTGTGGCTGACATTGTACTTTAAGTAAAATCATGAAAACTAAATCTAGTTTAGAATTACTTCATGAACCCGATTCATCTGGAAACCTTGTTGGCGATTGTGGATAATGGCACCTTTGAGGATGCGGCATTTGAGTTAGGTATCAGTCCTTCGGCGGTAAGTCAGCGGATCAAAGCTTTGGAAAAAGACTCGGGCAGGGTGTTATTGCGGCGCGATAATCCAGTGACTGCCACTGAAGCGGGGGAGATACTGGTCCAGGCTGCTCGACAGATGGCATTACTGCAGGCGGAAACGATGGCGAATCTGCGGTCTAGGTTGGCGCATGTGCCGCTGTCAGTGGTGGTTAATGCGGATTCGTTGGCTACGTGGTTCACTGCGGTGTTGGCCGATGTTGCCAACTGGGATAATGCCAGCTTGGCACTTCGGATCGAAGACGAATCCCATTCCCTTAATCTGTTGCGCCGTGGGGATGTAATCGGTGCAGTAAGTACTGAGGCGGTACCGGTAGCTGGGTGTGAGGCCATTGCGCTCGGTGTGATGCGATATTTGCCGGTGGCAAATCCGCGGTTATTGGATAAATACACTGTTGATGGGGTAGTGGATTGGCCAAATATGCCGGTATTGCGTTTCGGGCCACGTGATGAATTGCAAGATAATGATCTTAAAGGTCGGGTGGCAGATATGCCACGGTCGAGGCGGGTCTCGCAAATCCCCTCGGCCGAAGCTTTTGTCACTGCCACCAAGGTGGGGTTGGGCTGGTCACTTTTGCCTACCGAACACGCCACACCATTGTTGGAAGCTGGGGACATTGTTCGGTTAGATGACACCGTTATTTCCGTGCCCTTGTATTGGCACAGGTGGCGGCTGGAGTCACCAGCATTGCAGCGGTTGACCGATTCGGTATATGCCGCTGCAGCATCGCTTCGTTTCTAGTTACTAGCTACCAGTGGGGTTGTCGAAACTCAGTTGGTGAGTGACTTCTTCCGTTGGTCGGGGTGGGTTTGGTGGGGTAACTCCTGGTGCGAAGGGGGATCCACCCAGATGGCTGCGATCGACTGGGGCTAGAAGTCCGGTTAGGTCAGGTCCGGCTGGAACGACTTGGGTGGGGTTAATGAAGGTATGCACAATGAAATAGTGCTCTTTGATTTCTTGGAAATCGGTGGTGTCACCAAAACCAGGGGTTTGGTACATTTCCCTAAGCCAAGCGAAAAGATTAGGCATATCGGCAATTCGATTGCGGTTGCATTTGAAGTGGTTGTAGTAGACCGCATCGAAGCGTACCAAGGTGACGTAGAGGAAAATATCGGCGAAGGTAATGTGATTGCCGACTATGAATCGATGTGTGCCCAGATGCTTCTCTAGCTTATCGAGGGCGGAAAATAGTCGGTCAAAGGCCTCTTGGTAGGCCGATTGGGTGGTGGCGAAACCGCAACGATACACCCCATTATTGATTTCGGTGAATAAAAATGAAATCCATTCGTCGAGGGTGGTCCGTAATTCTTGTGGATATAAATCGGGGGCATCTGGGCGCTCATATTCGGACCACTGCTCATTAAGATCTGGCATGATGAGCCGGAAATCATTGGTGACTACTACCCCGGTTTTTTCCTCGACAATCGCGGGTACGGTAATGCCACGTGGGTAGTTGGGGAATCTAGCGAAATATGCTTCTTGTAGGCGGTGAATTCCTAGCACTGGGTCGACGCCTTCTGGATCGAGCTGGAAATCCCAGGAACGCTCGTCGTGGGTAGGGCTGGCCATACCTAAAGAGATGACATCCTCTAAGCCCTTAAGTCGACGGGTAATGACAGATCGATGCGCCCAAGGGCAGGCGCGAGCTGCGATCAAGCGATAACGATGGGGAGCAACCGGCCATAAGGTAGTGCCATCAGCTTGGGGAGTGGGTTCATTGACGGTGGCGACAATACGGTCATCAATGTAGTTGGTATCTCTGATGAATTCGCCGCTTGCGGCGCTGGAAGTGGTCATAGGGAGACAACCTCAAAGAAAGTAGACATGTCAACTACTATAGGCGGGTTTTCATGTCGGAGGCCAGTGTTAATCTAGGTCTCGATGAAACGCTTAATCCCTTTCTTAGTCCTCATTCTTGCAGGTTGTACGGTAGAAAACCTCCCAGCACCACAATCACCGGTGACTAATGTCATAGATCTCCCAATACTTGCTTACGATCCCACAATAGGGCAATATGAGCGCTCCTATTTCGGTCAGCGATGGAGTGATGACGTTAACGTTGAGTATGGGCACAATGGTTGCGACACTCGCAATGACATCCTTGCCCGTGATCTTCAAAACGTCACCTTCAAATCTGGTACCCATGATTGTGTGGTGCAGACAGGTGACTTCATTGACCCCTATACTGGCACTCACATTGTTTTTGAACGTGGCCAGGGTACATCAGAATTGGTACCAGTAGATCATGTTGTAGCACTTGCTAATGCTTGGTACTCAGGTGCGTATCAATGGGATGACAATACTCGTCGAGATTTCGCCAATGATCCACGGAATCTGCAAGCCACCAGCAAAGAAGCAAACAGCAATAAACTAGCCAAAACTGCTGATGAGTGGTTGCCCAGCAATGTGGAGTACCAGTGTGAGTATGTGCGTCAGCAAGTAGAAATCAAACAGGCCTATAACCTTGGAGTTACTGCTGCGGAACTGGCTGCGATGGAAGGAGTACTCAGCAATTGCCAGTAATCTCGGCGGGTCGAAAACCGCAAGGAGAAAAATTCTCGCTTACGCTGGGAAGTATGAATGAAAAAGCCACGTCTAATGAAGCCACTGAAGTTTATGCCCGAGCAGGAAAAACCACTCCACAGGCGATAACACCAGAGGAGACAGTGGTTTTAGACGCCGCCACTGAACAGTTCCCAGCAAGTATGCAGAACTATCCGGCTACCTCCAATTACCAAACAACTGATTATCAAACAACCGAGTACCAAGCGGCAGACTACCAACCAGCAGACTATTCGGTAGACGATGACTACGATTACCCTGAAGCAGAACCGGTGTCAGTACCTGATCCAGAGCCACCGGTATCAGATAAACGTGGCACCTTGAATTTTGGGTTGTTGATTATTCGGTTGGTGATGGGCCTTTATTTAACAACCACTGCAATCGCTACATTCTTCCAATTGGGAACCAATGAAGGGATTGTGGGGTTACAGGCTGATTATCAAACCTACGCTTACCCACAACTATTAGCGATTGTGGTGCCAGTACTGCAATTAGCAGCTGGGGTGTTTTTAATCATTGGTTTACTTACCCCTGTAGCGGCAGCGCTAGCTACCATTGTGACCATTTTTGCTGCACTGCACAGCATTGATGTGGCTGAGTCGATCTCGCTGGTGAGCCTTTCCGATTCGGTCTGGCTAGGGGTTATTATCGCAGGCATTGCGCTATCGTTGCAATTCACCGGACCTGGTAAATACTGTCTCGACTTTGGGCGCAGCTGGACGAAGCGACCATTAGCTTCCTCATGGGTATTCGCCATTGTGGGCATTGCTGGGGCAGTAGCCCTGTGGTGGTTCGGAGCTGGTGTCAATCCGCTCAGTTAGTGGTCTCCCACTTTACGCATTTGAGGTGGTAGCATTTGCTGCCACCTTTGTGCGTGTCAAGGGCAAGTGTGGTGTAGCGCGGTATAGCAGCACGGTGAGAATAATTGCCCAGAAGAAGTAATCATCCATAAACAGCTTCATATATAGAATCTGTTGGAAATCTTGGTCACCGGTAGGATCCCCAAGCCACCAGTGCGGTGGAATGGTAATCATGAGGAAGCTAGCGATCACACCAAAATAGGCAGCAAATTGACTACGTAATCTAAAGGCGTGGTAGCCCAATACGATAAACCACAATGGCAACCACACCCAATGGTGGGACCATGAAATCGGAGAAATAAGCAGCATTAGTGCAGAATTCGCCAAAGCTGCCTCTAAAAACAGTCCTTGGCCTAACAAGCGCTTAATCACAAAGAAAAAGACTGCAATCGTTGCCAAAGCAAGAAACAGCCACAGCAGATTAATCAGTTGACTTGCGTGATTGGCGGCGTCGTTAGAGGGCCATAGTCTGGTGAGCACTCCTTTAATGGACTGGTTGGAAATGTAGGCGACATTCACTCCGATCTTGGAGTTGTCGTTCATGACAAAGATCGCATCGGTATAAAATGCCCAGGTTTCCTTAGCATTGATTACTGCACCCAATACAGTCGCACCGATTGCACCAACTGCTGCAGAAACCAGTGCGCGGAAGTCTTTTTTAATCAAGAACACGAACAACATGACCAATGGAGTGAGCTTGATTGCGGCGGCTATGCCGATCAGCCACCCTTGGGGAATCCGACGTTTACGGGGCACAATGTCGAGAAAGACCAATGCCAGCAACCACATGTTGATCTGACCAAAAGAAGCATTATGTCGTAGTGGTTCAGCCAACAGGCAAAAACCCCAGGCCCAGCTAGTAATTAGTGTGCTCAATTGGGGGTCTTTGACCAAAAACCGGACCAAAAAGTAGACACAAACTAGCATCAGCAGGCTAGAGAGCGCCACCATTAGGTAGCCAGCGGTATTGGCATCTACAAAGGTAAACGGTGCGAGCAATAAAGCCGCAAAGGGGGGATAGATAAACGGTAGTTTCAGATCGTAGGCAGGAAACGGCTCGTCATATAGGCTGCCACCATTGAGGTAGGCTTCCGCCCCAGCGCGATAAATAATCATATCGATATGCCCAGTGGTGCCGAAGGTTTGCCAGCCCATGATGCAAAGCGAAACCACGAATCCCACGATGCTCAATAACCGAATCGTGGTGGAGGAAAGCTTGGTGGTAATCATGAAATTCCTGCAAAGAAAAACGGGGAACGTGCGTTTTGTAGTGTATCGCGCATTCCCCAATGGTGGTTTTTTAACGGTGATTTTTAATCGACGTGGCGCACAGCACCCTTATCGGCACTGGTAGCCATCGCGGCATATGCGCGTAGTGCCTTAGAGACCACGCGGTCCCGATCAAGTGGAGTCCACGGTTTTTCACGAGCTTCCATTGCATTTCTACGTGCTTCAAGTTCAGCTTCATCCACGTTTAGGGTCAGGGTCCGGTTTTTCACTGAGATGGTGATGGAGTCGCCATCTTCGATCAGGCCGATTAATCCATGGTGTGCGGCCTCGGGGGAGATATGTCCAATGGATAGCCCTGAGGTGCCACCAGAAAAGCGGCCATCAGTGATGAGCGCACACTTTTTGCCCAAGCCCGCACCTTTGAGGAAAGAAGTTGGATGAAGCATTTCTTGCATACCAGGTCCGCCAGCAGGACCTTCATAGCGAATGACTACCACATCACCGGGCTGCACCTCACGCTTGAGGATGGTAGAGACGGCTTCTTCTTGGGATTCACACACCCGAGCTGGGCCGGTGAATTCCCACAGCTCTTCATCCACCCCGGCGGTTTTGAGCACAGACCCATCAGGAGAGAGATTGCCACGCAAAATTACCAGTCCACCATTTTCCGAATAGGCATGGTTGATGTCGTGGATGCAACCGTTTTCGGTGTCAAGATCCAGTGATTCCCAGCGGGTGGATTGGCTAAACGGTTTGGTAGTGCGCACCCCGCCAGGAGCAGCGTGGAACAATTCAATGGCCTTGTCAATGGCTTTGCCGCCACGAATGTCCCAGTCATTGAGCCAACCATCAACGGTGTCATAGGCGACAGTGTGCACCGATTCGTCTAATAGCCCAGCGCGCCGGAGTTCCCCGAGAATGGCGGGGATGCCACCTGCCCGGTGTACATCTTCAATGTGGTAGGTGCCATTAGGCGCCACCTTGGAAATACATGGGATATGGTGGGAAAGTTCATCAATGTCCGAAAGGTCGAAGTCGATTTCGCCTTCTTGGGCGGCCGCCAAGGTGTGCAAAATGGTGTTGGTGGATCCGCCCATAGCCATATCGAGAGCCATTGCGTTACGGAATGCGGCTTTGGTTGCAACGTTGCGAGGCAGGACTTTTTCGTCACCATCGTGGTAATAGCGGTTGCACATGTCTACGATCATTTCGCCAGCTTGCTCGAAGAGTGCTTTGCGGGCGGTATGGGTAGCTAAGGTAGTGCCATTGCCGGGTAACGAGAGACCTAATGCTTCGGTGAGGCAGTTCATGGAATTAGCGGTGAACATGCCAGAGCAGGATCCACAGGTAGGACAGGCCGATTCTTCAATTTTTGCCAGATCGCCGTCGGATACCTCGGTGGAAGCAGAGGCAGTGATTGCGGTAATAAGGTCGGTGGGGGTGTGGGCAATACCATCAACTGCTACTACTTTGCCAGCTTCCATTGGTCCGCCAGAGACGAAAATGGCTGGGATATTGAGACGAAGAGCAGCATTGAGCATGCCGGGGGTGATTTTATCGCAGTTGGAAATGCACACCATGGCATCGGCGGTATGGGCGTTGACCATGTATTCCACCGAGTCGGCAATGATTTCACGGCTGGGCAGGGAATACAACATGCCGCCATGTCCCATGGCGATGCCGTCATCGACAGCGATGGTGTTGAATTCTTTGGGTACTCCGCCTGCTTGACGTACGGCGTCAGCGACGATGTCACCAACATTTTTTAAGTGCACGTGGCCAGGAACGAATTGGGTGTAGGAGTTCACGATGGCAACGATGGGTTTGCCGAATTCGTTTTCTTTGGTGCCGGTGGCGCGCCATAAGGCACGGGCTCCAGAAGCATTGCGGCCGACGGTGGTGATGCGGGAACGAAGTGGGATCATTGGGATTTTTCCGTGGTGTGAGTCAGTTATTAGGAATCAGTGTTTTTCGCAGCGGTGTTTGGACCATCTGGGTCGGTTGGGTTCGAATTGATGCTGGGATCAGAGCTGGTTTTGGTCACTGCTGTGCCATCAGTATCTGGGTCAGTGGTATCTGAAGTGGTGGCAATATTGTCAGCATCGTTGGTGAGTTTGCTGGCTTCGTATTCCTCTTTGGTGAGGAGGACTTGGCGGCCATCTTTGTAGACGATGACTACTTTTTCATCAGCTGCAATGCGCCCTTGGGTGAGGGCATCGGGGATTCGGCCTGTGGAGGCTTTTTCTAGTTCAGGAAGGTTATTGAAACTGACCCCAGGGAGGCTGATGGCTTTTTTGCTGGTGGTTTGTACAAATGCGGTGGCGCGTCGGAATCCAACACCTTCAATTTCCGACCACGGGATGTGCATGGGTTTTTTAAAGGCGTTGGTGGCTGTGATTCCGGTGTCGCTTATTTCAGTTTTGGAGCGCACAACCCAGTAAATGAATCCGATGGGGATGATTAATACCCATGCCAGTAGTTTTGGTGCAGAACCGATGACCAACATCATGATTCCGGCCATAATCACCGCTCCCAGCAGGTGGGTGCGATCTGGCCGGAAGGTGATGGTATTCGTGGGTTGCTCCATGAGGAAACATACTAATTCAAGGGCAAGTTAAACGAGAATTGTTGCTCTTCGGTTGGCACTGGCTCGGTTGCGGGTACCGAGGACTCTGGTGCTACTGGGGTTTCGATTACTTCGCTAACAGAAGTTTCCGACGCGGTGGGGATTTCGGTGGTGGATGTAGTGGTCGGCTCAGTAGTTAGCGTAGTGGTTTCGATAGGGGTGGGGATCGTGGTGATTGGGGGTTCCTCGGTGACAACAGGGGTAGTTTTGGCTGCTGGTTGTGGTGCAAGCCAACCGTCGTTTTGTCCGTCGTCAGTGGTCAAAGTGAGACCCTTGAGTACGATCAGAGAAAGGCCAAAGAGGATCCAGATGGTTGTGGAGACGCGGGTGCGCCCGCCGACGCTAAAAAACCTAGCCCAACCTCTGACAGGTTCAGGGTCTATTTCTTTTTGGGGCTCATCTTCTTCTATTAGTTCCTCGTGGTCGTGTTGAACTGGGATGGCTGTCATGGTCACTGTGGTGGGGTGGTGGTGTTTGCCAGTAGATGGGGTGGTGACTTCATGAACTAGTTGACCGTCAACGGTAGTGGCGGAGCCGTATTCTTTCCAGAATTCATCAATCAGGCTGACTCGGATGGCACGTTCGACTAACCACTGGTGGCCGGGTTTGACTTGAGCTAAAAAGCGCATGTCTACGGTCCAAGGCATGCCCACAGTGGTGGGTGCATTGATTCCGACTGCGGGGTGGACAGTTAGTGGACCCCAGATTACTTCGGCGACTTCTGGGTTGTCGGTAAGAGCGCGGTCGGCAGCTTCGGTGCAGCGCACGATGGCATCATCGATAGATGAGGAGCTTAAAAGGGGGACAGGCATGACAACCACGGCGGAGGACCAGTGGTTGGAATTGTTGATTGAAACCCCAGCTTTGGAGTTGGGGATGATAACGGTTTCCTCGGCTAGGGTGCGGATTTTGGTGGCACGCATTGTGATTTGAATGACGGTGCCTTCGATATTGGTGGCCCCACCTTCGAATCTCACCCAGTCACCAACGCCGTATTGTTTTTCCGAGAGGATGAAAAACCCAGCGAGGAAGTCTGCGATGATTGATTGTGCGCCCAAACCGATGGCAGCCGATGCCGCTGTTGCGGGGATGGCGGCACCGGCGAGAGAGAAGCCGAGTTGTTGCAGTATGGCAACAAAGATCAAAAAGTAAGCGAGGATTTGCGCGGCGTAGACAACGACACCAGCGAAGGCAAGTTGGGATTTTTGTTCGTCTTCATCTTCGGCCACCATTTTATTGGTGATGAAAAACATTGCCAGTCTGCCAGCGCGGGGAATTAAAAATGCACATACGACCAATAACGCCAAGCTCAGGCCGGTTTCTACGATCCACGTCCAGAGGGAGGAGAATATATAACTGAAGGGCACAATGTCGAGCATAGGTGTCTTTTGTGGTGGGGTGTGGGGGTACGATTGGTGATTTAGCTGAAGTCAGTTGTACTATGTGACGCTATGAACATTATTCGACTTGTGCTTGTGGTATCCGCAGCGGCGCCTGCCGTTTCGGCTTCTTAAGTCAAGTCGACAACGTAAGCGCCCTCGGTCACACCAAAAGTGTCGAATCGGGGGCTTTTGCATTAATGGTTCACCGCACCAGCAGGTTTCATTGGTTTCTCCATTTGCCTCACCGGTATCGGGGAGTAAATCAGTGGGTATAGGAACACAATAGCAAAGTTACTGCTAATGTGTTAGAACAATTAAAGTATCAAGGAGTTTGAAGTCGTGGCAGCTTCCTCTCGCCCAACCCCCGCCACGGTTGCCAGCCGTGGTTTAAAGCCTAAGCCGGAACGCATGACCGGTGCCGATGCTATCGTGCGAGCGTTAGAGAATCTCGGCACTGACCTCGTGTTTGGTTTACCCGGTGGTGCGGTTTTACCGTTGTATGAGGCTTTGTATTCTTCGGATAAGCTGCGACATGTACTGGTGCGCCATGAACAAGGTGCCGGCCATGCCGCAACTGGATATGCCCAGGTTTCCGGCAAGGTAGGGGTGTGTATTGCTACCTCCGGTCCCGGCGCGACCAACTTGGTTACTCCGCTTGCCGACGCTTACCTCGATTCGGTTCCCATTGTTGCGATCACAGGTCAGGTGGGGCGACACATGTTGGGTACCGACGCCTTCCAAGAGGCTGATATTCGCGGTATTACTATGCCGGTGACCAAGCATAATTTTATGGTCACTGACCCATCCCAAATTCCCCAAGCGCTTGCCGAGGCTTTTCACCTCGCAGCCACTGGTCGTCCCGGTCCAGTCTTGGTCGATGTGCCGAAAGATATTCAGGCTGCCGAGATGGATTTCATTTGGCCGCCGAAGATTAATCTGCCGGGTTACCGTCCAGTGTCCACTCCACATAATCGGCCAATCGAGCAGGCTGTCAAGCTGATTGCGCAATCGGAACGTCCAGTTTTATATATCGGTGGTGGCGTAATTAAAGCTGAGGCTTCGGCTGAGTTGCGAGCATTTGCTGAGCATACTGGGATTCCGGTGGTGACCACACTCATGGCCTTAGGGTCTTTTCCAGATTCACATCCGTTGCATATGGGTATGCCGGGTATGCATGGCACGGTGGCAGCGGTGGGTGCTATGCAAGGCGCAGATCTGCTGATTACCATTGGTGCGCGGTTCGATGACCGGGTTACTGGTGATACGGAGTCTTTTGCGCCGCTGGCTAAGGTGATCCATGCCGATATTGATCCGGCAGAGATTGGCAAGATCCGTTCGGTGGACATTCCCATTGTTGGTGATGCGAAAGAAGTGTTGTCCGCATTGCTCAATGAGTTTAAAAACAAGGTGTCTGGCGGTATTGACATTGCCGAATGGATGAAACACCTTAGTGGGCTGCAAGATCGCTTCCCGCTAGGTTATAGTAACACTGATGATGGGTTGTTGGAGCCCCAATTAGTGATCGAGACCTTGTCACGCTTGGCTGGACCCGAGGCCGTTTATTGTGCGGGTGTGGGTCAACATCAAATGTGGTCAGCTCAGTTCATTAATTTTGAACATCCACGCACGTGGTTGAACTCTGGTGGCCTAGGCACAATGGGCTATGCGATTCCAGCGGCGATGGGTGCTAAAGCAGCTGCCCCAGAGAAGGAAGTGTGGGCCATTGATGGTGATGGCTGCTTCCAGATGACCAATCAAGAATTAACCACTGCATCAGTAGAAGGGTTTCCCATCAAGGTGGCGTTGATTAACAATGGCAACCTGGGTATGGTTCGTCAGTGGCAGACATTGTTCTATGAGGGACACTATTCTAATACTCGACTGCGGGAACAGACGGAATACATGCCAGATTTCGTTGGCTTAGCAGAAGCTCAGGGGTGTGTTGCGTTTCGTGTGACCAAGCCAGAAGAGATTGAGCCAACGATTCAAAAGGCCCGGGAAATCAACGATCGACCAGTGCTAATCGACTTTATTGTGGGTGAGGATGCCCAAGTTTGGCCGATGGTGGCGGCAGGACATTCGAATTCTGATATTGAGTATGCCCGAGGTTTGCGACCGTTTTTTGAGGCGGATGCCAGTGTGGCTGAAAAAGATCTGACGGGTAAAAAGTAACGAAAAGGAATGATGATTTCTCATGGCTAATCACGAAATTTCTCGTCATATCTTGAGCGTTTTGGTAGAAGATGTTGACGGTATTATTAGCCGCGTGTCGGCGATGTTTACTCGGCGCAGCTTCAATCTAGTGTCCTTGGTTTCTGGGGCTACCGAAAACGATGGAATCAACCGAATTACGATCGTTGTTGATGCCAACATGGTCAATATTGAGCAGATTACTAAGCAGCTGAACAAACTGATTCCAGTGTTGAAAGTGGTCCGGCTCGATGAAAGTACTACCATTGCCCGGGCATTGATGCTGGTGAAAGTAGCAGCGGATGCCTCTAATCGCCCGCAGGTAGTTGATGCAGCCAATATTTTCCGTGCTCGAGTGGTTGATGTTGCACCAGATTCGGTGGTGATTGAGGCAACTGGAACGCAGGGTAAAATGCGGGCCTTGCTTGATGTGCTGGAACCATTTGGTATCAAGGAATTGATTTCTTCTGGTCAGATCGCGCTTAATCGTGGGCCAAAAACAATGGCTCCAACTTTCCGCTAGTGCACTAGTGGCCATAAAACCCTTAAAACATTGACCGCAGCACTATGCTGCGGTGTCTCACAAAATGGGACAGGTTCCATCAATTTGTCTCATTTCGTGGTATAACTACTCTCGTACCGCTTGTGTAAAGAAAGGTCCTGTTATTCATGGCTATTGAAATTTTGTATGACGATGACGCCGATCTGTCCCTCATCCAAGGCCGCAAGGTTGCTGTTTTGGGTTATGGTTCCCAGGGACATGCTCATGCCCTGAACCTGCGCGACTCAGGCGTTGACGTTGTTGTGGGCCTGCGTGAAGGCTCCAAATCTGCAGAGAAGGCACGCGAGGCGGGCTTTGAGGTCAAGTCCAATGCTGAGGCTGTTGCTTGGGCAGATGTCATTATGATCTTGGTGCCAGACACCACCCAAGCACAGGTGTATGCCAATGACATTGCACCAAACCTCAAAGATGGCGATGCGCTGCTGTTTGGTCATGGCCTGAATATTCATTTCGAGCTCATCAAGCCTGCTGCGAACATTACCGTTGGTATGGTCGCACCAAAGGGGCCAGGACACTTGGTGCGTCGTCAGTTTGTCGATGGCAAAGGTGTACCTTGTTTGATTGCTGTTGCCCAGGATCCTAAGGGTGAGGGTAAGGCACTGTGCTTGTCCTATGCAGCAGCTATTGGTGGTGCCCGGGCTGGCGTTATCCCCACCACCTTCGAAGCAGAAACAGTCACCGATCTATTTGGCGAGCAGGCTGTGCTGTGTGGTGGCACCGAAGAGCTGGTCAAAGTTGGATTTGAGGTACTGGTCGAGGCTGGATATGAGCCAGAGATGGCTTACTTCGAGTGCCTGCATGAACTGAAGCTCATTGTTGATCTGATGTTTGAAGGCGGCATCGCCAATATGAATTACTCGGTCTCCGACACCGCTGAGTTCGGCGGATACCTGTCTGGTCCTCGGGTGATCGACGCTGGCGCCAAGGAACGGATGAAGGAAATCCTTTCTGACATTCAAGATGGCACCTTCACCAAGCGGCTGATTGCCAATGTGGAAGGTGGCAATAAGGAACTGGAAGGATTGCGTGCTTCCTACTCTAATCACCAGATTGAAGAGGTCGGCGGCAAGTTGCGTGACCTGATGAGCTGGGTGAAGAACCCGCTGGATGCCACCGCTTAATTGGTAGTGGTTGACCCCTGATCGCCAGCATTCTGCTGGGGCGGTCAGGGGTTTCTTTTTAGGTTAACCTACCCACTCTATTTTCAGTAACTGGACATTATTGAAAATACTTTGTTATGCTCAAGGCATGACAACCACCAACAAGAGCGACGATGACCAGCATGTTCATCATGACCACGATCACCACAGTCATGATGGGCATAATCATGCTCATGTGCCAAAGGAATTACGCGCCTTAGTTACGGTGCTGGGTTTTACCGCCGTGATCTTTTTCGCCGAACTTATTGGGGGTTGGTACTCAGGATCGCTGGCATTGATTTCCGATGCAATGCATATGCTCTCGGATTCCACCGGTTTAGTGGTAGCAGCAACAGCAATTGTCTTTGCGCGTCAAGCGGCGTCGAAAAGTGCGACCTATGGCAATAAACGTCTAGAGGTAGTAGCTGCACTGATTAACGCTGTGAGTGTTTCTGCCATTTCAGTGTGGATTGTGCTTGAGGCCTTCGAACGACTGCGCTCAGCCGCGGTGGTCAACACCACCATGATGCTGGTTGTGGGTGTCATTGGATTGGTGGCTAATGTGTTTGGAGCGGTGATTCTGCGTGGTCATGCTCACAATAATCTCAACCTGAAGGGCGCATATTTACATGTATTAGTGGACCTGTGTGGTTCAATAGCGGTGATTATTGCTGCCATAGTGATGAAAATCACCGGCATTACGTGGGCCGATACGGTTGCCTCACTGCTTATTGCGGCCCTGATTTTACCGCGTGCCATTAAACTTGCTTGGCAATCGCTGCAAGTATTGCTAGAACATGCGCCTGCTGGGATTGATAGCACTATGGTGGCAAAGCAACTATTGGCATTGCCGCAGGTCCATGCCGTACATGACCTGCATATTTGGTCGCTGAACGGCCAAGACCTACTGGCCACCTGCCACGTGGTGATCGACGATACTATCAACACAGCTGCTTGTGGGGTCTTAGACCAGGTGCAGCGGGTTCTTGCGGACTGTGGCATTGAACACTCAACCGTGCAACTGGAAAGCCAAGCGCATGGGGAACACGAGCAAGTGTGCAATAACTAATAGTTCATTCTGGTGCAATGTCAAAGCCGGGTCTGCCCTTGTCGGGCTAGACTCGGGTCATGGGATTCTCAACGCCGAGCTATGATCTTTTGGACCTTTTCAGCCGTATCGACTACGGCGATCTCCAGCTTCCTGATTTCCAGCGTGACTACCGCTGGGATGTTGACCGTATCCGCTCTCTGATCGTCACAGTCTTACGTGGATATCCAATGGGAACATTTCTAGCATTAGATGTGCACAATCAACCCAAGCGGTTCCAATACAAGGTGATCACCTCTGCCCCCGAGACTGGGGTAGAACCAGAACTGCTGCTCCTTGATGGCCAGCAACGATTAACTACCCTGTACCAATGCCTGCGGGGCGATGGAATCGTTGAGTCAGTGGATTTTCGCGACAAAAAAGTCAAACGCCGCTTCTATATCGACGTCAATAAGGCGGTTTCTGCTGATGTGATGCCCGATGAGGCCGTCGTCTCAGTAGATGAAAACGGCATGATTAAATCCCATTTCGCCCCCGATATGCCAGAAGGTTTAACCACAAGACAACAAGCCTTAGAAGCCGGATACATCCCCGTATGTGACTTGCTATTTGATTCTGGTACCGATCAACTTTTTGAGATCGCCGCCGGTGCTGATGCTGACGCCCAAACCCGTGCAAAAAGATTCTACACTCGCATTATCCGACCATTGGTGCGGTACTCAGTCCCCATCATTCGACTCGATCGGGCCACCTCTCAACAAGGTATTGGTTCGATTTTTGCCCAAGCCAACAGCGCCGGATTGCCACTCGATGTCTTTGAACTGCTAACCGCGAAATTTGCTGTTGAGGATCCAGATTTCGATCTACACCACGACTGGGAGAAAACCGAGAAAACCCTACGGCTTTACCCAGCTCTAGACGGTATCGATCGCACACTGTTCCTATCAGCAGTCGCGCTTTATGCCACCGGTAAGGAAGGTCATGCCTCTGGGTTCCGAGAATCAATCTTGGGGCTTAGCCTTGAGCAGTACAAACCAGCAGCGAAAAAAATGCGGATCGCATTCAACGAAGCCGCAGTCTTTATGGCCCAACGCTGTATTTTCAATACCGAACAGGTGCCGTACTCTGCGCAATTAGTACCACTAGCGGTCATGATAGCGCTACTGTCCGAAGATCCTAGAATTCTTGCTAACCAAGCCGCATGGGATCGGATCTATCAATGGTTCTGGTGCGGGGTATTCAGCGAAGCCTACGGATCACCTGCCCTGATGGTACGAATTGGCCACGACGTTGATGAAGTAACCGAATGGGTGAAAGACTTCGATGGCACCCGCCAAGTACCCACCCCACGTTCTGTCACCCATGCCCGTTTCGTTGAATCACGATTGCTTTCTGCTGGTCCAGACAGTGGGTTTTATAAGGGACTGTACGCACTGATTATGGGTCGTGGCGCCCTCGACTGGCGCACCACCTTGCCCTTTAATCTCGAAACCTACCAAAACATGGGCACGAATTTCCGCCGGATTTTCCCCTCTTCGTGGTGCGAAGCCAACGGCATTGACAAAATCCTAGCTGATTCAGTACTCAACCGCACCCCCATGACCCGCCGCACATATGTAATGATCGAGCAGGCTTCTCCGAGCCGCTATATGCTGCGGATCCAATCAAAGAGCCTGATGGATGACGACGAATTTGATGCCATCCTCGCCACCCACTTTCTCGACCCAGAACTGGTTTTGGCAGCACGGGCAAAGGAATTTTTCAAAGACCGTCGCCACCGGATCCTAGAAGTGATCGAGGACGCCATGGGCACAACCGCCGTACATGATGTTGATGATAATAATCTCTATGCCGGGGAAGAAGGCCCAGAAGCCTTTGAAGAACAAAACCGCAACCTAAAATAAAACCAGGTGGTTCCATCCATCTGCTACCCCCAGCTAATAGCAGGCAACTAAAACGCTACTAGCTGGGGATTTGCCCTCACTAGAAGATAGCAACTTTCATGTGATGAACTGAATTCTATTAGCTACCAGCAGAGCTGGTCTAGACTATGAAAAGTCGCGCGTCGATGAGCTTGGCGCGGACCCGGAGAGTATCGACGCGGTCGTGCCGGTAGTGTCCGGACAACACGGTTTTCCCAGGAGTTTCAACGTGAGCCAGAATGGCCTTCCTGTAGTTCTAATCGCAGACAAGCTTGCGCAGTCCACAGTGGACGCGCTCGGTGACAAGGTGGAGGTGCGTTGGGTCGATGGCCCCGACCGTCCCAAGCTGCTTGAAGCAGTCAAAGATGCCGACGCACTTTTGGTGCGATCTGCCACCACTGTTGACCGAGAAGTGCTAGAAGCAGCACCAAAGCTAAAGATTGTTGGTCGCGCCGGGGTAGGATTGGACAATGTTGACATTGCCGCTGCTACCGAGCGTGGGGTAATGGTTGCTAATGCCCCAACTTCAAACATTCACTCTGCCTGTGAGCATGCTGTTTCGTTGTTGCTATCTACTGCTCGGCAGATTCCCGCCGCTGACAAAACCCTCCGCGATCATGAATGGAAGCGGTCCTCGTTTAACGGCGTAGAAATCTTCGGTAAGACCATCGGCATTGTTGGCTTCGGTCACATTGGTCAACTGTTTGCCCAGCGGCTGTCGGCCTTTGAAACTAAGATCATAGCCTTCGATCCCTATGCCAACCCCGCCCGAGCAGCGCAACTTGGTGTCGAACTCACCGACCTTGAAGACTTGGTCGCTCGCGCCGATTTTGTCACCATCCACTTGCCCAAGACCAAAGAAACTGCTGGCATGTTTGATGCCGAGCTATTGGCCAAGGCAAAGAAGGGGCAGATCATCATTAATGCTGCCCGCGGCGGGCTTGTCGACGAGCAAGCGTTGGCTGATGCCATCAAATCCGGTCACATCCGTGGTGCAGGTTTCGACGTTTATGAGACAGAACCTTGTACAGACAGCCCGCTTTTTGAGTTGCCAGAAGTTGTAGTGACCCCCCACCTTGGTGCTTCCACCGTGGAAGCACAAGATCGAGCTGGTACGGACGTTGCCGACTCAGTTCTTAAAGCCCTCGCTGGGGAGTTCGTCGCCGACGCGGTCAATGTATCTGGTGGTCGTGTTGGTGAAGAAGTTGCCCTATGGCTCGGACTTGCCCGCAAGCTCGGCCTCGTCGCAGGACACACACTGGGCAAGGCACCAGTGCGGCTTGAAGTCGAAGCCCGAGGGGAACTATCCACTGAAGACGTCGAGGTCTTGGGGCTTTCTGCGGTTCGTGGTTTATTCTCTGGCATCATTGATGAACAGGTGACCTTCGTTAATGCCCCCGCCATCGCTAAGGTGCGTGGCCTTGAGTTCACTGTCAGTACCGCACCGGAGTCGGTATCACATCGGTCAGTACTTGATGTCACTGCGATTGCTGCCGATGGCACCCGAGTGTCGATCATTGGTGCCTTGACTGGACTAGAACGAGTAGAAAAGATCGTTCGGATCAACGGCCGCGGTATTGACTTGCGGGCAACCGGTCGCAATCTGTTCTTCAGCTACGCCGATGCCCCCGGCGCCTTGGGTAAAGTAGGCACAGCCTTAGGAGCCGCTGGTGTGAATATTGTGGCAGCTGCCTTGACCCAAGAAACCTCTGGTACTGGTGCAGTGCTGATTCTCCGAGTGGAGCAGGAAGTTTCTCAAGAACTGCTCGCCGCTATCGCCGAGGATCTCAATGCCGAAGCATTCCAACTGGATTTAAGCTAATCAAGCACTAGTAACCTCACATGACTACCGCACAGGTTTCTTGTGCGGTTCATTGGCTTTTATGGGGTTTAGCAGTGAGGTGGGGCAGGGTATTCAAATGGGTAGGTTGTAGGAGTTTTCTAGGCACAGGGCTTGAAGAATCAAGCTGCTTTTCTAGGGTGTGCAGGGATGGTTGCAGGTGCAGCCGAGGGATGAGCAGCTCGATTTTTCACTCTGGCCTTTGTTCTATCAACAGTCGAACGATTGCTTTCTGTTGCATGAGACACCGATAAAAGGTAATAGCAATCAGTAATGGTGACATGCCACATGTGCCGTCATTTTTGCCTCAAAAAAGGGAGCTACCTACGCTCAGTAGTCCACTGCAATTAGTGGCGTGAACCGCGCTGGGTTGGATGCTACACTAGGAATGTTTTCCACCCAGTGAGAAAGGCATCCCAAATAATGAAACTGGCAGTAATCGGTGGCGACGGCATCGGCCCAGAAGTAACCGCAGAGGCTCTGAAAGTGCTCACCACCGTCCGCGACGACATCGACATCACCGAATACGATCTTGGCGCTCGCCGCTACCTGAAAAATGGCGAATTGCTCACCGAGGAAGATCTTGCCTCCCTGCGGGCACATGATGCTATCTTGCTCGGGGCTATTGGTGCGCCAGGAGAGGTGCCACCCGGCGTATTGGAACGAGGCCTATTGCTCAAAATGCGATTCGCGTTAGATCACCACGTCAATCTGCGCCCAGCAAAACTGTTCCCAACCGCAACTTCACCATTAGCAAACCCCGGTGATATTGATTTCGTCGTTGTGCGTGAAGGTACTGAAGGGTTGTATTGCGGTAATGGTGGCACCTTGCGTGAAGGTACTGAGCATGAAGTAGCCAGTGAAGTTTCGCAAAACACCCGTTATGGTGTCGAACGGGTCGTTCGGGATGCTTTTGCCCGCGCCCAAGCCCGCCGTAAGCATCTAACCTTGGTGCATAAGACCAATGTTCTTGTCAATGCTGGTGGCTTGTGGCAGCGCACTGTTAATGAAGTTTCCACCGAGTTCCCTGAGGTTACGGTCGAATACAATCACATCGACGCGGCTACTATTTATATGGTTACCGATCCAGCACGATACGATGTGATTGTCACGGACAACCTTTTCGGCGATATCCTCACCGACCTTGCTGGTGCAGTGACCGGTGGAATTGGCCTCGCCGCTTCAGGCAATATCGATGCAACTGGAGCAAATCCTTCAATGTTCGAGCCAGTTCATGGATCTGCGCCGGATATTGCTGGTCAAGGTATCGCTGATCCGACCGCCGCAATCCTATCGGCAGCAATGATGCTTCGCCACCTAGGTGATGAAGCAAATGCCACTGCGATTGAGGCAGCAGTCGAACATGATGTTATTAACCGCAGTGCCGGGCCAGTAGTCACAACCGAGGTTGGCGATCGAATTGCCGCCGCCCTCGGCAGCTAATATTGACTCATTCACCGTGCCTTAATGCGCAATTAGGGCACGGTGTCTTATAAAATGCCCTAACCTAGGTGTTGCCAACACCATAAAAGGCCATGATGGTGGATTAGTGTAATGCCCAACCATAGTGCCTGTAGTACCTTGTCTAGCGGCAGTTGGTGAAGTGGTGTATTCCAAAGAAGATCGACAGGCTTACCATTGGATTTTTCGTACCAAAACCAATAGTTAACTAAGCAAAAACCATTATCCTTAAAGGCATGTCTGTAGAACTAGAAGAAGTACGAGATTTCTTAGCCACTGCCACGCCATTTTCCAATCTTCCCTTTGAAGACGTCGCTGAAGCCAGTACAAGCATGGGAATCGTCTATGTTCGTCGGGGGGATACGATCATTGATGTCGGTGACGAAAATCAGACATGCTATATTATTCGCTCTGGTGCTGTCGATGTGCTCGATCGTGAAGGGATTTTACTGGACCGGCGTGAAGCTGGCCGTTCCTTTGGCTATTCCACAGTCATGGGGGAGGGGGCTTCACGGTACAAAATGGTTGCCGTTGAAGATAGCCTCCTGTTGACCCTACCGCAGAAAGCGTTTTTAAAAATCGCTGACAAGTATGAAGATTTCCGACGGTTTTTTTCTTCCCAATCAAAACGCATCAATGCTAATGCGAATAGTTTGCGCCAAGATCAAAGTAATGACATCCTGCGCACCAAGCTTGGGGATTTCATGATTACCACCCCGGCAACTGTGACCTCTGATGCCACCATTCAACAAGCAGCTCAGATGATGCAGGAAAAGAATGTTTCTTCTTTGCTGATTGTTGAGGAGGGACAATTAAAGGGCATCATTACCGATCGCGATTTGCGTCGAAAAGTGGTAGCGGTAAACCTAGACGTTACTTTGCCGATTGTAGAGATCATGACAGCAGAGCCACGGACTGCAAGCAGTGACACGCAAGCGTTCGAAGCTATGATTATTATGTCGGAATTGGGGATTCATCACCTTCCCGTTGTTGATGATGGGAAGTTGACTGGTATCGTATCCTCGCCAGACATTATGCGTTTATTGCGTAACGACCCAATCTATGTCACCGCAGATCTAGCACGGAAAACTGATCCCGAGGAACTACGGGAGGTATTTAAATCTGCCGACGATGTTGCGATACGTTTCATTGAGCGAGGTGCAACACCAGAAGAAGTCTCTGGTTTGCTCACGGTCGCAGCTGATTCCTTGGCGCGGCGCCTTCTTACTCTAGGTGAGGAAAAATTCGGAGCTCCACCAGTGCCGTATTCCTTTGTTGTTGTTGGCTCTCAGGGCCGTCGTGGCATGGGGCTAGCTTCCGACCAAGACAATTGCTTGGTGTTGTCTAATGACTATGACGAAAAAGAGCACGGCGAATACTTCGCCAAACTGTCAGAGTATGTATGTAAGGGGCTTGACGAGGCTGGGCAGGTATTGTGCCCTGGTGACATGATGGCCATGACTCCAAAATGGCGCATGAGCCAAAACACATGGATCGAAACCTTTCGGGAATGGATCACCGCACCTGAGCCAGATAACTTACTGCATGCCCAAACTTTCTTCGACTTCCGGCCGATTCATGGTGATCTAGAGCTTGCAAACGAGGTCCATGCGGCCGCCACCGAAATGGCTCGACCTGCTAGCCGGATGCATGCACACCTTGCTACTTTGGCAGCGCGTCGAGAGCCACCGTTAGGCTTCTTCCGAGGTTTTGTGGTCGAACGTGGTGGTGAGTATGCCAACACGTTGGATGTGAAGAAAGGCGGAACCGCGGCAGTAGTGCAAATGGCTCGGTTATTTGCTCTTTCATCTGGTGTTTCGGCGGTAGGCACTCGGCAACGATTGGAGCAGTCAGCTGGGTTGGGTCAGGTATCGAAAAAAGGTGCCCAAGACCTCATTGATGCTTTTGACTTTTTGACGTTGATCGCCTTGCACCAACAAGCAGAGCAAATGCGTCGCGGGGGAGATCCAACCTACCATATTGACCCGAATTCTTTAGGCAAGATGGATCGGGAACACCTGCGCGATGCCTTCCAAATTATTAAATCGATGCAGACAGCCCTAGCCACCAAATACCCGGTGAGGAATATCTAGTGTTTGGCTTATTCAGTAAAAAGACCAAGGCAACTGGGGCGCTTGAAGAGTTCTATGCCACGCCAGCACCAAAGAAAAACACTCTGATTGCTGACGCACCATTGCTGGCGGTGGATATGGAAACCACTGGTTTGAAAGCGGAAAAAGACAAAATCTTATCTATTGGTTGGATACCGATTAATGGCACCACCATTGATCTTTCGGGTGCTGGGTATGTGCTGATTTCCGGTTCGGAAGTCGGCGATAGTGCGGTGATCCACCAGATCACCGATGATATGGTTGCTGAGGGGATGCCCGAAAAGCAGGCACTTGAAGTGTTCCTATCAGCGCTGAAAGGGCGGGTAATGCTCAATCATTTTGCTGCGCTGGAAACCAGTTTCCTCAATGCTGCTTGTCTGCGACATTTTAATGCACCATTGGAAGTGCCCGTGTTGGATACCTTCGCTATTGAACGGCGCCATATGGAGCGGATGGGCACGTATCCTCGCGGTGAAGATCTGCGACTGGCGCGAGTTCGCAAGCGGTATCATTTGCCAACTTATCGCAATCACAATGCCTTAACTGATGCGTTGGCCTGTGCGGAACTGTATTTAGCTTTAGCGGCTCAATCGAATGCTTCAACCATAAAATCATTGCAATAATCATTATCATTGTGGTGTCTGGGTGTAGCTCAGTGATACGTTGTCGTACTATTTCCCCACAAAATGTGAGCCCTTTCACTGTTGGGGGGATGTGGTGAATAGTTTTAATCCCACGTAGTAGTATGCACGTTATGCGTTTTGGAAGAATTGCCACCCCCGAAGGAATGTTCTTCTGCACTATTGATGGTGCAGAAGGTGAAGAGAAGTGCCGCGTGATTGAAGGCACACCTTTTACCGAGCCCAAGTACACCGGCAAGGAGTTCCAGCTGGCTGATGTGCGACTTTTGGCGCCAATGCTGCCAAGCAAGATTGTTGCTATTGGGCGTAACTATGCCGACCATGTCAAAGAGGTTTTCCAGAAGTCGGCTGAACATCTTCCGCCAACGCTGTTTATTAAACCAGCAACTGCTGTCATTGGCCCAGGTTCTGCGATTAAGATTCCAGAGTTCGCCACTAAAGTTGAATTCGAAGGTGAACTTGCACTAATCATTGGCAAACCATGTAAAAACGTCAAGGCGGAGGACTGGAAGTCAGTAG
>JBHACV010000054.1:0-5685 GCA_041854705.1 Corynebacterium sp.
ATCCGGGCCATGGAAAAATTTGATTACTCCAAAGGATTTAAATTTTCCACCTATGCCACTTGGTGGATCCGCCAAGCAATCACTCGTGGTATGGCAGATCAATCTCGCACCATTCGCCTTCCAGTTCACCTAGTGGAACAAGTCAATAAACTATCGCGGATCAAGCGTGAGATGTATCAACAACTGGGTCGCGAGGCCACTAACGAAGAGTTGGCTGAAGAATCTGGCGTAGACCAGTCCAAAATTGAGCTACTCCTACGCCAGTCCCGTGATCCAGTCAGCCTCGATATGCCAGTCGGGGCAGACGAGGAAGCCCCACTGGGTGACTTTATCGAAGATTCTGAGGCAGCCGATGCAGAATCCGCTGTTGTCGCATCTCTGCGGCACGCAGATATTCGCGAAGTAATTGCAACCCTAGAAGACCGTGAACAAGATGTGATTCGGATGCGCTACGGCCTTGATGATGGGGTGCCCCGAACACTCGATCAAATCGGTCGACGCTTCGGACTGTCCCGCGAACGGGTCCGCCAAATCGAACGCGAGGTCATGCGTAAGCTTCGCGACGGCGACCGTGCCGATAAGCTACGAGAGTACGCATACTAGCCTACTGATTTTCTCACTACTCACCCCCGTCATCTACTTAGATCTAGTCGGGGAGGTTCACACAATTATTCCCCCACTTTGGCATGAACAACAATATGCTCTCGAACATTTCACCGACTGTGGTAACAATGTCACCTCCTTAAGGGGCCTGAAATCCTCTACAATGGTGACGCAAAGCTAAAAGGCAATAATTTATGTCACAATATTGTTTAGTGGAATAAAGAAGCTGCATCATGACAGTTGTAAAAGAAAAATGAGTAAGAAAGGCCTTTGTGGTGAAAGATCTGGTAGATACCACTGAGATGTACCTCAGGACCATTTATGAACTAGAAGAGGAAGGCATTACCCCGCTGCGCGCGAGAATTGCTGAGCGTCTAGAGCAGTCTGGCCCCACGGTCAGTCAAACCGTAGCCCGGATGGAACGTGATGGACTCGTGGTGGTAGCAAACGACCGTAGTCTCCAGATGACCCCCGAAGGTCGCAGCTTAGCTACGGCTGTTATGCGCAAGCATCGGCTCGCCGAACGGTTATTGACCGATATTATCGGGCTAGATATTAACAAAGTTCATGAAGAGGCATGCCGATGGGAACACGTCATGAGCGATGAAGTAGAGCGCCGGCTCATTGATGTTCTAGATATCTATGATCGCTCTCCCTTTGGCAATCCGATCCCCGGCCTTGCTGCGCTAGGAGTCCAGCAAGATCAACCAGTTGAACCAGGGATCCGCACCATTGACACCGAAGAAAGCGACATCGCTCGCAAAGTACGGGTGGTGCAAATCAATGAGATCCTACAAGTCGATCCAGAACAGTTCAATGCCCTATTGCGTGCCGGAATCAACGTTGGCTCTGAGGTTGATTTTGAACATCGAGATGGCTTGATTCGCCTCACAAATGGCGAAAATTCAGTGGACTTAGATGATGACCTCGCTCATGCGGTGCGGATCGAAGAACTCTAACCCTCACGACTGAAAAATTCGGAATATAATGGCACTCAGACAGTGCCACTTTTTTTACTATTCCTCCTTTGTCCAAGAACAACAAGCACTACCAACAACACTACGAAAGGCAACAATGAAGCTTCTAGTTACAGGCGGCGCGGGTTATGTTGGCAGCGTATGTGCCACCGTCCTAATCGAGTCTGGCCATGACGTCACCATCATTGACAACTTCAGCACCGGGAACCGCGATGCGGTACCAGCAGGAAGCCGACTAGTAGAAGGTGATGTTCGTGATTGTGCGGAGCCGGTTTTGGCTGAAGGTGGTTTTGAGGGTGTCATCCACTTCGCAGCTCGGTCCTTGGTTGGCGAGTCCATGACTGCACCAGAAGAATACTGGCACCACAACTTTGTTACCTCGCTAACCCTACTCGATGCCATGCGCAAACATGGGGTCACTAACCTAGTCTTCTCCTCCACCGCTGCAACCTATGGGGAACCCACCGAAGTACCCATCACTGAGACCGCACCTACTAGCCCTACCAATCCATATGGCGCATCAAAATTGGCGATCGATTACGCCATCACTTCCTACGCCCATGCACATGGACTCGGCGCTACCAGCCTGCGGTATTTCAATGTTGCAGGCGCCTATGGCAGTGTAGGCGAAAACCGGGAGGTAGAAACCCACCTGATTCCATTGATCCTACAAGTAGCCTTGGGACACCGTGACAAGATCATGATCTTTGGTGATGACTGGCCTACTCCTGACGGAACCTGCATCCGAGACTATATCCACATTAGAGACCTAGCTGACGCTCATCTGCTAGCACTTCAATCCAATACCCCAGGTCAGCACCGAATTTTCAATCTAGGCTCAGGAGACGGCTATTCCGTCAAACAAGTCATTGACATGTGCCGCACCATTACTGGCCACCCTATCCCCACCGAAGTCGCCCCTCGGCGCGCTGGGGATCCTGCGGTATTGATTGCTTCTTCGGCAAAGGCCCAAACCGAGTTGGGGTGGAATCCAACTCGGACCGAACTTCAACAAATCGTCAAGGATGCGTGGGCTTTTACTGCTCATTTGGGTGATCGTGCCCATAGTGCACCAGCACACTAGCTTTAGTAGCTACACCAAATCCCAGTTGCTAATGGGTGTGGGTGGTTCCAGCCCACATTGCTGGTAAGTTGCCAATGATCCTTGGAAAATGGCGTGGAAAATCTTCTTCCCCATGCCTGCCCGATAACTTTTGAGCAGCAATAAGGTTAGTTGATGGTCAGGTGTCGTTTGCTGACTGGCCTGCAGTGCATGAAGCGCTTTAGCACTGTTAGTGGTGGCAAGTTCGCACATGGCGTAAACGCATAGCGCATTGCTGCGAATTGTTCCGTTATAAGCGCGTGCTACCGAAAGGCACAGCGCTTTGGCAGCTTGGAAATAACCGCCACACCAGATACTGAGAGAAAGATCACGCAGCATAGTGCGGCTTAAAAACATAGCTGTTAGTTCTTGTTGCTGAGAACTAATCTCAACCCCCACACAGGATGGGTGCTCTGCCATCATTGCCTCTAGCTTTTGGCACGTTTGTGTCAAGCTGGTCAGCTGCTGTTGCAAGATCTGTGGAGTAGTCTCAGCTGCGAATATTAAATCTGCTGCTTGTTCATAGATCTTTTGGTGTTGGCTTGCTGTTAACAATGACGTATTAGTGAAAAAGTTGATACAGTCTTGTCGGCTTAATTCTGGTAGCTCTCCCCGAGCAAGCATTTCTTGAGTCGTTTGAGCAGCTGCAATACTGGAAATCAAGCCTTGCCGCCACTCTGGCTTTTCAGTTTCGATGCTTTCAAGGCTGTTGTATCGGTCATAAACTAAGGTGTAGGTATTGTGGTGGGCAATGGCTTCAGTGTGCCAAATCCACTGGAGACAGACATGATTGAGCTTGAAATTATGAACAAGAATGTCGATAATTTGCTGCTGATGATGCGACTCATCTTGGTAGGTGCGGGAAATAATCAGCGCCATCACGTAATCCACGTTCAGTTGGGCCAAGAAAGCGCAAATGTCAGGCACGACCATAATATCCTCTAGGTCTATTCGGATAATTGGGTTGCTTTGACGATTAAGAGGTTCATTCTGAGGGTGGTTAATTGCCGTTGTTTGGTTTTTGTGTTCTATGGCAATAAAGACGATGGATTCTTGTGGATAAAACCCGAGCAGACCAGGAATATTGGCTAAAAGCTGGCCAGGATTGGTTACTATGGTTTGCCCCATTTTGGTGGTACTGGTCCAATTCGATTGCATGGAGCTGGTTGAGTTACTAGATTGTGAGCTTTGCGTCAGCTGAGGCGTTTTGTTGGGTAATGGTTCAAGGTCAGCGGTTAGAGCCTTTGACTCGGTAGACTGTTGAGGCTGTTGTGCTGATTGCCTTTGATTAGTCGCAATTGGTGGATGGTTGTTGGGAAGGTGGGGTGAAGGTATTGGTTTATTTCTCATATGCGCACCTAAACACACCAACTACCTCACCAACGAATTTTGCACTGGGAGTGCAATTTGTGGTGGTGATATTGTGAGATTTTTGCTGGTGAATTTTCCACAAGTCTAATTTTCTTTGTACTTTCCTACCGCTGTTGTGCGCTTTTCGGTAAGACTGGAAGGATGTGGGTTGATTTTTTGCATGATTTTTAGTTGCACGCAACAACTCTGGTACCTACAGGGTTTGATGTAAGTAACCACCCAGCACGCCACCATAGAGCTTCTGCTTTCCCGCCTACTAGGTTTAAGGGGAATTTGGTTGCTACGGCTGATGGTGGGAATATCTTGTATCTGTTAACTGTTGACCTACATGTACCGCCAAATTATGCGCTCGGGCCACTGCCATAATGAAGTTGTTTCGTCCATTAGTGGGCGCTTGTCATTGTGTGGTAGCCCCGAATTTTTGGGGTAATGTGGAGTAGTCGATGAAAGGAGGAGACTGTGGGTAAAGATCAGCGGCGTATGTATGAATTGGAATTTCCGACTCCGCGAATCAGCTCAGACGATAATGAAGGGCCTACCCTGATTGTCGCGTTACAGGGTTATGCTGATGCCGGACATGCGGTGGATAGTAGTTCTGAGCACTTGCTGGCTGCTTTGGACCACCGCCTCATCGCTTCTTTCAATAATGATGAGTTCATTGATTACCGTGCTAGGCGCCCAATGGTCACTATTGACCGCAATACCGTTGCTGACGTCGAAAAGCTCGAACTTGGTATTCAGGTGGTGTTTGATGGTGACGAGAAGGCGTTTTTGCTCTTGTCCGGTCCTGAGCCTGATTTAAGGTGGGAGGCTTTTTCCCAATCGGTAGTGGATCTAGTGGAGACCTTAGGTGTTTCCAAGACCATTTGTTTGTATTCTGCTCCAATGACAGTCCCCCACACACGGCCTTTGGTGGTTAGTGCGCACGGTAATGATTTGGAGCTGTTGGAGCCACATTACAAACTCGATAGTCGGTTCAGTATTCCAGGGTCTGCATCCTTGGAGTTGGAGCGGTTGTTAAATATTCAAGGCCGGAGTGTTGCTGGTTATACTGCACATGTGCCGCATTACCTTGCAGCTTCCCCATACCCACAGGCAACATTGAAGCTGTTGGAGGCAGTGGCCAATGCGGCACAGTTGAATCTTCCATTAGGTAGTCTGGCCGAGGATGCAGCTCGGGTTGCCCAACAGATTGATGAACAGTTAGAAAACTCAGCGGAAATTGAACAGGTCGTTGAGCTTTTAGAGCAGCAATACGACGAGAACCTAGAACGATATCGCAGCAATCATCCACATGCTGCCATTCCTGGTGAGCCACAGGATCTCACCATGCCAACTGGTGAGGAAATCGGTGAAGAATTTGAACGATTCTTGAAACAATTGGGAGGTTCCTCCAACGATACCGATGACCCATCACGCCCCAATCATCCTGAGAACTAGCGGTTTATCCGTCGGTTTTTCTTTCGGTGGTGGGGTCAACCCCAAGGTGACGGTGTGCCTCGGCTAGGGTGGTAGATTGTGAACCTCACCCAAATGTTGCCAGACTTAGCAGAAGTGCCCGAGTCGTTAATTGATGAGTCCATTTTCGATTCCTTCCTTGCGTGGACCAAAGAACGCGGAATCACCTTGTAC
>JBHACV010000055.1:0-2594 GCA_041854705.1 Corynebacterium sp.
ACATTGAAGAATCCTTGGTGGAACAGTTTGAAGCTGATAATCCCAATGCTGGAAAAGAAATCCGAGCAGCGTACAACGCTGTGATGAAGCAAATCGTGCGTCGTATGATTCTCACTGATGAATTCCGCATTGATGGCCGTGGGGTCACCGACATCCGTGATCTTGGGGTTGAGGTGGATCTTATTCCGCGTGCGCATGGTTCTTCCTTGTTTGAGCGTGGCGAGACCCAGATTCTGGGTGTGACCACCTTGGATATGCTCAAGATGGAACAACAAATTGACTCGCTGTCACCAACCAGCTCCAAGCGCTACATCCATCACTATAATTTCCCACCGTATTCCACCGGTGAAACTGGTCGCGTCGGGTCACCTAAACGTCGGGAAATCGGCCACGGCGCGCTGGCAGAACGTGCACTGGTACCAGTGATCCCAAGTCGAGAAGAATTCCCCTATGCTATCCGCCAAGTTTCGGAGGCCTTGGGCTCTAATGGTTCCACCTCAATGGGATCAGTGTGTGCTTCCACCTTGTCACTGTACAACGCAGGTGTGCCGTTGAAAGCACCTGTAGCAGGTATTGCAATGGGCCTTGTGTCCGACGATGTTGATGGTGAAACTAAGTATGTGGCACTGACTGATATTCTCGGTGCGGAAGACGCCTTCGGTGACATGGACTTCAAGGTTGCTGGTACTGCTGAGTTTGTCACCGCTTTGCAGCTGGATACCAAGCTTGACGGTATCCCATCAAAGGTGCTTGCTGATGCCCTCGCCCAAGCGCGCGAAGCACGGTTGACCATCCTTGACACTATGGCTGAAGTCATTGAAACTCCAGATGAGATGAGCCAATTTGCACCGCGTATTACCTCAGTGAAGGTTCCAATCTCAAAGATTGGTGAGGTCATAGGCCCCAAGGGCAAGATCATTAACCAGATCACCGAGGAAACTGGCGCTGAGGTTTCTATCGAAGAAGATGGCACTGTTTATATCTCGGCTGCCACCGGTGAAGCTGCCGAAGCTGCAATTGAAAAGATCAATTCCATCGCCAACCCACAGCTGCCGAAGGTAGGAGAGCGCTTCTTAGGTACTGTGGTTAAGACCACTGCCTTTGGTGCGTTTGTCTCCTTAGTCCCAGGCCGGGACGGTTTGGTGCACATTTCCAAACTCGGCAACGGCAAGCGAGTGGACAAGGTGGAAGACGTGGTCAATGTTGGTGAAAAGATTGAGGTGGAAATCCTCGACATCGACAATCGCGGCAAGATCTCGCTCGGGTTGGTAGATGAAGACTAGTTTCGTGTGCTAGCTCATTTGTCCCACCTGAGGCAATGACTTTCCCTCCTTACTTTGTGTGAGGAGGGTTTTGTTATGCTAGGCTTGGGTAACGGTTTAAAACTATTGAGAGTGCTGATGATAACAAGAATTGCTAGCACAATTGGCGCAACTGGCTTAGCGACGATCGCAGCCATCCACGTTTTCTGGGCAGCTGGTGGCACTTGGCCAGCACGCGATCGAATGGAATTGGCAGAAATGGTCAATGGCAATCTCAACGAACCCATGCCTGGGCCACTGCCATGTTTAGCAGTTGCAGGTGCTGCTGCTGGCGGTGCAGCACTCGTAGCTGGTGTTGGACCACAAGGAAAACTTTCGCAGTTCGCACAACGGATTGGTGGAGGTTTTCTGGTACTTCGCGGAGTGCTACCTCACACCGTTATCAATATGATCTGGCCTGATGTTCCCCGTTACTCTGAGCGGTTTTTAGATTTTGATAAGCGCTTTTATCAACCAATTTCTCTAACACTAGGGCTCATGATTCTTCTGGCAAGATGCGGAGGTAATACACATTAACACCCACGTTTTGTAATACTCATGCTGGTCAAGATCATCCTGAACTGAAAACATGTCGGGCCCGATAACTAAACTGCCATATATGACTTCCATACTCCCAGCACCACTGGCTACAAAAGATGATCTAATCGCTGCCATTGACGAGATTGTTGAACTGCAAGAAAAGAAGACCGCGATTCTGGACCAAGCAATACCTGCTCTCTGGTTTACTCTCGCAGCAACAACTGACCCAGCTGCTTTACCGCTAGGCGGTAGCAGAATCGGTGGGGACCCTGACTTACCACAAGGCTACGAATGGCCCCGTAATGATAGTGGTGAACCCTTGGCGTTTCTGTTCCAGCTTGACCTGAGCCCCCTCAACCGTGGATTTATCGTAGTCTTCTGCGGCAATGACGAACCAGCAAATAATATGCAGCATCATGTAGTTTTTGCTGATACAGACACCCCTCTTGTTCGTACCCCAGCTTTGCCAACAACTCTACGTCCAGAATTCGACGATTTCGACGATGCAGAAACCTACTCCGGTTATTTTGCTACACCAAAAGCGCTAATCCCGCACCTTGGGCTTGATATTCCACGGTGGTATAGCACCCCCTATCAGCTCCTTATTGAGGACGATGATGATCTAGGGGAAGTCTATGAAGATCTCAACGCTGATGTACCGTATGCAATTATTCGCGCTGGGGGTCATCTGGCTGGCATTGGAATAGACCCCGCTGAGGATGCGTGTGAAGCCCATGCAATGGCGGAAACCAA
>JBHACV010000056.1:0-16946 GCA_041854705.1 Corynebacterium sp.
ACACTAGGCTACACGCTTCCTTGGGCTACCACACACCAACAGAGGTGGAGGAAAACTTTTGGACAAAAACTAGAACATCAGAGACAATGGAAAACAAGGCAAACGCCTAGGAACAAAAACCGGGGCACTTCATTCTCCATTTAGCTAAGGTAGTCCCCACGTCGCTAAGTACAGCAATGCACAGAACAACAAGTCGATTTTTCTGCTGAATAAACCTCATTAATCCTTCCCAGTACTAGCCTTCAACCCAGTAGCCATCATCATCATTGGATCATTGTTAGCTAGGGGCAGTGTTGTTGATTTTGAATACTGCGCCATATGCCAGCGAGTAATACCACCACTACCAAACCGTATCCTCCCCAAATAAACCGCACCTGAGTATCGGTAGCAGCTACTCGGGTTGTAGGTGGTGGGTTGGATATCCCATGTTTAGGGACTGTGTCCTGTAAGTACCGGATCGTGCGGGTGGCATCAACCATGCCACTGCTGGGATCCACGCTGGCATAAAGAATACTCCGAATCTCCGCAGCTGAAGCCTGAGGATACCGCTGCTGTAATAATGCCACCACGCCACTGACAAAGGGTGCAGCGAAACTAGTACCTTCATAGGGAATAACCTCAGTACTACCCAGCACCCCATGACTGAGGCCATCCCCACCAGCATTTAACCCAGCATAAACCGTCCCTGGAGCACTGACCTGTAAAAACGGCGATTCGAGAGTGTAGTCAGTTTTGGTGAATGGATCTTGAAGTGCTGCAACCCCCACCACTTTTTCATGATGCGCCGGGTACACGGTTGAACCTGTAGGACAAGCATTATTGACGTTCCCTGCTGCCGCAACCACCACAACCCCTTCGGCTTCCGCCCGTTGCATAACCCGATCGAATTCGGTGGTATCAACTGTAATCACTGGGCCGAGAGCGTCGGTAGGTGGCGGTAGACAGGACACCACTGACACATTAACCACCGTCGCCCCCTGATCGATTGCAGAAGCTAATGCCTCAGTCAGTGAGGCGAGTGTCCCAGAACGAGCTTGGTCACTACCAGAATCCGATAACTTGGCGCTAGTTTGACGTAATGACAAAAGCCGAACATCAGGCGCAACACCAACAATCCCATCGCCGGTATCACGAGCTGCAATCACCCCAGCAACCACTGTGCCATGTGCATCGCAATCAAAAGTGGTTTCCAGACCAGAGTCGATAAAATCACCACCATCAATGACTTCCGGTAACCGTGGATGGGTAGTAACCCCCGTATCAATTACTGCGACTGTGATACCTGTACCGGTGGCAAAATCATGAACCGGTCGATAGCGCTGCACCAGCTCAACTTGTTTAGGAATATGTGCAGCCGATGCATGAGCTGCAACTGCACACTCTGGCTCCTCTTCCTGCGATTCTTGGGCACTAACTGGGAGCAGCCCACTGATATACACCACCGCACAACCTAACAACAGGCTGCACCACTTTCGCCGCCAACTTGGGATTTTTATCAGAGCTTTCACAATGCAATTCCCCGCAATAACCCAAATAACCCAAAAATATGTAAAGCCAATGGCAAAGTAGCCGCGACCGCCAGCGCTTCTGCTCGTTCCAACCACACCACAGTAGTTGGCTCAAATGAACCCACCTTTTCCGCCCAACCCGGCGCGGTCAGTAGTAGCAAAGTCACGATCAAACACACCACGATCAAGTACCACGGGCTATCTTGCCCAATCCGAAAACTAGCCAAGAGGCAGCTTAAGGCCGATGCTAGGGCGATGAGCCATAGCACCCAGGTGCATAGTCGATTGCGATGCCGATGGGCGTGTAGCAATAAAGCCATGCACAGGCTAATGCCCAATCCAGACGCGAAGCCACGTTGCGGAGCTAACGCACCAATGGTGAGGATTGTTGGTCCGAGAATTATTCCAGTTCCCAGTAATAAGCCTGCGAGGATGTGGTGGGCGATTTCTGCTCCATGGTGGTGATCTTGCCCTGATGGTTCATCTGCTACTGCTAGGTCTTGTCCGGCCGAGGGCACTACCGGTACTTTCAACCCAGATAATTTGATGGAGCAGGCAGGGGAGAAGGCGATAAATAACACGCCTGTGGCAACTACCAGCCCAGCGGCATGTGGCATCCATGACCAAGAAGGGGTGAGCGTCGTCAGTAATGAGGGTCGATACAGTAAAGCACCTATCCCACTGAGGATGAGAAATATTGCTATGGTCACCATTGTTGTGAGCATCATGATGGATGGGATGATGAGGCGGATGAGTAGGCTCATGAGCAGGGCACAACATGCCGCGGCGATGAGGGCTAACCCCCAGGAAAAAGCGAAGTCAGTATCGGAAAGTTGGGTAGCACGGTTGGGGGTGAGTTTTTCGCCGATCACTAGGAGTCCGCCGAGTGCCATAACGGTAATGAAAGTGAAAGCGGCGAAGAGGATGTGTTTAGTCCACCACAGCATGCCGAGGGTTAGGGCAAAAACTAGAAATAGGCGCGCTGGGGTGGGAATCATTATTGGTGCTGGGGTGGGGAAGCCTAGGCATATGATGACCCATGCCAGGTAGCCGACCCCGGCGGCAGCAAGTGAAGTGCCGGTAGCGATGGTGGAGCGGGTGGCTTCAGTTTCTAAGGATTCAGCTACGTCATGGATGAGCGGCAGGTTATCGTCGCGATGTGGACGGAGCACTAATATGTCACCATGGCTTAGGTGGCAGTCAGCGAGACTATCGGACATAGGTAGCTGTTGGCCAGCTGCGGTGATTGCCTCCCACGGTTCGAAGATGACTGGTGCTTCTACAAGGGCTATGATTTCGTCTACGATTTCGGCAAGTTTAGAGCTGGCAGGGATGGCGAGGTCTACCGATTTTTGATAGCTGCCTACCTCTACTCGCACAGTTAATCTAAGGGCATTATTGCTGCTGGTGTTGATGGTGGTCATGGGTGTTTCCTTGCAACATGGTGGAGATTGTGTGCAGGTTTCAAGGACCCAATCGCATTCCTTGAATCACCACTGTGACTTTTACTTACCCCAAGTTATAGGTGGGCAATAGGTTCCCGAACTGTTGCCTACCTGACAGATCATAGTGGTGTTGTAATGGATTATTTTCCTCTAGAATCGGCACTATGTCCACCCTCGATGGGGATCGCGAGGTGGATCTACCCCCTTTTTTTCTTCCGCAGTTTTAGTTAGCCCACGGCCAGCGCCTGTGTGGTGTCCTTTTTGCTTGGAAAGAGTTGGAACGATAATGCCTGATCCCCAGCATGACTTGTTTTTTGCCCCTCCTACTACTGGTTTTAGCCAGCATTCTGTCGAACCGGCCACTGGGCGGGTGATTGATTGGCTTGTGCCTGCCCATCATCATCCGCCAACTGGCACCGTGGTGGCGCCGCTATTGTTCCATGAGCGCATCCCAGCACCTGAATTGCCAGTTGGGGAGATCACCCCAGATGCAGTGCCGCAGGCAAGTAAACCTCAACCGGTGCCACTTGCGCGGGCGATCATGCCGATTGTCATGGTGGTGGCGCTACTAGCGATGGTGGGGTTGATGTTTTTATCCTCCGGCACGCTCAATCCCATGATGCTGGTGTTTCCGCTGATGATGGGCATGGGTTTGTTTATGATGTTTAGTCCACCACCGGGGGAGAATACCGATGAAATTCGTCGGAAATACCTTCGTCATATCCAAACGGTGCGCACTCAAGCTAGGGACAATGCCAAAGCACAGCGGGAGCATGAGTACCACCAGCATCCTGCTCCACATCAGTTGTGGAGCATGGTCAATACGCCACGACTGTGGGAGCGTAATGCTGACGACAAGGATGCATTTGCAGTTCGGGTGGGACGTGGTGCTACCGCGTTATGTACCCCGATTGAAGTTGCTGATCCCGGTGCCACTGAAGACCTTGATCCGGTGTGTGCGATTAGCCTGCGGCAGGCAGTGGCTGCAGTGAGCACTCTTGATGATATGCCCATTGTGGTGGATCTCACCGCTTTCAAGGAAATTGTTTTGACTGGAACCGCTGCGGCCGCAATGGCCCGAGCGATCATAGCGCAATTGGTGTTCCATCATGGTCCCGAGGCGGTTGGTATTGCCACACGTGGCGCAAGTTTTGGGTGGTGCAAATGGCTTCCTCATACTGCGCCTCAAGCTGTGAAAACCGCCAAAGTTAGCGTTTTGCTTATCGACGACTCCGTTTCCACCACCGAGGTAGAGCAAATTCTAGCAGAGCAAAATTGGTCGGTGCTTATTGCTGCAAATAACCCAACCAATCTGCTTTATGAATTAGCAGAAGATGAGGGTCTGATTTTGGTGGCAGAGGCAAAATTAGCAGCCCAGACCGAAACAGGTGAGGAGACCATTGGGGTTCCTGACCAGTTGGACGAAGCAGCTGCCCTGGTGTTGGCACGTAAACTCACTTGTTTTTCCCGACCAGAAACAGCTGAGTCCGAGGGGACAGTCGGATTATTGGGGCTGTTGGGGGTACCAGATTTCACCCCGGAGATTTTGGCGAGGTTGTGGCAACCACGTGGGAAGAAAAGTCTGAGTGTGCCAATTGGACAAGACGAGTCAGGGCACAGACTGGTTATTGATATTAAAGAGTCCGCTCATGGTGGGGCTGGACCACATGGACTATGTGTGGGTGCTACTGGTTCGGGGAAATCCGAGCTATTGCGCACCTTAGTTGTGGCATTAGCTGCGACCCACCCACCCAATACTTTGAATTTTGTATTGGTGGATTTCAAAGGTGGTGCCACATTTTTAGGCCTTGATGGTTTGCCACATACCAGTGCTGTGATTACTAACCTGGCGGAAGAAGCCATCCTCGTGGAACGTATGCATGATGCTATTTCTGGGGAGTTGAATCGTCGCCAAGAATGGTTGCGCAAGATGGGCAATTTCGCCAATGTTGCTGATTACGAACTCGCGCGAACTGAACACCCCGAGTGGCCACCTTTGCCAGCACTTTTGATTGTGGTGGATGAGTTTTCGGAATTGCTTGGTCAACATCCAGAATTTGCTGATTTGTTTGTTGCAGTGGGTCGATTGGGACGGAGTTTGCAGGTACACCTGTTGCTGGCATCCCAACGATTAGAGGAAGGCCGCCTACGAGGGCTAGATTCGCACTTGTCATACCGGATTGGGCTTAAAACTTTTTCGCTACAGGAATCTCGGCAGGTCCTTGGCGTACCCGATGCTTATCACCTGCCCAGCAAACCCGGTGCGGGGTTTTATAAATCCGATGCCGATCAGCTTTTAAGTTTCCAAACCGCCTATGTGTCTGGGGAGCTGCTACGCCCCAAGTCTCATGTTTCGATAGGTGATGCCATGTCCATTAGCTATTGGGACGGGTGGGACGAAACAACCACCGAACCAGTGGAATTAGTCAAAGATGCCCGTGGCACTTTAGTTACAGCATTGGTGGAAGCCGCCAGTGAGCTTGGGCAGCAGTTGGGACAGCAAGCACACCGCATTTGGCTGCCACCTTTACCTGAGGCAATAGCCTTGCATGAGGTAGTGCCTCAACATCACAAAGATCAACAGCTGAGCGTGGCAATCGGTATCATTGATCGACCTTACCTACAACGACAAGATTTACTGACCATTGATTTCTTAGGGCAGCACGGTCATTTGTGTGTAAGTGGTGGGCCACAAACTGGCAAAACTACCGCGCTGCGCAGCATGGCATTAGCGCTTGCACTCACCGAAACCACTGATGCTATCCGATTGTATGTGCTTGACCTAGCAGGCAAAAGCCTCAGTTCCCTTGCGTTATTACCGCATGTTGCTGGTGTTGCCCATCGTGGGGAAGAGGAAAAGATCGGTCGGATCATTGATGAGGTCACCAGTTTCATTGACGAGCCTGAATCCCGACATACCTTCCTGATTATTGATGGGTGGCACATTATTCACAGTGAATACGAACACCTCCAAGACAAGCTCGCTCGAATCGCCGCAGATGGACTTGCCGCTAGGGTGCATCTGATAATTGCTACTCCTAGGTGGACTGCGGTTCGCCCAGCTATTAAAGACCTTATTCCTGGTCGGTTGGAACTCAAGCTCACTGAAGCCCTCGACTCGGTTATTAATCGGAAAGCACAAGAAAAACTTCCCAGTTGTCCTGGTCGTGGACTCAGCAGCAGCGGGGAAGCCATGTTGATCGCCGATTCCTCCCAACAAGATATTGCCCATGTAGCCACCATCAGTGCCCAGCAACCACCAGTACCACCTCTAGCAATGTTGCCTGCTGCGATCGCACTCACCGAATTACCTGTGATGGAAGGTAAGCCGCTCAGTGCAGTTCCCGTGGGGGTTGGTGGGCCCAAGCTTGGGCTGGTGACTTGGGATTTCAACACTGACCAACACATTATTTGCTTTGGTGGTCGCGGCAGTGGCAAATCAACATTCATTACCACACTTATCGACGGCCTCTGCTCTGTCGGCAGTGATACTGTTCGGCTGGTGGTGCTTGACCATCGCCGGACCCATCTAGGTGAGATCGACCCGCAAATGCTGGCTGGCTACAGTGCCAGTCGAGCCGAAACCGAAAAACTGATCAATGATTGCGTCATTACGCTAAAACGTCGCCTACCTGGGGCTGAGATCACCCCGGAACAACTCAAAGCCCGCTCTTGGTGGTCCGGTCCAGAAATCATGCTCATTATTGACGATCTCGACCTGATTGAGGAATCCCTACTGCATCCGCTACTCGACTTACTGCCACATGCCAAAGATATTGGCCTACATCTGGTTGTCGCCCGCAAAGTCGGTGGCGCAGTACGCGCGCTGTACCACCCATTTTTAAATGAACTGAAAGATCAATCCCCGCAGGTCATCCTCCTCGACGCCACCAAAGATGATGGGCCATTATTCGGCGTACGGACCCGACCCCAGCCAGTAGGACGCGGCACCGTGATTACCCGAGGAACCGACTGCGGACTTATCCAAATCGCCCATGTGGAAGGAACGAAACCATGACCACCCAAACCGCCGATATGGTCATTACCGTATTAGACACCGCTACCATCTTTGAAGGCGCCGAATCGGTCTACCGCTATGACCTGCCCGGCAGCGGCATCATTGAAGGCTGGGCTGTTACCGAGGTACTTGAACAGGCTAAAACTCTGCTACCGACGTGGCCAGAAGTGGAAATCACCATCGATGCTGACCCGGAAATCCTTGATATTCTTACCGCGTGTTTGACCGAGGAATCTGTCCAGTCGGCAGCGAAACCCGAAGCTGAACTCGAATCAGAGCTCCCCGAGATCATTGACGAAGCAGCCCCCACTGTGCCCCTACCGCGCGCCGGGGACAATAGTTTTTTCCCCAGCGGAAATCTGTTGCTTTATGTGGCGATGGGGGCAGTCATCCTCACTATTTGTGGGGTGGCTTGGTGGGCGGTTGAGAATCCCAAAAACCTCAATCCGACCCCAGTAGCGACTGCTGATGTCGCCCCAACTGGGGAACACACTACCCCTGAATTGGAAATCATGAGTCACGGCGTGATTCAACTTGAATTGCCACGTGGTTTTCAGATACAGACTGATCCCGTTGATGCTACCTTTGCGACTGCCACTGGGCAGGACCCAGAGCTGCGGATTTTATTGGCTTATGATCCGCTTAACGACGCTACGAAGGAAGCGATTCTTGCCGAAGTACATGAGACCATCCAACGTGACCCGGCCCTTGACCCAAGCGACCGACTCTCCTCTGGCAAACCGGATGAAATCGTCTATGTGGAAAAACCAGAAGATGGTTCTCAAGTGCTGTGGGCAGTGTGGGTTGATACAGGACATCTGATTTCTATTGGGTGTCACACTAAAACTGGGGAGGCGAATATTCCACAACGTGCCACCTGTCGCCAAGTAGCACAAACCGTCAGTGTACGGGGGTAATTAAATCCACCCCCATTTTGTATTGATAAATCGACTTTAAGCAGCGGAAATAGAAATTTTCTCAGTTGAGGGAACCGAATCCCGATTTCGCCAGTCCAAACACATAAGAGGGAAAACATTCCCCAAGGTAATTCTGGTCAGAATCGTACGCATTGTGGCCGGAACTAACCCCGATAGTCAATAACGAAAAGAGGAAATGGTGAGCAATAACTTCCGCACCGAAGCCGATGTGATGGTCTCCACCGCCAATCATGTCGATCAGACCAGCGCCGAGGTGCAATCGGAACTAGGACGCCTGCGGGGCGTGGTCGATTCCGTCAAGGGTTCTTGGGAAGGTACCGCACAATTGGCATTCGACCAGTTAATGCAACGGTGGGACCATAATGCCCGGGAGCTGCAATCAGCACTAGAAAGCATTAGTGAGAATATCCGAAACAATGCGCGTTCTTTCCAAAACGTTGAAGCTGACAATGCTTCCGCTTTTGCCAATGCTGGTGGGGGAGGGCTCGCGCTTTAAATCCATTCGATAAACCAAACCATCTGACCGTTTCACACTGCATAAGGCTTCGCCGAAGCCATATCACCTTCATGTTTATCGACCCACGACCTAGACGCATGCTTTCTGTTACTCCCATTTTGAGGTGCGCCTAGTGAGTCGAAGCACCGAAAACTTCATACCAAACTTGTCCACCGTTGCAGCAGTTTCGATCCCCTCAATACAAACGACAGCAACATAACACCAACTTTTAATCACGTCAGCAATACTTTCAGGAGCTACCCCATGGATTTAATCAAATATGGTTTTGCCGAGATTGAAACCACTGCCGGAGATATTCAAGCGACCTCCGGCCGGATCAATACCCTACTGGATGGGCTTAAGACCCAAATCCAGCCGATGGTTTCCACTTGGGAAGGTGACTCTGCTCTCGCCTACCAAGAAGCGCAACAACGATGGGATCGGGCAGCGGCTGAGCTGAACTCGATTCTTGCCATGATTTCCCAAACCGTTCGATCGGGTAACGATCGGATGAGTGATGTTAACCGCATGGCAGCAGCAAGTTGGGGGTGATGGATGACGAAAAAGAATTAACCTGCTTCTTTTGGTTCGTACTCTCTAGGTGCGTATCGCAAGGCAAAAGACTGTTCCCAAACTGAAAAGCAACCGCCCAATCACCCTTTGCTGATTATATAAGGCATGTCGCTTGCCAAGCAGTATTACCGCCATTCTATTGGAATCTGCTACATCCCGGCATTGCTATTTCGCAGCTAAGGCTTGTGGTGTGGTGGTGCTTTACCGCCCAAGTCTTTTCTTTCCGTAAAACACCTAGAGGGGCAATAACCAGTCACAAAGTCTTATGCTCCCAGTCAAAGCCCACAGCATGCTAGTACCAACTACCTACATGGACAGGGTACTTAATCCACCTGAATCCAGCTACCTTGATACCCCAGCTAGTGGCACCACTAGTTCAAGGAACCAATCAGTTCGGTGGCAACATAAAATGACTAGGGCTCTCGCTGCAAATATGCATGTGCGCATTCTCGTGGGTGATAGCTACTACGCTATAGCACGTTTGAGATGACCCAGTAACCAATGGGATGCCTTAGTCTCGCTTCATGGCTGGAGTGGTCAAACTCCACTCCAAAGCTGAGGATGCAGGCGCTATTTTTGGGGCATGGTGGGTTAAAGCGGAAGTGTCAATATCAATGTTATTACGTGGCAAGACTTTTGTGTTGCGACAGTTTGAAGGAGCGCATTTGTATCACGCTCTTCCCCTTGAACCCTCCTTGCTCAAGAAATGGCAACAAGACCTGCTCATAATGACTGCACTGGGATATCAATCCAGATTTTGCTTTTTACCTGCAGTGATATAGGATTGATCATCTGTGTGTAAAGCATGCACCTGAAAAATTTTAGACGGTACATGCAGCCATGCCTGTTACGGGTCTCCACCGGCCGCCGAAAACACAAGGATTTTACGCACTTTTGGCTGGCAGTTCTAGACAGACTTATAAGGAGTCATCAGTGTCTACTTATCACCCCAAGGCAGGTGACATTACCCGTAAGTGGTATGTCATCGACGCCACTGACGTGGTGCTGGGTCGTCTTGCTGTGACCGCAGCAGACCTGCTCCGCGGCAAAGGTAAGCCACAGTTCGCCCCCAATGTTGACTGCGGCGACCACGTTATCATCATTAACGCTGACAAGGTTCACGTTTCTTCTAACAAGCGCGATCGCGAGTTCCGCTACCGTCACTCCGGTTACCCCGGTGGTTTGAAGACCATGACCCTAGGTCGTTCCTTGGATCTGCACCCAGCTCGTGTTGTGCAAGAATCCATCAAAGGCATGATGCCACATAACCGTCTCAGCCGTGCCTCCATCAAGAAGCTGCACGTCTACACCGGTTCCGAGCACCCACACGCTGCTCACAAGCCAGAAACCTTCGAGATCAAGCAGGTGGCCCAGTGACCGACCAGAACGTAACCGAGAACTTCGAAGCCGATGCGGCTGACATCGCTGCTGCAGCGCTTGCAACCGAAGAGTTCACCACCACCATCGGTGATGCTGTTGCCGTGGAAGCTGAAATTGAAGCTCCTGCACCTGTGTACCACGAGGGCCCCATCCAGACTGTTGGTCGCCGCAAGCGCGCCATCGTCCGAGTCCGCATGGTAGAAGGCTCCGGCCAGTTCATCTGTAATGGTCGTAGCTTAGAGGACTACTTCCCGAATAAACTGCACCAGCAGTTGATTAAGGCCCCTCTGGTTCTTATCGACCGTGATGGACAGTTCGACATTCACGCTAACCTCAAAGGTGGTGGCCCCACCGGTCAGGCTGGCGCCTTCCGGCTGGCGATCGCCCGCGCATTGAACATCTACAACCCAGCAGATCGCCCAGCTCTGAAGAAGGCTGGCTTCTTGACTCGTGATGCTCGTGCCGTAGAGCGTAAGAAGGCTGGTCTGCACAAGGCACGTCGTGCCCCGCAGTACTCCAAGCGCTAAAATCTTCGCTTTTTATGCAGCTGCCCTGTATCGATTACTGGACAGCTGCATTTTTATTTACCTAGTCAGCTCCTCCCATGATGATTTTGGGGGTAAGGGGCAAAAGGATGCTGACTCTTTTGACTATTAACCCATGATTTTTGTACCAGTCAATCACTGTGATCTCAGTAGTGGGCAAGGCACCAAGCACCCGCAAGATAGTTAGGCCGCCACAGCAGTGGAGTGGATGATAATCCGGCCCTTCCAGCGGCGTTATTAAAATACATCCCTACTCATCCTCAATTGCACCCACTGCGCCCTAATCCATGAGTTGCCACTTGACCTAGATTGGCGGGGCCCTAAGTACTAATAGCTTTGGCGGGGCCTCACGATGCACCCTGAAGGCCCGCAGTTCTAAGTGTTATGGATTCCAACCGAACAACTCAGCTAGAAAGTACTCCTAAAACCCACGATCTACGCACTCTCACCACTGCACTATCGCTAATAAAAGCGGACCCCTAAGGGGGAATCCTTAGGGGAATGATGTTCGGATATCAGATTTGGGTCATCCCTTGGCATGATCTAATGATTCACGGGTTTAGTCATCCAGGATTAAATTTGGCTGGTAGAGCCCAGAAAATTACAGGTCAGTTGGTCAATCTGGATGAAAGGTTGTCATAAAATTAAAATATAATACCTAGGGTGGATTATTTTTTGATCCTACTGACATAACCTTGAGTTGTCGCTAGGAAGTTTCGAGGTTTTCTAGCGATAGGCTGACCACGGTGATCGCAACTTCAACCACCAGGAGGTCCGGTCACCGGGTCGGCGCCATCTCTTCCACGCGGATTTTGCGGCAGTCGCTTGCGGGTCTGAAGTCATATTAAGGATCAGTCGAGCGACCGACGTGAATCTCTCGTGGAAACCACAATGGTAGTTGTCATAGTCAATAGGGCACAACAAGGACTACTACCATCCCTATCGTCATGTGTTTCTTTTAGCAACGGGTGAACCTGAAATCCTGTGCACGGATTCACGCTAAAGCTGAATCTGAGGCATATGACCGGCCCCTCATGTGATGCTGTATGAGGGGCCTATCCTGATTACCCAGATTTGCAACCAATCTCCCTCCTTAAGGAGGAACCCTTAGGGGAGATAGGTTACTAGTGGCAGCAGTAGGAGGGATAAAAGCCTGTTCAGGCCAGTAAAACCACAAAATATCATGCTAGTTGAGCAGAATCGTACTGGAGGATGATTCAACTCCACGATTAGCGGAATAAAGTATAAAGTATCGCCAGCAAGGGAAAACATGCTGACGAAGCACTAATTCTATTTATGACCTTTTACCAATACAGGTCATAGGGATGGAGCAGCGGAAGCCTTTTTGTAAAAGGTTTTCACTACAATTCCCGATGATTTTTAAGGAGTTAAACAATGTCCAGCTTTGCACTTAGCTATGCAACCAACATTCTCGATTCCGTCTTGGATTTGGTTCGAGCAGTTGTTTTCTCAAGCTAGGCGGTAAAACACTACCTGTCCATATTTCCACCAAATAACTCAAAGGTGATCTGTGGTGATCTTATAACTATGTTCAGATAGGTTGCCTGGAGGGTCATCCAGATACATCTTTGAGAGATTTAATAGCCCCTTATGTGGTTCTGCTGCATAAGGGGCTTGATTTATAGGTATCCTAGTGGGTGATGGGCACCCAGTGTTTCGGTGATCTGGGAGCGACACATCACTTCGGTGGTAATTCACCTGTGCCACATGCTGGCAACTTCTGAATTTCATTCTGAAGAAAATTAACTTCACCGACTTTGCGTTGGTCCCAAACCGTATCAACGCAGTTTACGTATCTGAGATTGAATAAGGAGTTATAGGAAATGTTTGATTTTGTTGTTAACTACTTCCGCAACATCTTTGAAGCTGTTGTTGATGTGTATCGTGCAGTGTTTTTCTCTTCCTAACCCACTGAGCGGCTAAAGCAGTGTCCAAGCTGCGTTAGTTTTTGGAAGTAATAAATCAGGGAAGTCCCAGATTTGAAGCTCAAGGCCTAGCCCCTTATATCAAGGGCGCTAGGCCTTTTCACTTTTCGACGCACGCCTTTTAACCTCGGGTTTTTCGTTCCTAATGTTCTTTGCGGTGATTGCCAGCTAACTTTACATATAACAATTACGCGCTAAAAAGTGGCACATTTTCAGTAGGAAAAATAGGTACTTCACAAGGGGAAACAATATCCTGTGAGTGTAGACAGGAAACTTCCAGAAATCTTTTATAAAAGGGAAAAGCCCAGTTCAGTGCAATTGCAGAGCTGGTTGACCAACGTTGGGCATCGGCTTATTGTTTAGTTATCGCCAACGGACAGAAGCAACGTTGACGGACTGCTAGCTAACACTAGCAGAGTTGTGAATCATTCAAAAGCTAACAAATCTGATCTGTAAAAGGAGCTCAATGGTAGGTGACTAGGTAGGAGATCTTGATTTCGACCTTGTATGGGCCCATAGAATATGGAATGGGGTTACGGCCTTCAACCCCTCGCTCACTACAGGTCGAATTAGGGTTTTAAGGGGATTATGAAGCTAGGGGATGATAGGGGAAATGTGGGGAACTGGGGGTAAGCAGACTATAAAGTTAAAGAAACTGCCTTGGGGTGCCTAGAAAAGGCAGGCTACCTTTTATCAATGACACCACCTAAATGCCCCAAAATAGGGCGGACATGTTGGTGGGATAGGAAGCATGCTGGCCATTGTCTTTGGGGTGCGAATAGCGCCAGCGATCGCAGTCAAAATATGGAACAGTAGTTAAGCATCTGTGTGTAGATTTCTTCCATAAAAGCCTCGGGATGGTTTGCATAGGTGGTCGGCCACCGCCTATTAGCCCTCAGGTGGTGTGTTGTAGATTCCTAGTTATCCAAATAGGAGGGGCGTGTTTACTATTCGATGTTCTCACCTTCTGAAGGCTTCTCTTGGGTGTGGAATCAGTAGAGTCACCTTAAGATGGCTGAGTTTGAAAGTGTTTGATTGCAAATTGCGGCGTGTTGAGAATTTGGAAACACTGGTGGCGTGAAAGTCTGTCGGACTTTCTAGAGATTGCCTTGTAGAAGGCTGTTTATGAGGGTGTGTGGTACCTGTTATTTGTGAACATAGGGGGGAGTTTCTTGGGGGTAGGAGATATAATTTGACCTGAATCACATTTATGAAAAAGTTAGCGATGACCAGCATAGAAATAAATGTAAGAAAATCTTAGGAAAAATAAATGTAAAGTTCAGAATGTTTAGTTTTGCTTGTAGTTGGGTAGTTTTCAAAACGTTACAAATTCCAGTTCGGGGCAAGTTTTTTGGCTGCTAGGAGCTACTGTTAAAGAATTTCTAAGAAACGGTTTGTCTGGGCAAAAACCAGGTTGAGTAGACCTTGGTGTAGTTGACGGCTTACGTGATTGGAGATAGTTTGTAATTATCGCCAGCAAGCCAGAGCGGGGAGCTGGTGGGTTGAAATGCTGCAAGCCTCTCATTATCGTGACGACGTGTTTGAGGGGATTGTGGGATGTAAGCCTCCTCAAGGTCTTTATGGCTGCGGGGTTTCCTTGCTCACTTCTACCAACCATCTACCAGGATTTGGAGTTTTAGAAATGATTGATCTCGTACAGGGTCTTATCAACGGTCTTCTCGGTGCAGTTGTTAAGGCATTCCAGCTTGTAACCGGCTCCATCTAAGAGTCATTAACAAGCGTACTAATTAAAAGTACGATTCAAACTTCGGCGTAGAAGGTTTATCACAGTTTTGTGCTAAATCGCCGTGGTTGGCGTGGGCATCCGTTCGCGCTTGCTTCTTCTACAGTTTCCCTCCTAATCTTGGGAAGCAACTAAAACAACTGCCAAACAATCTAATACCCTCACGGGATCTAGTCTGAAGGCCTTGGCTATTCGCGAATCGTGGGGGGATTGTTTGTTTGGCAGTTGTTCTTTTTATTTCATCAGTAAGCTCTGAACTGGGAAAATGGGCCCAGTATTAAACAGACATAATTATCTGGGGGTATGTTTAGGGGGCAACTTATTTGGGGTGGAAACAAAGTAGGGCAGAGATTCCAGTCAAATTCTTGCTATCAATATACGGTGATTTGAAATCATCACGACACAACCTAGGGATTTCCTACAGGAACGGTATCCTTGCATTTCTTTCCTGAAGGTGAGGCTAGCGCTGTTACAACATGGAAAACCCCCAAAGAAAGCAATGAGCAAGAGCGGAAACGAAAATTATTTTGCAGCGGATGATACAGGCGGCAATCATATGGAAGGCGGGAGAAACTAGGAGCAGCCTAGTATGCAGAGCTATCAATGGCCTTAGTGTTTTGGGGCAGAAAACCAATCTCCTCTGGAGCTACAACCCGCTACGCGCCTAGCTCATATAAAAATATTGCTGAGCCTAGGCAGGTGGTGTTATTACTAGGAAATCCAAACTGTGGACCTAGCCGATAACAATAGATAAGGCTAAGGGGTTGACTTTGATTGTTGATTCATCGAAGCCAGCACTTCATCCAAAATCGGCCTCATATACATGGTTTTGAGGTAGCAATCGAGTTTCTGTTTGAGTCATTGCATCATTATCTTCGTAGAGCTCTGGACCGAAACCGAATTTCGTAATGTGGTACCTAAACACCAAACACATTTATGCCTTCGACGAAATTTAAACCAGAACCTCTGAGCTTTCTTCTACTTTGGGTAAAAGAAGAGAATCTGCGTTGTTGCTGAAAAGTGCTCGGAAAGTGATCCCACATCCCAGTCCAAGTTACGTAGCCACAAGCCGCAGCAACGTCTAACTTCAGCGACTGTCTGTCCACACAGTGTGGGGATAACTAGCTGTGAATAATAGAAAACGCTAGTCCACTCGCTTATATGTGGCTGCCGTTACCTGAGATGGATATGATGGGCACCATATGTAATAATAAGAGAACTAGGATGGAAGGTGGCAGCAGGCAGCTCTCTATTTTGCAGTTGTTAGAGTAGGTGTTTTAATTGCCGCCAAAAACTAGGAAAACCAACTGGTGGGATGAGAAATTCCCAGGTTTTCAAGTGTTGGATTAGTCGGAATTCACTAGGTTGAGGAAAGTGATTGACATTTTTCTTGGCTTCGTATCATCTGATACGTACTGCTGGAGTCGGCTGTGAAGGCTAGGGAATGATCGAACCCAGGTGGACCAACAGTGGTGCAGCCAAAGCTGCGCCACTGTTTTTGATTAAAGGACAGCGGCTGTGAATCTTCCAAGCACCAAAAACTTAGGATGCCTTTAGCGGGTATAAGGCGGGGCGTCGAAAACTAGTATGACGCCTACAGGTAGTAGGCATGAGGGTAATTGCTAGTAGGAAACGATAGTTGACACAATCCACAATTAAATACTTCTCAGTTATCGGCCAGCTGGTTACGGACCTCAGCTGGCAGACGCAAAATTTAATAGGAAATGAGCTGGAAATATGTGGTTTTTACACAAAGGCTTCCCCCTTAATAGGGGTACTGTTTGTTTATATAGTCTTAAAAGTTTTAAAGAGACGTGATGAAAATCAAATCAATGCCGATAGTAAAGGTGAGTCGGAAGAATTTTGACTCTACTGACCACCCTAAATTTTTATATTCAGGGTTGAGCTAATAACTCAATATGGGCTGATGGGACAAAGTGCTTTTTGCATCTTCGTCAGGGTAAAGGGCGCTCATATGAGCGGTTGATTAGACATAAACACATATAGAGCATCCCTTGGTAGTTTCGATTTTCCTGTGTGCGCATTGAGGGCGATGAGGTCAGTATCGCGTTTAATGCTAGGTTTTCGCTTTGACGAGGACTTAGCAGGTCACTTAGTGACATGGTGATTATGCCTTGCAAAGCATAATCACAGGCAATCGAAAAGTTCATGTTCGTTTTTGAGTTCACTCATCTGGTGGGCTCTTTCACTGGCAATCACGTAAGGAAAGAGCAAAATGTCTGTTATTCCAATCATCATCGCTATTTTCGACTTCATCTGCGATCTGTTTACCCCGATTGTTCCTCTGCCTTTGCCTATTCTGTGACTTAACTAAAGGCGGCTGGATAAAGCC
>JBHACV010000057.1:0-5731 GCA_041854705.1 Corynebacterium sp.
GAATCAAGTGTAGTGCACCTTCGGGTAGCAGGTTGCCCATAACGGCGTTTATTGCTATGTCCACTATTTACTTAAGAATGGAGCGGAAATGTTCGACCGCGCCAATGGGACCTGCGTAGCAAAAGTGGTAGCCATTCCCTAATGGGGGTAGCTGTCATATGTGCTGCAAGGTTTGTGACTGATATTTTTCCCAGGCAGGGATATATCGATAGGTTTATATTCCGAAAGTAGCATTATTTTTTTGGCCCTACCAGTGGGTATAGGCATTTTGGAAGAGTTACATTTAATGAGATATGGTTCTTTTCTATCACCTGACCGGTATTGTGTTGGTTGGGGCGATTTTTGAGAACCAGAAAGAAGTTCATACATGCATCTGCAACCCAGGGAACAAGAAAAGCTCATGGTCGTAGTTGCCGCTGATTTAGCACGGCGTCGACAGGCACGAGGGCTGAAACTTAACTATCCAGAAGCCATTGCCATCATTACCTATGAGCTCCTAGAGGGGGCACGGGACGGGAAAACCGTTGCGGAGCTCATGAGTTGGGGGAGCACCATCCTCAGCGCGGCAGACGTACAAGAGGGTGTCCCAGAAATGATCGCTGATGTGCAGGTTGAAGCCACCTTCCCGGATGGCACCAAACTAGTCACCGTGCATAACCCCATCCGATAGGAACGAGGCAAAAATGATACCTGGCGAATACCTGCTCGCGACTGAACCGATCCAGTGCAATGCTGGGCGGACCGCAATCACCATCACAGTCACTAATCAAGGGGATCGACCAATACAAGTTGGATCCCATTTCCACTTTGCCGAGACCAACCCCAGCCTGGACTTCGACCGGAGTGCAGCCTTAGGACACCGCCTCGACATCCCTGCCGGTACTGCTGTGCGTTTCGAACCCGGCGACAGCACGGAAGTGCCACTCATCCCTATTGGCGGAACCGGTGAAATCTATGGTTTCCGCAATCTTGTCAACGGTCCGGTCGAAAGGTAAAAATCATGAGCTTCGAACTTAGCCGCAGCCAATACGCCAGCTTATATGGCCCTACCACTGGCGATTCCGTTCGGCTTGCCGATACCAATCTTTTTGCCACCGTCGAAAAGGACCTCACGGTACCTGGTGAAGAAGCCGTCTTTGGCGGCGGTAAGGTCATTCGGGATGGCATGGGACAAGACGGCACCCAAGTGCGTGACGACGATCTCCCAGATCTGGTTATTACCAACGTGATTGTGATTGACTACACCGGCATTTACAAGGCCGATGTCGCCATAAAAGACTCCCACATTTTCCGCATTGGTAAAGCCGGTAATCCCAAGACCATGAACGGGGTGACCATTACCATTGGTGCAGCCACCGATGTGATTTCTGGCGAAGGTAAGATTCTTACTGCTGGCGGCATTGATACCCACATCCACTTCATTAGCCCCGATCAAATCAACACTGCTTTGGTCTCTGGCGTAACTACCATGATCGGTGGCGGAACTGGTCCATCAGAATCCACTAAAGCCACCACCATCACCCCAGGCGCATGGAATATTCACAATATGCTGCGCTCATTTGAATCTTTCCCCATGAACTTTGGGTTGCTGGGCAAAGGACATGGCAGCAAAACTGCTCCATTGGCTGAACAGATTGAGGCTGGTGCCATTGGTCTGAAAATCCATGAGGACTGGGGTGCTACTCCATCATCAATCGATACTTCCTTGCAAGTGGCAGATCAGTATGACATTCAGGTTGCGATTCATACCGATACCCTCAATGAAGCCGGATTCGTTGATAGCACCAAAGAAGCGATCGGCGATCGAGTGATCCACACCTTCCACACCGAGGGTGCTGGTGGTGGGCATGCTCCCGACATTATGGAGCTAGCTGGTGAGTCAAACATCTTGCCAGCATCTACTAATCCCACCCTGCCTTACACCAATAACACCATTGAGGAACACCTTGACATGCTCATGGTGTGCCATCACTTGAATGCGGGCATCCCTGAAGATGTCGCTTTTGCGGACTCGCGAATCCGTAGAGAAACCATCGCTGCCGAAGATGTGCTGCATGATATGGGTGTCTTTTCCATGACATCCTCTGACTCGCAAGCCATGGGCCGAGTTGGGGAAGTAGTCATTCGCACGTGGCAGGTGGCCGATTCCATGAAGCGTCAACGTGGCAGTCTCCCAGAAGATGAGGGCATTGTTGGCGATAATTATCGGATTCGACGCTACATTGCCAAATACACCATTAACCCTGCCATTGCTCATGGTATTTCCGATTACGTTGGCAGCATTGAGGAAGGTAAATTTGCTGATCTCGTGCTCTGGAAACCTCAGTTCTTTGGGGTGAAACCAGAGCTCATCCTCAAAGGTGGTCAGGTGGTTTCGGTCAATATGGGTGACCCCAATGCCTCCATCCCCACCCCGCAACCTAGCGTTTACCGGCCTTCCTTTGGGGCATTTGGTACCGCGGTTTCTCACAGTTCCATTACCTTCCTTTCACAGGCAGCAGTGGCAGCTGGTGTACCAGAAAAACTCCAGCTACAAAAACAGGTCCGAGCTTGTCACGGCATTCGCACCCTGACCAAAGTGGATCTGAAGCTTAATGATAAAACCCCCACCATCAAGGTTGACCCTCAAACCTATGACGTCACGGTTGATGGGGAATTGATTAGCTGCCAGCCGTGCGAGGAACTACCCCTCGCTCAACGTTACTTCCTCTTCTAAGGATTACCCATGATCGTCGATACGATTTATGGCAATGCGCACTCTCTCGCAGGGCAGCAACTAATTGCCGGAAAACATCTTGAAAAAGTGGTGCTGCCTAGCGCTGAGCTAGTCAAACGCATCCAACGTCTCACTACTGATCACGGAACGGAAATTGGGCTTCGCCTCCCAACGGGCGCTCCAGATCTGTGTGATGGCGATATTTTGGATGTTACTGATGACAATGCCATTATCATTTCGGTGCTCCCTACCGATGTACTGGTGATTGCCCCCACTTCCATCACGGAAATGGGTTTTGTGGCGCACAGCCTTGGAAATCGGCATCTCCAAGCCCAGTTCTTCGCTGCTGACAGCGATTATGATGCTGAGGTCATGGTGGTGCAATACGATCACACGGTTGCTGAATTCCTTGACCATCATCAGGTGGCTTATAGCCGACAAGAACGAGTCATGCCTACCCCTTTCCGCCATGCTGAGCATACCCACTGAATCACAGGCAGTGCTTGCGGCCATGCAACTGACCGACTCCGCACTGCCTATTGGGGCGTTTAGTCACTCACTCGGGTTTGAAAGCTATATTCACAGCGGGCAGATCGACGATGCTACGTCCTTTGCCCGCTGGTTAGCGGCTTTTTGCAGTCAACAATTGACCTTCACCGATGCCCTAGCTATCCGCTTGGTCTTTAAGGCGGAGTCTTTTACCGATATTGAGCGTATCGACACCATCCTCACAGCTTCGGCTATTCCCCATCAGATCCGTACAGCTGGCATCATGATGGGGCAACGACTGCTGACCATAGCAGCCAGTAACTATCCCAGTACTTGGCTTGACCAGTATCAACAACAGGTTGAGTCCAAACTTCTGTATGGGCATCAAGCTTGTGTTTGGGCGGTTGCCGCCCGAGAACTTGGCATTGATGTGGAAACTGCGGTGCTTAAGCACCTGTATGCCACGGTGATTTCCCTAACCCAAAACGCCGTTCGGGGTATCCCACTCGGCCAAAGCGCTGGCCAAGAAATTATTACCCAAGCCCAAGCATGGGTTTTAGCTGCGGCAACCAAATCTGCACAACTAACCGCAGACGATCTTGGAGCTGTAGCACCCGGATTAGAAATTGCACAGATGCGGCATGAACACCAACGTGCCCGACTTTTCATGAGCTAGGAAAATATAGAACAGTGGAACCAGTAATCATAGGAGTCGGCGGCCCTGTGGGCTCCGGCAAAACCCAGCTCATTGAGCGCATCACCCGCGCCATGAGTTCAGAAATCTCGATGGCTGCCATCACCAATGACATCTACACCATCGAAGACGCAAAAATCCTTGCCCGTAATTCGGTACTCCCCACCGACCGGATCATTGGCATTGAAACCGGTGGTTGCCCACATACTGCCATTCGGGAAGACACCTCCATGAATGATGCGGCAATTGCTACTTTGAAGGAGCGCTTCCCAGACCTGCAACTCATTTTTGTAGAATCAGGCGGCGATAATCTTTCTGCTACGTTTAGCCCAGAATTAGTGGATTTCTCCATCTACATTATTGACGTTGCGCAAGGAGAAAAAATCCCTCGCAAAGCAGGTCAAGGCATGATTAAATCCGACCTGTTTATTATCAATAAGACCGACCTGGCCCCACATGTCCATGCTGATCTGAAGGTTATGGAAGAAGACTCCAAGGTATTTCGCAAGGATAAACCTTTTGCCTTCACCAACCTCATGACTGACGAAGGTCTAGATGAAGTGCTGGAGTGGATTCGTCGTGACGTCTTACTGCTTGATCTGGCATGAGCAGACAGCAACCAACCGGCGAGCTCGCCTTAACGATCGCACGCCGAGCAGGCGATAATCGTAGCGTGGCGGTTCGCCAATTCCACCAAGGGGCCTTACGGATATTACGGCCTTATTATGATGAACAGGATCGACCAGAGTTTTCCATCATAAATCCTGGTGGAGCCTATTTCGGCGGGGATGTCTATGACATTACTGTCGAGGTGGAGACCGGTGCGAGTGTAAAACTGACTACCCAGTCAGCAACTAAGGTCTACCGAACCCCGCAGGGGCCAGCACGACAAGAAATGCTGATTCAGCTTGGCCCCCAAGCATCATTGGATTATGTCCCAGACCAGCTCATTATGTATCAGGATGGGGAGTATTTTCAACGCACGCGGGTAGAGATGGACCCACAAGCCACTCTCGTCATGTCGGAAATCATCACTCCTGGCTGGTCTCCAACACAACAGCCATTCGCGTTTACTGGTATTCACCTCAATACAGAGGTGTATCTCAACCCGAATGGCTTAGCACCACGGATTTTTATTGCAGATACACAACGGATCATTCCAGCAGAAACTGATGTACTAGGTTTGGGCTACTACCAAGGGTTTTCCCACACGGGACAGTTGCTGCTCATTACTCCCGCCATTACGGAAGAAACCATGCAGCAGATGCACCAGGTAGTGCATGATTCCAATACCTATTCCGGAATCAGTCAGGCGGGCACACCATTGCCACCTGATTACGGCAACCCGTCGTGTCTATTCATTCGTTCTCTGGCACATTCCACCGCAGACATTGTTGATTTACATCAAAAACTAAGGACACTTTTATGAAGCAAGCACTGTTTGTTGTTGCTCGTGGTATTTCCCAAATATTTTTCATTGACAATCCCCTTACCGGTGCACTCATTGCCATTGCTTTGGCTGTTGTTGACCCACGGCTCGCATTATTAGCGATTTTTGGTTCAGCAATCCAAGCTCTTGGCGGCGAGATTATGGGGTTGAAAGAAGACACCCGTCAGGGCATGATGGGCTATAACGGTGCTTTAGTCGGCACAGCCTCTGGCTTATTTGTTGGCTATGGGCCACTTGCTTTTGCTTTGACCCTAGTGGGGGCGCTGGCCTGCGTTATCATCCACCAAGCACTGGGCGGGTTCATCAGCAAATATGGACTCCCAGTCTCCACCGCACCATTTTGTGCAGTTTCTAGCATTATTTTTGGGGTGCTGGGCAGCCA
>JBHACV010000058.1:0-10523 GCA_041854705.1 Corynebacterium sp.
CCTAATTCAACTTGAATAATCTATCAGTACGATTAGGCTAGAAAAACATGATGGGTCTATCTACACGTAAAAACCGGCTGATTGCTGCTTTGCTCGCCACCGGGCTATTGCTACCAGCAACACCAGCGCTGGCACAAACAGGTGGCACAAGCTATGTCGCCTTTGGAGATTCAATCGCCGCAAACCCAACCTGGTCAGAACAACTGGCACAGCGCGAAAATGCCCCCTGCCGCACCGGCACCGATTCATATCCAGAAAACTTAGCCGGTAATTTCCCCTCATTTTTTAATGCCAGCTGCTCCGGTTCCACCATTATCGAAGTATCAGGTGGCGGCCAAATATCCGCCGAAGTGTTAGATAAAAGCATCGACCGCGCCGAAGAGCACGGCGCCTTAGGCGCCAACACCACCGTAGTCACCCTCACCATAGGCGCAAATGATGCGTGGCCCCATGCCCTGCTATATGGTTATCGAGCTGACGGCACCATCGAAATCAGCTCTGAAGAATTCGCCCACCGAATCCGATCCAAGATCAATCGAATCAAAAATCTTGCCCCCAATGCTCGGATTCTCCTAGTTGGATACCCCGAATTTACTGAAGCAGACAACCGACTGTGCCTAGTAAACCTCGATGCCAATGGGATTCCAGTGCAACTGCCCACCCAAGATGCCACCCTACGCACCTATTTCCAAAGCCTCAACACGGCAATGGCCCAAGCAGCGCCAACCCTGGGGGTAGAATATGTGGACATTGCCAAAGAATTCCGTGGTCACAATACCTGCGCGCCGGGTAATGAACGCTGGGTCACTACCGTGGTAGATAAACCTGGTGTGTCATTACTACCTATGCATATTTCATCAGAAGGGGTCAAGGCCCAGACGCGAATCATTAACGCACACCTTAACCGCTAGTTTTCACCTAACTTATTTACTACTGGTGTGGCATTTGCCTGCTGGTAGGCGTCGAAAAGCGAGCGCTAGACCAATGACACCAGCCAAGCAACGAATACCAATGCAAGCAGCAAGACGAGAGCTTGGCTCACCCGGGATTTTGGGTAGTTGCGCCGCTTTTTCGGCAAGGTACTGTCTTGCTTGCGCAATTCTTCGGGATTAGCCATTGTCGGTTTTCACTTCTCCTGCTACCGGGGTGGGGCGTTTTCGCTCATTTAGCTTAATGCGTAGCGCGGTGGAAAACCGCAAACTGAGCGCACCTAGAATATCAACGATCCGCAGCAGGATGATAGCCATCACCGAACAAGTTGGCACTACCACGATCACCAATAAGAACACCTGCAACCAAAATGGGCTGAGTGACAAAAACTGCCCAATGGAATCGGAAATTCTACTAATCCAGTCCAGCATTTATATTGCACCTGCTAAACCTCGGCGGCGCAGCAACGCGGAAACGTCTTTCGGCCGACCCCGTAGGGTTTCAAAGGCAGTGGTGTAATCATCTGCTCCGCCTCGGGATAAAACTAAATCCCTAAACCGCTGGCCTGCCAGCCGAGCTAACTCTGGTTCTTCGGCAGCACCTTCGGTAATGAACCAGTCAAATCCATCGGCATCTAAAATTTCAGCCCACAAATAGGAGTAATAGCTGGCAGAATACCCACCACCAAAAACATGAGAAAAGTAGGTGGAATGGTACCTGGGGGCGATCTGTTCCAAATCTAGTCCAGCTAATGCCAAAGCTTGATGCTCGAACTCAGTAACCTGTGCTGGTGATAGTGCTTCTGCTTGTTTTGTTGACAGCGAATGCCACGCCAAATCAATGATGCACGCCGCTAGGTACTCTACCGTGGCAAACCCTTGTCCCCAGTGCTGCGCTAATTTGATGGCGGTCACCAACTCCGGTGGAATGACTTCCCCAGTTTCAACATGTTTGGCGTAATTGTTCAGCACCAACGGGACAAATGCCCAGTTCTCATTGATCTGAGAAGGGAATTCCACATAATCTCGCGGTACATTCGTACCAGAAAAACTTGGATACTGTACCTGCGAAAACAACCCATGTAGCGCGTGCCCAAATTCGTGAAAAAGGGTGCGCACCTCATCGAGGCTCAACAGTGGCTCTGAACCATCAGCAGGTTTAGTGATACTCATGACATTAACCACCACCGGTTTATGCCCCAGTAACTCTGATTGGTTTACAAAGCTTGACATCCATGCCCCACCGCGTTTCGACGGCCGTGCAAAGTAGTCGGTGAGCAATAAACCAATGCCCTCACCGGTTTCTTCCTTGACCTCCCACACGTCTACGCCCTCGGCATAACCCTTCAGATCAGTTCGACGTTCCATTGTGATGCCATAGAGCAATCGAGCGGCATAAAATACGCCATCTTCAAGCACTTGGTTGAGTGGAAAATAGCAGCTGAGTTCTTGCTCATCCACATTGAAGTCCTCGGCCCGAAGCTTCGCTTCCCAATAAGGCCAATCCGCGGCAGTGATGTCGTCACTGGTTGTTTCCTGGATGAGCTTCAACTCATGATTGGCATTGGTGGCAGCCGCCGGAGATAGTTCTAAGATCATGCGGCGGGCTGCATCTGCTGAACCGGCGGTTTCCTCGGCGATCACATAACCAGCGTGGCTGCGGAAACCTAGAAGTTCTGCCCGCTTGGCCCGCAATTGAGCTAGTTCCACCACTACCTCAGCGTTGGACGTTTCACCTCGCTTTTTGCTGGTTTCATACATTTTTCTGCGACTGCTGGCAGATTCCAATTGAGCTTGCTCTGGCTGGATGGTCGGGAGCGACAACGGCAGTACAAAACCATCTCGGCCACGAATCTGCGCATCTACGTGAGCAGCGGCAATCCGTGCTGAACTTAGTCCTGCTAGCTCGGTCTCAGATTCAAAACTCACCGCTAATGTCTGGGTGTCAGCAGCTAGGTTCCGATTGAAGGTGTCTGTCAGCACTGAAAGGCGCTCATTAATCTGCGCTACCTCCTGTTTATCTGCTGGAGACAGCTGGGCACCACGTCGTCGAAATTGTCGTAACAGATAGTCTTTGAGCCGTTGGGATTCGGCATCAGCTGGTGGTTCAGCTTGTTCAATCCGTTGGTATAGCTGTTCATTGAGATAAATGGCATCAGCATGCGCAGCTAATTCAGGTGCAATCTCAGCGGCAATGGTCTCTAGTTCATCGGTCTTATCGGTATTAAGTAGATTGAAAAACACGCTACGAACTCGATGTAGCATCTGTCCACTGCGTTCTAAGGCCAGCACGGTATTTTCCCAGGTTGGCGCGGCAGGATTAGTGACAATCTCATTGATTTCTGCACGTTGGGCAGCCAAACCTGCAGTAAACCCGGGGCGAAAATCGCTGACGCTAATCGCGGCAAAGTCTGGGAGCTGATAAGGCAATTTTGAGGGATTGGCGAAAAGATGAGCAACAAAAGAGGCATTATGTGTAGTGGTCATGAACACACATGGTAGTGCTAGACTTGCTCCATGGGCTCATCCGCAGGCACGTCGCGTACAATATCTTGCTCAGCTGGGGATTTTACTGGAAGAGTAGAAGATCATTATGTGACTTTCGACCCAGTGGTGTACGCCCACGCTGAACCCTTTGGTGTCGACTATGGTCATGGTGAGCCACTGCCCATGTCTATCACGATTCCGCAACAGGCCACCGCCTTATCTGATCTGCCAGTGGTGGTAATTGTGCACGGTGGCCGCTACGAAGAAGGCAGTTATGACGAAAGCTGGATTATCGGCGCTGGTGATACCTTAACTGCTGCTGGTTTTATCGTGGTCAGCGTGGAATACCGACTACAGCTTGCTGGTTTTGTCCCCTTTGTAGACGATGAGGCAGCGCATTTTCGGGGGGTTGATGATGTTGCGCAGGCGCTCAATTGGTTGCAGGGAAATATTGAAAGCTTTGGTGGGGATCCCACTAATATCACGCTGGTCGGTCATTCTGCTGGTGCGGGTATCGCCCTGTGGCTTTCACGCAAAGATCACTACCAAGGAACCTTCCGGCGAGTAGTCGCCATGTCGCCTGCTTTTCCGCGGATGGCGTTTAAACGTCGCAAAGCTACCTTACGGCGTGCCTTAGGCAAACCAGTTACTCGTAAAGCATTGTCAAAACTTGGGCCCAAAAAACTAGCCAAGGGGTTCCGGCGTTATAGTCGTCGTGTTTATACCGACCTCGCGGTAGGGCCAGCACCTTATGATCCATATGAGCTAAACGATCTCCCCATCCTCATCACCTGTACTAGGGAAGAAATGTTGAGGATGCCCCTGGCAAAGAAACTCGACTTGGGATGGTACTCCCCGATTGCGTTTTCTTTATTACGAGGCGCATTGGGGGCTAATAGTACCTGGTCACCGCCTTTTATAGCGCGCCGGTGTGGGTATTTAGTAGGTGACAGTTTGATTCGACGCTTCGTTTTGTCCACAGCTGAGGCCAGAGCCCATTCGACGTGGGTGGTAGAATATCGTGGCACCCCTGATAATCCCATTGGGCACTGCGACGACATTGCGTGGCTTTTTCGACTGAATCAGGAAACGCATCCCATACACAATGAGTTCCTGCGTTTTATCCGGGGTGAACGTCTTTCGTGGCCGGAATATGGGGTGTCGAAAACCGCGCAGGTTTACCATCTAGATTTTTCCGCTGAACAACTGGCAGACCCTTTAAGATATTTGTGGGAAGGATTGAAATGATCACATTAGAATTTGACGGTGCTCTTCTACAGCAAACTGTCACCGGTGATCCAGTAGCAGACATTACCAGTGGAGCTGAAACTCGCTTTCAGCTCCATGGTGACGTTGCCAAGCACATTGGTGCCTCTATGACTGGGCGCCGGATCGCAGGGGAACAAACCAACGCCTCATATATTGTTGGGGATACCATGTGGAAATTTTTTCACAGTTGCGAGCCCGGCCAGCATCCAGATGTGGAAATCAGCAAGGCACTTCAGCGAAACGTTGCACCTTATCAGGGCCATATGAGTTTAAACGATCCGGTACATGGGGAATATGTCACTGGGATCGTGTCGCAATTCCTCGCTGGTGCTAAAGATTGTTGGGAATTACGTCAGCAGATTCCACAGGATGCTCGACGTTTGGGAAAAGTGGTGCGAGAATTACACGAAGATTTAGCAGCGGTGTTTCCCACCACAACACGCTCAGGCGCACAATTGCGGCAGCAATTCACCGAACGGTTGGCACTATTTCAACACCGCAGCCCCCAGGTTGGTGACTTTAGCGACCTAGCCGAAAAAGCCTATGCACAACTGCCAGAGTCGTTTACCGTCCAACGGGTGCATGGGGATTTGCATTTAGGCCAGATTCTTAAATCTGAAGGCCAGTTCTATGTGATCGATTTCGAGGGTGAACCCACCGTGCCGCTGGCTACTCGGCAGGCCCCCGACTCCCCCATGCGCGATGTCGCTGGGATGCTCCGCAGTTTCGATTATGCTGGCATCGATGCCAGTGCAGAGTTTCTGGCTGGATATGGCGAGTTAACCGAGTCGGATCAGGTGCTCCTACAAGCCTTTGTCATAGATAAACTGCTGTACGAAATTGATTACGAAACCCACCATCGACCAGATTGGTTGCACATCCCCTTAGCCGCGGCTGTGGCGTTGCAGCGCAGTTTGTAATGCTGGGTACTGAAGCTGATCGACCATCCACGGGCTAAAGGCAAAGGGAGTGGCCGTTACCGCAGTGAGTAAATCTTGGGGATCTACCCACGAATAGGAATCAACCTCGGTTACTGCTGGATTAATGTCATCAGTAGTAATACGGCTGATAAATACTGGGCAGATTTCCCATTCCACAATCCCACTGGAATCGGTCGCACGATAGCGGAAATCTGGTAAAACACACTCAGGTTCGGTGATTTCTGTTACCCCCAGCTCGTGCGGTACCCACCGAATTACGGCTTGGGCAGCGGTTTCATTGGGGGCAAGGTGTCCGCAAGCAGAATTGGTCCATACGCCAGGCCAAGTGCGTTTGCTCAAAGCTCGGCGAGTAATGAGCAATTGCCCGGCAGGGTTGAAGATGTAGCAAGAAAAAGCCAAGTGAAGTGGGGTATCAGTAGAGTGGACGGTGGCCTTAAGAGCAGTGCCGATCGGGGTCCCCGCAGCATCTGTGAGCACGACTACATCTGTCATGGGTACTAAGGGTACTGCACTAGGTGACTGATCTAGGTATTCCACTAGGCGATCCTAGACTCAGCTTTTAGACTCCAGCGAGATTTCCTTTATACACCAAGTTACCAATGGTGAAGGTCGCGCTGTACAGGTCGGAATAGCTGGCATCAAAGGCGAACTGCAGATTGGTTGAGGCATCGGGGCCTAAGGGTAAATCCAATCCCACTGTGCCATCGGAAACAGCTGAAGCGCCTTGAAGCGAAACTGTCAGGGCATCAGTGGGGAGGGCCATTTCATTGAGGTTCTTCACCAAAACATAAATGACAGAGCCAGAGGCATTGGGGTTGGATCCGGCAGCTTGAATGGTAACTTCCACATTTAGGCCGGGATCGACCTGAGGTTCGGAAATGTCAGTGACATTGACAGAATCTACTTCTTTGGCTTCGAAAACTGGTGCCTCAGAGGTCGTTGGCGCCACGGCAGCGCTATCATCTGAACCGCCATTACCGGAACAGCCGCTCAACAATGCACCCGTAACTGTAAGGGCGCCGATAACTTTAACAATGTGTCTCATTGTGTGCCTTTCACCAACTGTATGGCCGTATCCATTTATATTAAGGGCAACCGGCGTGTGACTGGGAATCACAGGGCGGAAAAGAGAGCTGATTTTCTTCGCCGCAAAAGGACTCAGCAGCCTTTTCTAACACCCAAACCACCCCTACTGAATAAAATTCTGAGGCAGATCAGGTACAGCAGATATATTAGGACCATGCGTTTCCCTAGTTATGACCAACTCCAAGCCCGCAGCACTATGAAATGGACCACCTACCCAGATGATGTTTTGCCATTGTGGGTAGCCGAAAGTGATTTTGAAACCTGCCCTGCCATTAAGGAGGCCCTCAAACAAGCGGTGGATCGGGAATCTTTCGGTTATCCGCCACGTTCTGCAGGTCTGGCGGAGGCAACTGCGCAGTTTTATCAACAGCGCTTTGGTTTTGCTGCACGCCCCGAGTGGATTTTTCCGGTACCGGATGTGGTACGGGCTTTAGTCATTGCCATTGATAACTTCACTACTCCCGGTTCCCCGGTGGTTATCCCAGTGCCTGCCTATCCCCCGTTTTTCCAGATCTTGGAAACCACCAAGCGGGAGGGCATTTTCTTGGACATTCGCTCTGGGTTAGATTTAGCACAATTGGAGGCGGCATTCCAGTCAGGTGCTGGGTCATTGGTATTGTGTAATCCCTACAATCCATTGGGTTTCATCTTCTCCCGAGAGCAGTTGATAGCGATCACTGACCTTGCCGCACAATATGATGCTCGGGTGCTCGTCGATGAGATTCACGCTCCCCTTGTGCTCGATGGAGAGCATATCGTGACTGCTGGGGTCAGTGAGACTGCAGCGAACGTATGTATTACCGCTACCGCTACCTCAAAAGCATGGAATACCGCTGGCCTCAAATGCGCCCAGATCATTTTCAGCAATGCCGCAGATGTACAAGTTTGGAATGGATTGGCGCATTCTACAGTTGATGGTGAATCCATTCTTGGATTGATTGCCGCCGAAACCGCCTACCGGCATGGGGTCGAATTTTTAGCCGAGGAATTGGCCTACCTGAAGGCCAATCGAGATTTCTTGGTAGCGGAATTACCAAAGGTAGTTCCCGGTATTAAGGTGCACGTTCCAGCAGCGACTTATTTGATGTGGTTGGACTTGTCCGATACCGATACCCCGGGTAACCCTGCGGATTTTTTCCGCTCTGAGGCTAAAGTCGCTTTTAATGATGGCGAATGGTTCGGGGAATTAGGAACGGGTTGTATCCGATTGAACTTTGCTACCTCTCGGGAGATTTTGTCTGAAGCCTTAGACCGAATGGGAAAGGCCATGGCTACCCTCGGCTAATCGGAATTGGATTTCATACTGCTAGCAACATTAAGGTACGAACAATAATCATCTGTGTTCGAATTTTCCGTTTCGGAGCTGCTGTAGCATTATGCCCTCATTGATGTCCCCTGTTCGCTTTTCGACGCTGGTCCCCGTGTCGTTGATGTTGTTTTCCATGTTCTTCGGTGCGGGGAATCTGATTTTTCCACCACTACTTGGTGCCCAAGCTGGGACCAATTTTTCCGCTGCCATCACCGGTTTCTTACTGAGTGCAGTTTTACTACCAGTACTGACAGTGATTGCCTTGGCTATTTCCGGACGAGATGTTCGTTCGGTAGCTAGCCGAGGCGGCAAAGTATTTGCTGTAAGTTTTTCGGTAGTGACATACCTAGCCATTGGGGCTTTTTTCGGTATCCCTCGCACAGGAGCGGTGAGTTTTTCTACCGCGGTGGCCCCCGTCACGGGTCAAACTGGATTGGGGGCATCAGTGGTGTTCAATATGGCATTTTTTGCGGTGGCGTTTTTCTTAGCACTGCGCCCGACTGGTTTGACCAACCATTTGGGCAAGGTGCTAACCCCAATGTTGCTGCTCTTGCTAACAGCACTGGTCTTGGTGGTGCTTTTTACTCTAGATGCCACCGAGATTGCGCCGACCGAAAAATACACTGACACACCATTAGCCGCGGGCTTAATGGAAGGCTATTTGACCATGGATTCCATTGCTGCCTTAGCTTTTGGCATCGTGGTGATCTCCGCCTTTGGTGGAACTGGTACCCCACGACCACTAGTGGTTCGCTCCACCATCTTGGCAGCTATATGTGCTGGTGGGTTATTGGCAGCGGTGTATTTTGGGTTAGCCATGATGGGCCACCGCATTGACAATGGCCAAAGCTTTTCTGATGGGGCGCAACTGTTGGCGACAGTGTCGAAGGATTCTTTAGGTAGTGCTGGACAATTAGTTTTCGGTGGAATTGTATTGTTGGCCTGTCTAACTACCGCAGTAGGGTTATTGGCAGCCTCCAGTGAGTTTTTCCATTCCTTGGTACCGGGGATCAGTTACCGGGTGTGGCTGACTATTTTTGTACTGATTAGCTTTATCATCGCTTCCTTGGGTCTGGATGCAGTATTTGCCGTAGCAGTACCAGTGATTACTGTCATTTATCCAATAGCTATTTCGGTTGTGACCTTGACCTTGCTTGATTCTCTTGTGCCCAGCATTGAGCTACAACGTGGGTTTAGCATTCCAGTGTGGCTGGTTACTGGCTATTGTGTGCTGAGTTTAGTGCTCCCAACATTAGCGGCAGCACAGTTCGGTTGGCTCCTCCCCTTGGTTCTTGGGTGTATCGTGGGCTGTGCAATCGATTACTTTTTGGGTAAAGAAAGAAGCGTGATCCATGTCGATAAAGAAGGTAGCGCTATCACTTCTTGATTTGGCGCCAGTATTTGACGGTCAGGTCGATTACAGCCGCTCAGTTACCCTCGGCCAACGTGCAGAGGCCGCTGGTTTTATTCGGCTGTGGTATGCAGAACATCATAACTTCGCCACTATTGCATCCTTGGATCCCGCTTTAATGATCGCCTATGTCGGGTCCCACACCAAAACAATCGGACTGGCGGCTGGTGGGGTGATGCTACCTAATCACGTGCCGTTTTTAATCGCCGAAAAATTCAGCATGCTGGCAGCAATGTTCCCAGACCGAGTGCTGCTGGGACTCGGTCGCGCCCCTGGCACGGACGCCACCACACTATCCTCAGCATTACGACGCCCACTAGATGCCAGTTCCCATTTCGTCCGAGATATAAAACAGCTGCAAGAGTTTCTCACCCCAGAACCTCATGTTAAGGTTCGAGCCTTTCCTACAACTCCCCCAGATTTGCCCTTGTGCATTTTGGGTTCTTCGCTATTTGGGGCGCAGGTTGCTGGTGAATTAGGTTTACCCTTTGCTTTTGCCTCTCATTTCGCCCCGCGTCACCTGTATTCAGCGCTGGAGACCTACCGAAAGAAGCTGCCGACGTCGCAAAGCCCTAATGTGAAAGTAGCAGTGAATGTGGTCGCAGCCGAAACGAAACAAATCGCTGATGATCGATTCCGGCAGGCTCAAAAGGCGTGGTTGAAGGCAACTCAACCAGCATGGACCGAACGACACATTAATGTGCTGCTCGAATCCGGAAATGTGCCACAGCTCCGCTATACCGCGGTGGGTGATGGCCTACAGGTACGCGAATACCTCAATACACTGGCACGCAATACCAATTGTGACGAGTTGATTATCGTACCGTTTGGCCCCAACCTCGACTGGCAACTGGAAACTATTGACATCCTCGCTGATGTTATGGAATTAAGGCACTGACCCTTTAGATGGAACCGAGCCACGTGACCGTGACATACGGGCATTCCAAAGCCACTAGTTCCGCAAAGTGGCTGGGGGTGGGACTAGACCCCAAGGGGAGTGCAACAGTGGTTCCCGGTGGGATGATTGTCACGTAGCTGCGGCGGCCCTTGCCGAAAATTTTGATTTCTTCCAGTTTTTCCACCGGAAAAGC
>JBHACV010000059.1:0-6579 GCA_041854705.1 Corynebacterium sp.
CCGCGGTTATTGTGCGACGTCAAGGCCGACTTTTTCCGGTGATTATCGCGCATGGGATTATCAATACACTCATGAGTCTGCCAGCTCTGGTGCTACCATTCATGATGGTGTGATGGGAGGAATTTGGGCCTGTACTGGGCTGGAACCAAAAGCAAGATTGATTGTGCTAACTCCCCTCAGGTTTCTACAGCTCCCCTTTACCACCTGCAACCATCAGTTTGCTATATCAGCTACCCCTCTTACCCCTCATTCTCTGGTAGGAGCCCAGTAATACCGCTAGTGGCCAGTGCAAACGGTCGAAGCAGAGATGATTAAGCGGATAGATTAAGCGTCGATACGTGCAGAGTGAGAGAAAACAGTCGGAAACCATGCTGCGGTATGAACTGGGACTTTCATGCCACAGGGCGATGGCGCGACAGCTGACACCGCGCAGAATAGGAGTCATGAGCAAGCAAGGTTTTAACATCATCCGGACCCACGGATTGACCAAGCAGTTTGGTAAGGAAACAGTGGTTAACTCTCTCGACCTAGAGGTACCCGAAGGAGTGGTGTATGGATTCCTCGGGCCAAATGGTTCCGGAAAATCCACCACCATGAAAATGCTGTTGGGGCTGTTGCAGCCGACTGCGGGTGAGTCTTTCCTATTTGGCCGGAAAATGGACAAAAGTAATCGGGCAGATCTGCTGCGCCGAATTGGTTCCATGATTGAGGCACCTCCTGGGTATGGGCATCTGACCGGCTGGGAGAACATGCGCATCATTCAGAACATGCTGAAGTTGGACACTAGGCAGATTGAGTGGGCCCTAGAGATAGTTCGCTTGAGCTCAAACCGCAACAAGTTGGTGAAAAACTATTCACTTGGCATGAAGCAACGGCTTGGTATTGCAATGGCCTTGGCTAGGAATCCTGAGCTACTGATCCTCGACGAGCCAGTCAATGGGCTTGATCCTGCTGGTATTGAAGAGATCCGTAACCTGCTGAAAAGCTTGCCGGAACAAGGTATTACCGTGATGGTTTCCAGCCACCTACTTGATGAAGTGGATAAAACTGCCACCATGTTGGGCATTATCAATCAAGGGCAGATGATTTTCCAAGGCACACGGGAAAAATTGCTGGGGCAGTCGATACCGGAGTTCATCATTGAAACTAACGTAGAAAGTGCGCAAAAACTCCTCAGTGTGCGCGGCGCGCATCTCATTTCGGCTAACACTGTGTCCATTCCGAATGTCTCTCATGCAGGTAGCGCAAAACTTATATCTCAAGTTTCTGCAGCTGGGCTTCCAGTTTTCGAGGCGCGGCGGGCCGAACAGTCCTTAGAGCAGGTCTTCATGGACATTACTTCTGGAGGGTCGCTGAAATGATACGCCTAGAATTTAGCAAGCTGCGTCGGCTGAAAGTTGGTTTGCTAGTTGCAGTCATGACGCTGGCAGTGATCCTCATGAGCATTGCACCGCTATTTCGCAAGGGTGAGCCTCCACAGATGGCAACACTTCTCATGTCATTAGGGACCATCCAAGCATTTTTGGCGCCAATTTTCGTCAGCATTGTGGCCACCCGGATCGTTGAGATTGAGCATAGCGGTAATGGCTGGCAAATAGCTGGTTCGGTAGGTGCGCTGAAGGGCAAAGTTTGTCTGCTAAAAGCAATCGTGGCTGGCCTAATTAGCACTATTACCACGATTTTTATCACCGGAATTATCATTTTTCTGGCGATGGCCAAGGGGATACAAGGCTTCGAACCTAAATACTGGTTGAACTATACACTGTGTTTGTTGGCAGTCAACCTTGTTATCTGCATGGTTCATGTGATACTGGCGGCAAAGGTAGATAACCAGCTGATAAATGTTGGTACAGGTATTCTGGGTGGGTTCATTGCCTCGTTCTCCCTTCTAATTCCAACCAACATCACTTACTTCATTCCTTGGGCCTATTACGCTTTGATATCTCACTTTGATGCTAAAGGGCAGATTGTTTACCACCAACCAAACTATTTTCCCATCATTGCTTTTGTTCTCATTGCCACCGCTGCGTTTGCGGTAAGCGTACGTCAGCTTGATCGTGCAGAAAGGTAAGGAAAGATCATGCTCAAGGTCGAACTTCTCAAATTAAAGCGATCCAGCGTATGGGTGGTGGCCGTGATCCTCCCAGTGCTCGCGGCAGCTACAGGTAGCATCAACTTTTGGATGAATAAGGACGGAATGCTACAAACAGGGTGGGATTCGCTCTTCAGCCAAGTGTATTTGTTCTACTCTTTCATCTTCCTTTCCATGGGGGTTGCACTTTTGGCAGCCTGTGCTTGGCGGGCCGAACACCAGGGAACGAACTGGAATTTACTTCGGACTCACTCACGTGGCAGCCTTTCGCTACTGACTGCTAAGACGGTGGCTATCTTGATTCCGGTGTTCTTCATGCAGGTCATACTTTTCTTCACCGCCTGCATCGCGGGGCTGTTTATCTTAGGAGAGTTTGGATTACCGCCAATGAAATATGTCATTATCACCGGAATTTCCACTCTCGCGACATTGCCATTGATTGCGCTGCAATCTCTATTGTCTGCAAAGATCAAGTCTTTTGCAGTGCCAATTGGTGTTTGTTTCTTCGGTTGTGTAGTCGGTATTGGTGCGATGATGGCGCCAGGGCCTCTTGGTTACCTTCGGCATGTAGTGCCACAGGCACTGGTCACTAGGGCATTGTCACTGGGATCGACCGCCGTGTCTGATAGTCCGGATCTGAGTTTTGCCGCCATGCTACCATTACTGATTTCAGTGGTTGCTTTGACTGGCATCATCCTTATGGCCTCTACAAAGGTAGTCAAGATGTATAGTGCCTAGAATGACAGGCATGGAACAATCGAATCGACTTGCGGTGCCCGGGCCATCTGCCGAAGCAGAAGCCCAGCGCCGGAAGGACCTTAAAAAACACAAGGCGGTTGCCACCGGTTTATTACTGCTGGCAGCGGCTGTCTTTTTGGTTTGTCGGTGGTATGAAACCCAAGTTGAGCCAGCCGTATGGGTAGGGTTTGTGCGGGCGGCAGCAGAAGCTGGCATGGTTGGTGGATTAGCTGACTGGTTCGCTGTGACTGCGTTGTTTCGCTATCCCATGGGCTTGAAGATTCCGCACACCGCGATTATTCGTCGTAAGAAAGATCAGTTGGGCGACGCACTCAGCGGGTTTGTGGGGGAGAACTTCCTTAACGCTGAGCTCATTACCGAAAAAGTATCTAAGGCCGAAATCCCAGAGCGGATCGCTGAATGGCTTAAACAACCAGAAAATGCCCATAAGGTGTCATATGAAAGCGGTAAGTTATTGGCGAATGCAGTCAATGCGCTGGATCCCACCGATGCGGAGGCAGTGATTCGTTCTGCATTGATTGAAAAACTAGCTGAGCCAGAATGGGGACCACCACTGGGCCGAACCTTAGGCAAACTGGTTGATGGTGGTCAGGTGGAACCATTGGTGGATCAGTTTTTGCAGTGGGTGCACAAAAAAGCCCTTGCATCAGAAAGTACGATCATCCGGGTTCTCGATGAGCGTGCTCCCACTTGGGCCCCGAAATTCGTCAATGAATTAGTTGGCGACAAAGTTTATCGGGAGCTAATCACATGGACGCAGGCGGTAAATTCGGATAAAAATCATGAGGCTCGGCAGGCCATTCGTAGGTTTATTAATCAGTTTGTCGATGACTTACAAAACGATCCCAAGATGATTGCTCGGGTGGAAGAAATCAAACATGATGTGATGAATTCCGCCCCCGTTCAAGATGCCGCTGGTACTTTGTGGCAATCAGCACGCAGTTCTATCATGACAGCCGCACAAGATGAACATTCCATCCTCCGTACCAAAATCGAAGAATTAGCCATCACGTGGGGTACGAAGCTGCAAACTGATCCAGAGCTGCGTGCGGCTTTGGATCGACGGATCACTGGTACTGCGGCATTCTTAGCTGATAACTATGCTGATGAAGTAACCAGCATTATCTCTGAGACCATTGAACGTTGGGATGCCGATGAGGCTAGTGACAAGATCGAGCTCATGGTAGGCAAGGATCTCCAGTATATTCGTCTTAATGGCACTGTCGTTGGTGCATTGGCTGGATTAGCAATCTACACTGTTTCATATCTGTTATTTGCTTAGATCAAAAGGATAAAATGTCGATTCAGATGCTTCAAGTGGTGACTAGTTGGGTTTCCCTAGGATTCTTTTGGGCGATGGCGCTAGCCGCTTTCGTTGGTGCAATTATGGTTGCCACGACTCGGGATGACGCATTCACCGCAGCGGATCGTCAAAGTAAATGGGTGTGGCTAGCGTTGCTGATCGGTTCAACACTAGTACTTCTTGTTGGTCTCATTCCGATTCTGCCGTGGATTGCTATGGTCATTACTGGCTTGTATTGGTTTGATGTCCGTCCCCAAATCAAAGATATCCTAGCTGGCAATTGGTAAGATGAAAACTTACACCTTGCTTTACGACGCCCCAACGGCTGCCATTAACAAAACCTGCGATATGGGTGAGGCAGTCTGTGTGGCGCCTCACATGGTCGAGCATGCCAGTGGTGACATCGCTACTTTTGCTGGTTATCCCGATGGCAAACATCACATGTTAGTCAAAGCCGCCGAAGCGCGGCTGGCTGTGTCGCAAGGTGCAGAGTTAATCATTGCAGTATTGGCTAACACGGATGAACACTATGTCATGACTGAATGTGTCACCCTGCGTGAAGCTGTACCACACCCCACAACACTCGCGGTGGTTATAGATACGCAAGTAATGGATGCGGAACCTGCAGTGAATTTGGCGCAGGTACTGAAAAAGAGTGGGGTTGATGCCATTTGCACAGGAGTTACTGATTGCCGAGAAGAATTAAACCCTCAGCTTGCGGCGATTTTGCCGCTGGTAGGGTTGCGGGGTGAACAGCTTACCGTGCGGCTAGCTTAACCATCAGGCGGCAGTTCAGCCCCACGGATTACTGATACTGCCCCGGTAAAAGTCCGAGGTCGGCACCTTTGAGATAAGTTAAAGGTGCCGAGGCTAAAAATAACCTACAGATTTTGTGGGGAATAGCAGTCATGTTTTGCTATTAAATGCAACGCCTAATAAGTCGTATTTTCAAACTTCTCAAACCACTCATTGACCTGTTGTTTGGTTAGGCGTTCTAGGATTTTGAGCTCAGGAGTCATATTAGGGAACATGGCTCCTATTTGCCACGTACGATTGTACGGCGCATCTTCAATTGCGATGATGCGTACACCATTAAATGGAACAATATCGGCAGGTTCACCTTCATTCCAGATCCAATGTTCGGCAAGTTCCATTAAGGGGGAATTCTCAGAGTCAGTATCTTCATCTGGCTTTTGAACAGGGGCATACTGAGTCCAATTGACCATATTGAACAAGCCGGTGAAAGAAAAATCATCAGGCAGGTCCTTATGCCGCAGGGCAATTTCTACCTCTGTGGCAGTAGGTTTCTGGAATGGCAATCCATTTTCACCATTAATGGCATTGCCCAAAAGAGTGTGGAGTTGGAAGTTATCCTCAATGCCGCTGATTTCAATGCGAAAGCCTTGGCCAGATTCTCGGTGGAGAACCACAATCTCTTCCGCATCAAGAACTTGAGCGAGTTTCGAACTGTAGATTGCATTGGGAGCAAGACTCTCTAAAGCCTGAAGATGACTAACCAAGTCCTCATTGTTCCCTGCGAGCGTTCGAGCATAAGCAGAGCGACTGAGCACTGCGTTGCTTGCCTGCCCAAAATAGGTCATGCTCTCCCAGGCATTGCCGAGCTCTGGGTGTTTTTCAGAAATTTGTGCTCCATAGCGATCGATGAGTCGTTCAGCAAGTTCTTCAGCATCAAGTTCGCCATCCTCATCGGTGGCCGCAGCAATATCTTCCTCTAGTGGCGGACAATCCAAGCACATAGCAAGGAATTTTCGGGCCGTTTCCAGCGCGTGGCAGTAGCCGGTAAGCAATTGTTGCGCAATTAGATCTGGATTAGCGCCTTCTTCAATCAGTGCTCCTGCCAATACTGCTACAAAAGCAGCGCCAGCGAAGTTAGACTCAGTGACAATAGGGGCCAGTTGTTGGACTACTGTGTTGAATTTTTCTGGCTTTCCTTTCAAGCCAGCAAAGAGTTCTTGGGCATCAGCTTGAAGATCAGTATCCCTACCACCGTCACGAACACCTTGGTGGATTTTGGTAATGGGCTCAGCGAAGACGTCATCGTGTGGATTTTCTTTTTGATTATTAGTCTGGTCTGATGTGTTCATAAAACCATCATAGAAAAGGGGAGGGACATATTTTTCACTTTATGGCACTAATGTTCGATTATTTTGATTTTTAATGTGAACTGAATTTTTCAGCTTGCAGGGGCGTTGAAAATTGAGTGTATGGGGCTGGGTAAACCAGCTCAGCTCTGCTGTCTGTAGATTATGCTGATTCTGGTCGTACACCTGAGAGTTTGCCGTGTCAGATTCGACTCGAAATGTGACCAGAACCCACCCTCCGAGACGCCATACACAAAACAAGGCACACTGATGGGAAACTCGTTACCGTTGCCTGTACTGAATACAACATTGGAGGCACACCA
>JBHACV010000060.1:0-16210 GCA_041854705.1 Corynebacterium sp.
GCAGGTAAAACACCTAAGGAAGTGGAGGTAAGCTTTGTTGCCAAATACGTCCCCACCCAGGGTTTCACCTCCAGTTCCGAAGGGCTATTAAAAAAGCTACTACCTCTGCTGAAAGATGCCAATGAACTTAATCCAGAGGTGGGCCAAGCACTGATTTCCAGCTGTCCCCAAATATGGCAAATCGACGAATATATCACTGCCTTACAGCAAGCAGATGTGTGGGAAGAATTGACAGCCGACTCTGAGCAATTCGCTGAGTGGTTCATTACACTTTTTAATAGCAAGAGTCACTACTATTACTTCAATATTTCCAATAAAGCGTTACTCGCTACCATTGAGAAAAACGCCTCTGCTTTCAAAGATGTGACTTTTGCCTTCACACTCCATAATAGTCCAAGCACCAATTTGGATTATTATGATGTGCTAATCGCAGCGGGTGCCACCATTACCTTAGACCCAGACAATTGGTACGAGCCAGAACTAGAGTTTGATGAGTGGTTTGCTACTGGTTCACGGGATCTTAGTTTCGTGCTTAGCGACGAGACAATGACTAAATTGCTGCTAGCAGGGCTGTCTGCGTATGAGTTGGAAAAGCACTTGGACAAACTATTGTCTTTTGAACCAACTACAAAGTTTGTCTCCCAGTGGCTTGATACTTTTGTTGTCCAAAAGCATCAGGCAATTGGGTGTCATGGGCATTCTGCGGGAATCCATGAGCAACGTGACAATCTACAGGATCCACGCCTAAAGCAGCTCAATCCTGATGCCATTGCTGATATTTTCCACTTAAATGTTGCCGAGGATTTCGCCGAGCGGATTCGCCGTGGCACTTTGGTGGAATACACATGGCCAGCTTTTGAAAAAGCAGCTGCCAGTTTTAAAGAACCAGAGAACAACAGATACATTGGAGCATTCCCAGTCGTCGCTGTGGTCAATGGTTCGACCGTCATTGTCGTTGATGGTGAGCGGACCGAGACAATCAAGCTCCCCGCGAAAACAAGAGCCGATCATATATTCAAAGTTGGCGACCAATATTTAATTATCTATGAGGATTTGGGAAGCTACAACAACTACTATTTCTGGTCCAATGAAGGTGTTGGCCACAAAACCCAAAGCCGATGGTATTACAGAACCAGTGACTATGTGCAGGAAATCGATGGCGCACTGCATGTGGGCCCAACAATCGTTGAGCCAGATATGCCAACACCAGCACCCAGCCAATTCGGCGGTGCCATCCACGGCACTGGACCGTATTACGTCACTGATGGTAACTACCGAAGCGAAGTTTCTATGTGGCCTGAGTCAGATCCAGCTTTTGATAATGGTTACCAGGCTGGGGTAATTGCAGGTACCTTGCCAGGTCTGGATACCTCCTTCTTGGATTTTTCTCAGCTGCCTGAAAACGCAACACTTCACCCCACTAACAGTTTCTATCAGCCAGTTACTGAAACCACTAAGAATTCACCATTTGGGGTACACAATGGTTGCATTGTCGGTTTCCAATTCTCCATGCCAGGTCCACGCTATTCGTCTAAGCAGGTATGGTGCTCGCCACTGGGTTACTTTAGTAATGACAAGAGCCACAATTTCCAGGTTATTCGTCGCCCAGGTGGTGGAGTTTGGTTCGTCAAAGCGCGGCAACTTATGGATGCCGAAACCCGCCACACTATCCACTCGTCATTGGATGGTAATGGCACAGATGTGTTGCTATGTGATCTGCCGGTGGTGGGCTACCATCAACTGATTGTTCGCAATGAAAAAGCCAGTGTCGCAATGCGTCAATGTACCGTTGAGCAGGCCCAGCGTCTCATTGATCATCCCACCGAGATCTTGGATTTTGTCCACGGCGATGAGGTTCTAGCTGCCGCAGTGGCAGGTATGCTTATTCAGATTTGTCAGGTGAGTCCCACACCTGTGCCAATCGCAGAGCTGCCTCAAACGCCTCAATACCTGCAGGCTTATTCTCAGTTAAAGGCGCCAGCGCCAACTACCACCAATACGCTTCCTGACCCCCCACAGCTCAGTGATGATGCCAAAGAGTACTTTTCACAGCTTTTCGACATCCATTCTTACTATGTCGCCTATTCGCTAACCGAATGTCGATCCTTAGCCCCACATTTCAGTCACCCCAGCCCCGGTGAAAGAATTCCTGCAGACTCTTACGTCTCATTTGCTCAGTTCATTAGCCAAGAAAAGAGCATACTGGCCAAACTGGCAGCACCAGCCATCCCAGTACCAGTGCTAAAAGAACTGGTGGCGTTATTTAGCTGGTTGGCTGAAATCGGCTGGTTGGGAAAATTACATGCTGCTGCATGTACTGAAACTAAAAGTACCAAGGTCTTAATAGGTCAATGGCATGATAAGTGCCTAATGCTGTGGGATGATCGGGATGATTTGATTGCTGCGTGGGATCCTGATCAGGTCAAAGACCCCAAAGCTACTCTCGGTGAACTCTGGGAGAAAGGCTATACCAACACCTTCCTGCCTACAGAGGAATTTCTAGCGCAACTGCAAGCCATTCTCACATGGCGCGAAGGCATGACTGAGGAACAACGAGCCAATGTCTTTTCCTTGTTAGCACAACATGCGGAAGCTTTAGCGAAGGCAACATCACTTCCCCCAGGTTCCTGGCAGTTGGCACTATCTGGGCTTGCTCCGAAAAGTACCTATAGTGAGACATTCACCGCCGCTGATGCCAAACTCCTTGGTATTAAGACCCCAATGTTGAAAGCACTGTACAAACAGAACAGAGTAATCAACGAGCAGCTTGATACCATACTCGCCGCTGCGTGGCATGAGAACTATCTCACTGATGGACCAAATATTGAGGCAGCCATTCAAGCATGGCGACAAGAATTCGGTCAACCATGGATTCATTTGACGGATCAAGATGCGGACTTCCTCTGTCGGCAACCTAATGTGTACAACCGCAGGCACTTGCTGTATCAAGAAAAACTGCCTACAGATGATATTGTGCAGTCTGATCATCAAGTCTTCCGCATGTTTGTATCACTCACCCAATTGGTTGAACCACAATCAGAATCTGCCAAAGAATTGGTCCGAAGGATTGAACTGTTCCGAAACTATCAACCACCAAAAAATACCATTGCCTTGGGTGGTAGTTATGAAGATGCCGAGAAGGGTGGTTGGGTTGAAGAACATGCACCCCGAGCATTATTGGAAGGTCATCTTGATGCACTTTTGGAGTATCTCAAGACTGGCAATAAGCCTACTGGCTCATCAGAGGATCCACAGCACAGTGCCCCGGAAACTGTGCAAGCGGTAAGCACCGAACTCGGAATTTCCGAAGATGCTGCTAGGTATTTTCTGCAGATTTTGAGCTTGGCCCACCCCACCGACACGCAGGTGAAAAAGTGGAATGGCTGGCAGAAACGAAAACTGGATGCGGTTGTAGCGGAACTAGTGGAAGCAGGACTTGTGGTTCAGGCTAAGCGAGCTGGTGCCAATCGGGCAGTGTTCCTGCCAGGTGGTTGGCTCGGGAAATCACCAACTGGACCCGCGATGGAAACTTGGAAGGCTCCTCACTATCTGCTGTGGAAAGCTGAAACCACGAGGCCGGTCATTCCTGGTTGTCCCCCACTGATGCCGTTTGGCGAACTCTTCGCCGAAACGTGGGCGCGGTATGCAAGCGGCGATAAACCGGGCTATGAGGAATTACGTACCTCGCGTTATCAACGACGCCGCAGGTAGCCAATCACCGATTCAATGCGAGACCAACCATGGGCACTACTTTCATTAATCCTCATACCCACACTGATCTCACTGAGTTGACTGCGTTGACCTTTCATTCGCAGCTCATCCCCGAGCAGACCCTAGTCCGTTTGACCCCGACTAAAATTACGCTCGCGGAGGAACTAGCCTTAGCGGAGTTCGGGTGGCAGTTGGAAAAGGGCGCTTCGGTTGGTTTCGTATTACCCAGGGCCATTGGATTTCCAGCATGGCCGATTGTGACCGACCCGGATAATGCCCATCATGCGCTCAATCTTGTGACAGAGCTGGAGTTGGTGCGTCGTCACGCCCGCACACGTCCGAATAAAGTAAAAACCCGAATCGAGGAACTATCTGGGACATTGCAGGCTACTGCACCACACTTCTTACCAACCTTCTTCGAGGAAATCACCCGAATTTTCGTTGCTGCGGATAACCTGCGGCTGGCTAAGCGATATTTTCGAATGGCACGAGAAGTTGAACGTGCCCATAATGTCGCAGTGGACCATGATCGGCACCAACAAGCGATTCGGGAGTTCATGACTCTTGGGGTGGTTGGTGCTCCAGAACTAGCTACAGAATTCGCCGATGCTGAACAGCGGCTGGAGCCAATGACAGCCTATGAGTATGCTTTTAATTTGGCCCTTGACCTAGCAAAAGCAGATAACCCACTTAATCCCAGCATACTTGCTAAACTCAAGCGGTTAGGTAAAGCAGCAGGTAAAACTGCTCAGCAGGTGGGTGCAGAATTTTGTGCTGAATATGTACTCACCCGCAGTTTCATTCATACTGCACCCGATATTTGGGAAAAGTTGATCCCCCATGTGGCCACAGCTTGTCAACAGAACCCGCAGATAGTAAATACCTTACTTACTATCTGCCCAGAGCAGTGGGATCTTAATAACTATATTGCTACGCTGCAACAGGCAGAGATTTGGGAATCCCTCATCACGGATCCAACGCAGTTTAAGCCGTGGTTAACTGCATTATTTCAGCAGTATAACCACCAAGATTTTTTCGCAACCCCGAATGATTCGCTCATTGCTGCTATTACCCGAAAAGACGCTGGTCTAGCAGGTTTAGAGCTTAATATTACTGCGGGTGTATCAGGACCAGTTAACCTAGATTATTGTGATGCCTTGGTTGCCGCAGGCTGTAAGCTGCATCTGGCATCTGAAGATGTTTCTGTGCTTTTAGCGTCTTGGTTTACTTCTGGCAAGCGGGATCTGAAGTTTCTGAGCACCGCCCCAGAATTGTTGAAGCTGCTGCTTGCTTCCATTACTGCATGCCAGTTAAGCCTGCATGTGGATAAGTTATTGGATAATGCCGCAACGGCTGTTGTTGTATCACAGTGGCTGGACTGTTTTGCTAAACGATGGGAATCATCTTTAGGTTCTGCTGAAGCTTCACACCAGCTTCAGCAAGAGCTGGAGTTTTTGACTGATCCGCGGCTTAGTGCGCTTAATCCCACAGCAATGACTCGGATCTTCCAGCCAAACTTAGCGGAAATTTTTGCCACTCGACTACGCCGCGGTAGTTTAGCGGAATACACGTGGCCTACCTTCGAAGCAGCCGCGGAGCATGCCACAACCGATACCGCCATTTCTGCCTATTATCCAGGCGTGATTCTGCGCAATACTACCCAGCTGCAGTTCATCGATGGGGACTATACCAAGACGTTGAACTTCTCCCAGGATTGTCAGTTGGTTGGATTAGGCAATTACGGTGACAGTATCCTTGTTGATTACTATGACCGGCAACAAGGATATGGTTCACACACGTTATGGAAGGAAGACCACACGTGGCATGACAACCACCCTGAGTGGCATTCCCCGGTGAGTCCTGAGACAGAACAAGCACTAGCTACCGGTGGCACTGTCTTTTCCGTAATACAACCGGCCACTAGTTCTGCTTATGCTAGGAACCAAGACAGTTGGCCCAGTTATGCGTTCACCTACACCATCCCGCCCGCCATGTTTTCTTGGCAGCTCCAGCAGAAATGGTCGATCCCAGAGTTTCAATCCGAACTCATTGCGAACAAGCTTCCTGGCATGGATACCTCTTTCCTCGACTTCCATGACCTTGATGATGCCTCAGAATTCCGTCCGGAACACTGGTTCTACCGGCGGGTGACCAAATCCACCAAAGATTCACCTTTGGGGACTCACAAGGGGTACATACTTGGGTTGCCGTTTTCGCATGCTACTGGTGGAAGTACGTGGTTATCTCCATTAGGGACATTCACTAGTCATGAGATTGAAAATCTTCAGGTCATACGTCGCCCAAGCGGTGGAGTGTGGTATCTCAATGGAACGCAGTTAGTTGATGCAAAAACCCACCAGCCTATTGCGCCTCCGGTGGATAATAGCGGGAAGGAAATCTCGCTAAACCGACTTCCTACAGCAGGTTTTCACCAATTGCATGTGCGCAATCAACAGGCCAGCGAAGCCCTCCGTGCCTGTACCATAGCCCAAGCCCAGCAACTTATCGACGATCCTACGAAGATTCTCGCTTTCGTCGGTGGTGATGAGGTGCTCGCTGCTGCTATCGCCGGGATTTTGACTCAGTGTTATACATTGTGCCCCAGTGTGGTCGCACCGCCTATACCAACGGTGGTACCCGATTTCTTGTGCTTTTACTGCAGTTGTCTTGCAGGCAACGCCGTGACTCAGCAGCTGATTTTACTAGAAGATCTTGATGCAATCCCGCAGCTTAGCGCAGAGGCATTGCGGTATTTAGACAATATTGTTCCGCTGACTGCTACCTATCAGAACGAAGCGGAAAAACTTAGCCAGTTAGCACAGTATTTTCTTGTTCCACAGTCATCTGATGCACCTAGTGGCCATTATCATGCTGACTGCATCTCACTTATTGGTAGGGAAAAACTGGTACTTGCGCATCTATCCGCTCCCATGATTCCCGTGCCGGAGTTAAAAGAATTGATTGAGTTTTTCCGGTGGCTGGTTCGACTCGGGGTACTGGGGCGATTGCACCGCGCAACGGTGGATCGGTATACGTCTAGTTGCTGTACCTGGAAAAACGATATCCTGTTTCTCAGTGGTCGGTGGAACGAGGGAATCGCGGTATGGGACCCAAACCAAGTGTCCAATCCGCACGAACGTCTCGGTGAGCTTTGGTTAACTGGGGGTGCGGATGAGTTTGTGCCCGCACAGGAATTTCTTGGCCACCTTGATGAAATCCTTGCATGGCGCGAAGATCTTACCGAAGCACAACACGCTGCCTACCTTGCCAATCAGCGTAGCTTCGTTGAAGAACTCGCACAGGTGACCTCGCTGCCACCAGGACAGTGGTACATCATGTTGTCGGGGGCGCTGACCAAGGAGAAATATGGACACACTTTTACTGCAGAGGTGGCTCACCAATTAGGTTTTACTGCTTCTCAGTTGTCCACCATCCATAGCTTTTCTTATTTTTTCATATCTGCGTTGCGGCAATTGCGGGCTGCAGCGTGGCAGGCAGATTTTGTCGCCTTGGGACCAAATATCACTGCGGTGGCGAAAAAATGGGAAGAAATATTCGGTCGCCCTTGGCTACATCTCACCGATGCCCACGTGTTAAGGCTACGTCAATTGCGGGATTTTGATGTGATGAATGCCGGGGTCATTTTTGGAAAAGATTACAAGTTACTTCCCCGCTATCGATCATCTTATCAGGCGTTTTTCCTGCTCATTATGCTCAGTCAAATCATTGAGCCGCAGTCTGAATCTGTCCACGCTTTGGTGGAACGAATCGAGCTTTTCTATCAATACCAACCACCGGAACCTGAAATTGCTCTTGGTGGCCCCTACCCAGATCGTGACCAGCCTGGTAAAGAAAGCTTAGCGAACCAGCACGCGCCCCGGCTGTTATTAGAAGGCCGCCTTGATCGGTTGCTTGATTATCTACGTCACGGCCCAGTGCCAGACGGTGCTGGAGAAGATCCGGGTAATAGTGCACCAGTGATCGTTCAGGATGTGGTTACAAAACTGGGACTCTCACAATTGGCGGCTCGGTATTTTCTGCAACTATTGGCCTTGCCTACTCCTACCGACACAATGGTTAAACAGTGGAACAGTTGGCAAAAGAAACAGCTAGATGTAGCGCGTCAAGAACTCGTCGATAAGCAACTAGTTGTGTCAGCTAAGCGTACTGGTACTGGTCGTAGCGTATTTTTGGCAGGTGGTTGGTTGGAGAAGACCCCGACTGGGCCAGCAATGGAATCGTGGAAAGCACCACATTACCTATTGTGGGAGGATGGGCGGTGTCGCCCAATTATCCCGGGATGCCCGGTGTTGCTATCGCATGCGGAACTGTTTGCTGAAGTCTGGGAACGCTACATTTCTAGTGATCTTCCTGGCTATGAAACGCTACACACCACCCCGTATCGGCGCCATAAGTAGGCGCCGATCGGCGCGATTGTGCTCCCTAACCCTAACGCAGGTACACCGCTAGTGTGGTCACCGCATTAGGAGAATAGTTAGTGCGCAATCTACGTAGTAGTTCCGCAGCAGTCGGTGCTGACGACGCTTCTAGGATAGAAACATCTGTGGCAATGTCCCGGTGTATCACCGCATCGCGACCACCAATAGCAGCCCGCTCTAACCATTTGGTGATGATGTGTTTAGGACTACCGCCAGGATTTCCGAGGACTTGACTTGCAGAAATCATGGTTACATCGGCAGTGCGGGCGTCTAAACCGGGAAGGTATCGTATCCCATCCAGCCATACCGCCATAATGGTGGTTTCTCGCAGGAACAAAGTTACTTTTTTGGTGGCAAGAATTTTTGCCACCAAGCCAGCTACTCCACAAATCCGGGCCGCGGGTGCGAAGAAATAACGTTGATCGTTTATGGTCACGGCCAATAGGTCCGCATTGGTGACAGTGCCACTGACCGATTCCACCCCCGAAAGCTCAAGCAGTTCGGTTAGCGTGGTGGGTTTGCCTAAAGCAGCGCGGATTCCCTTGCCGGAACCGATACGACCATCGGCACTGGCAGTTCCACCAGAAATCAGTACCTTGTGTTGGGAGAAATTCCGCAGACTGGTGTGAATATCACCCAACCGCACCGGCCCTTCCCACACCCGTTGCACATCTGCAACACCACCAGGTGGGGTTTGTCCGACGCTGAAAAATCTTCCGGCACTATCCACTAGGGTGACCACGGCTCCAGCAAATCCAGAACTAGTGACTACTGGCTCGGCGTAAATCGGGATGAAAGTCCCATCGTCTTGACCTGGGGTTAGTTCCGCATAAGCGCGCCGAGCCGTACCGATCGCATCGAGATCTTTTGGGTTTCGGTGCAGCAAATGCGTGGTTATTAGCGCCTCCCCCACCGCATTCCCGACTGCTGCTCGGCGAACATCTCTAGCATCACCACTGCGATGCCGAGAACTCAATGACACCAAGGAAGTAAGTACTCGCTCTAACCGTGGTAGTGGCACAATCCGAGCTTGGTGCAAGGCGGCCACCAAATGGGCATATCCCAGCGGATCTTGCCCCAGAAGGCCGTGTTCAACAATATCGGCTAGAACCTCATTGCTCAGCTGTGTAGCATGGGTGATCTCTTTCAACGGTGGGGTGGAACGAGTCGGTTGTCCACCCGCAGAATCTCCACTGTCAGTGCCCGTCTTTGAGCCGGTTGTAGTATCTGTGACAGCGGCAACCGGGGTGGTCGGTTCACCAGCCGCTGCCTCCTCAGCTACGTCGGCTAGTAGAGCTACTGCCCCACAGTGGGCGCATTTGGGACTCAGCAGACAGGTGCAGGCGAGGCTAGTGCCATTAAAACTTACGGTATTATCACCGATGACCACGGTTAATGGGTTTGGTGTAATGGTCCATGAGTCATGCTCAGCGCTGAGTTTTTCCGCACGACGTTTCAGCCGTGAAGGCATCGCTTCAATGATGCCAGCTACCACTAGTGCGGGTAAGGCGAAACTAGCACTCATCGTAGTACCTCCCCTACCCACTTGGCGAGTTGTAACGGGCTTAGGCTTGCCACCCGCATGCCAACACCTGCAACTAACCTGGCAATATTCGCATTGTAGGCGGCCTTTCCTTCGTCATTGAGTGCAGCGCAGCCTAAGAGTTTTACCCCAGAATCAGCGAGTCGGCGCACAACTTGGAGCAAGTGCTCCACGTTTCCATCCTCAAAATCGGTAATAAGGATCAGGGCAGTCCGGCTAGGATTCGTAATCAGACTCTCGGCAACCTGCAATCCACGGGAGATATCGGTGCCACCCCCAACAGAAATTTCCAGCAATAATGACAATGGATCCTCAGCGTGATCGCTCAGGTCAACCACTTGAGTATCGAAGGTGAGGAAGCTGAGTTCTAAGGTGCGTACTTGGGCTAAAATCGCCGCGGTCATGGCGGCATAGATTGTCGAGGGTTCCATCGATCCAGACACATCCACCACCACAATGATGTGCCACGGTGAGATTTTAACCGCAGTGTCATAGAACTTTGGATGTACTGGAACCACTGTGGGCCGCCCCTGATATTCCACCACATTTTTCAGATTTGCCCGGATGGTTGCGGGCAGTGAAATCTGCGGTGTCTTACGCCCAGTCACCCGAGCGGTGGTCAAGTGACTAAGCGCTGGGGTCAGCTGTGAGGCCAGCTGATCACTGAGTTCTTTGACGATCTTTGCCACCACTGGGCGTAACTTTTGTAATCTCGCCTCTGGTAAGGCCCCTTTGAGGTTCAAAATGGTCTGCAAAGTCGAAACTGAGGGACGAACCCGATCGGGATCGAGCATGAACACCGCATCGGTACGGCCCCGTTCGGTGGCCTCCGCCAAAATTTCTTGCACTTCCCCCTGGCCAAACAAAGCTTCAATATCCGCACTCCATTGCCGGGTGGAAATAGTGCCTGGTTGATGTCCAGCACGCACCCGCCCATCGCCACTACTATCAATACTATTATTGCCACCACTGCCAGCACCGTACAGTTCATCAAGGGTGGCTGCCATGCACTGGGCAGTTTTGTGTAACTGTTCGGGTTGAGCACCGAGGATCAACCGCCAGCGAGTGGCTGGATTGAAATTGAGATCCATCAGTCCCAATAACTCTAATTGTTCGCGGGCTTGTTGGTCTGCCTGGGCATTAGCAATCAATAATTCTGGGTCGAGCGCAACAAACCGATTGATATCTAGGCGGGCAGATAGCCGGTCGAGGAAGGTTTCCCGCTCCCCTGCGGTGGTTAGGTCAAAACTAGCCCGCAAGTTAGGCAAACTTTGCACAAATGCCGCATCTGATTGCTTTTCAATCTGACTGATGAATTCCTCCAACAGCTCCGAATCTGGCCACAATGGACCAAGTGCCGCAAGGAAACCAGTCAACCGTGGGCGTGAGGCCCGATCAGTCCACGAACTCACAGTGTCCGCAGTATGCGCATCAGGTTGTAATGCCAAAGCAGCGCCTTGCATCAGTGGACTACCAATGGTTTTTAGTCGGTGAATATGGTGATCGATACTGGTCGGACAATGAGTCTTCAGGCTTAAAATCCTCCCCAAGGCCCGTGCATCAGCTGGGTCGGTGGACCCAGCAATTGATTCAATAGCAGCGACAATGACAGCTTCCAACTCCTCCACTAGGCGTTGGCAGCGTTGAGAAGTAGCGGGTGCTAACTCCATAGCCCCAGCTTCGCGGGTAGCCACCACTCCAGCTAATAGTTCTGCAAGTTCAAGTGCTTGGCTCAGTGATAGTTCGGCGATAAACATTTGCTCCAGCACATTCAGCGCCGCAATCACCGCTTGATCGACACCACATTTAATGGCAGTAGCCAGCACCTGAACCACAGTCTTTGAAAGCACTTCCTCTGCATTTAGCGTAGCAATCAGGGTATTAGCAGTTGCTTGTTCTAGGGTGACGCCACGGGCAGAAACCAAACTGAGATCGGTTTGGGTCTTGGCGGTCCACACACATTCCGCGGTGTAGCTTCGCGCTAACTGACCTCGATTGTGATTCTGAGTCCGATCGGTTTCGTAGCTAATTTCTAAAGCTTTAAGCCGTTCCAGTAGCAAATGCCGCCGCAGACCAGTGGTACCGGAAAACGGATCAACTCGCAAACGTGCTTTGGCATGCCGATAAGAGGTAGGCAATTTCAATGCCGTTAATTCCGCCACGGTGGCCTGCACCAACGCTGGTTCCGGCGCTGTAGTAGGAAGGCTACCTTGTGCATCACCAATCATCACCACCGATAAAGCTTGGGCGATGGCCCGACCTTTGCCCATGATTTCACCGTGGGCAAACACAGTGGTCACTGCATCGAGAAACTCCCGTCGCCCTGGCGCGGGCAGCTCCCGCAAGGTAGCTAAATCCATTGCAACTCGGTTGGCTTCGGCAATCTCTCCAGTGCCAGCGGGATGACCTAAGATACGCAATTGCTTGGCGACGTCGACAAGCAAGCTGGTAGTCACCGCCGCAATCTGTTGTGCATCAGCATGAAGTACTGATTGTTGCCATAGTGGATCACGAATGCCAGATCCATAGCCAGAGCGGTAGTCAAGTTGGGCAAAACTATAAGGAACCACTGAGGCAGTCACCGGGACTGGGGTGGGACAATCTGCTGGTGTGGAATGTTCTAATAATCCAAGACAGTGATAGGAACCAACCACAATCATAGTGTTTTCTGGTAGATCAAGCAGAGCATGACGCATATATGCTTCACGTTGGTTGGTGTGTGGATCTGGTTCTTCGGCTAGGCGTGCCCCCACCCCTACTGCCAACCCGGCACGTCGAATCCGCTGCCAAGACTGACCAATGGCGCGAGCTTCGACATTTTTATCCCAAGCTTCTTGTCCTAATAATTCGGACAGATCTCTTGGTGGTTGGTTGGTTTCGATTTGTTCGGTTGCGCGTTGTACCCCTACTGGTAAATCAATGGGGTGAACTGGGATATGGTGGTTACTGGCCCATCGAATGATCGCCAACTCGGGGGAGAAATCCGCAAAAGGATACAGCCCTTGGTTGGTTTCTGCTGCTGCAGCGATGGCAATTGGTGCTTTGGTCTCTGGATGAGCTAGCCATTCCAGCATTGGCTGCAAGTCAGCTGGTAATTCGACGGCAATCGCAGTTGGTTGTAACATATCGGCGGCTTCAACCAGCATACGGGCACATGCTGGGGAATGGTGCCGAATGCCAAAAATCCACTGGTGGTTTTCAAGAGTATCCAGTAGTTTTTCTGGATCGAGGTTAGCTGGTGAGTTCATCGCGGTTTTCCCAAAGTTTTGCCCATACCGAATCTGGAGCGGAGTCACCGCGGCGTCGGATGGCTTTGTCGAAATAGGCCGAGATCCGGTCAAGGTCTTTGTCGTCATCTTTACGCACCGCACCCAGCAGGTGCCCAGGGATTAGCCGAGTAGCGTCAGAGTTATCGGGGAAGTAAGCCCCAGCGAGCGCAATGGCTGAGGAAATAGCAACAGCTTCAGCAGTGGACATAACAGTGGAGGGTTTTTCTACACTCCACCCTTCACTGGTAAGGCCAGTACGTAGATCTTGGAAAATGGTAACCAGGGTTTCCACTACGTGCTTATCCACTGGCACTTGTGCACCAGCTTGTTCGATAGCTTTGGCGGTGCGTGTTTCTACTAGATTAATTTCGGCTTGACGATTGGCGATGGGATCAATGTGTTCGAAATTAAATCGCCGTTTTAATGCTGCTGACATTTCCGATACCCCTTTATCCCGCAGGTTTGCGGTGGCAATGACGGCGAAACCTTCTGTGGCTGCAACATTGTAGTCCCCTAGTTCCGGCACTGCGATCCGGCGTTCAGATAGCACAGGTACGAGGCTGTCTTGGATTTCGGGTTGGCAGCGGGTGATTTCTTCCACACGGGCAATTTTGCCGCTCTCCATTGCTTGCAATATTGGTGAGGGCACCAGTGCTTCCCTACTGGGACCGTGGGTAAGCAGCAGTCCATAGTTCCAGCCATATCGAAGTTGATCTTCGGTGGTACCTGCGCTGCCTTGGACGGTTAGTGTTGAAGTGCCGGAAATAGCAGCAGATAACAGTTCCGAAAGCATAGATTTGGCTGTGCCTGGCTCACCGACAAGCATGAGTCCTCGTGCCCCAGCTAAAGTGACTACGCAGCGTTCGATGAGTGCTTGATCGCCAATGAATTTCGCAGGAATATCCATTCGTTTGGTCCGGCCAATGCGCAGCCCTTCAGCACCGCAGATAAACGCGACTACTGCTTTAGGAGTCATCAGCCAGCCGGGTGGTTTGGGGCCTTGATCCCATTGGGATAAAAATTCGATTTGGTCAGCAAATTCTTCTTCTGCTAAGAGATTTTGTACAGCACTTTCAGTCATGACTCATGATTGTAGCCAGCTCCCCCGACATGCCGACTGAGTTTTCATTCTCCCAGTTCACAAACGTAATCGGCCACCCCATGTGGGTCGGCAAGAAACTCTTGAGTGACAGCTACCGATGAGAGGTCGTCAAAAGTTGTGGCAGCAATTTTTTCCTCAGTGATCTCATACAGATCAGCGCCAGGAATGGCGGGCAGGATTACCGAATGGGTAGCAATGATGAATTGGCTGCCAGCTTGAGCTGCATGATAGATCTGTCCAAGCAACACTAATTGCGCCATTGGTGATAACCCAGATTCAGGTTCATCAAAGATAAACAGCCCGCGGGTTTTTAAATACCGTTGTAAGAAGTCCTGCACACTTTGGCCGTGGGATTGCGGATGCAGCCGTGAGGTTTTCTCTACTGCAGCATCGTGTTCGGATGCGAAATTGAAAAAAGTCTCGCCACGCAAAAACAGCCCAAACTGTGGGTTTTGCCGCCGAGTCATTACCAGTGCTTCTGATAATTCTGATTCGGTGCTGGCATAATCGAAGCGCATCAAGGTGGTGGTCCCACCTTCAGGATTGATCCCCATTGCCGTGGCAATGGCTTCGAGCAGGGTTGATTTCCCTGTCCCATTATCACCAACGAACACGGTGACCGGCTGATGAAATTCGAAACCACCGTTGTGTTTGAGATGGTCGACGATGGGGAGATTATTGGCGTACCCCGTCACCTCCGCATCAATGCGCAGTCTGCTCAAAAACAACCCTATTGACCTCGCCGGTATTTTAGCGCTTCAATCAGGGAGTTCAGCGCAGCTTCGCCTAAGGTTTTGGGATCTACAAATGGAGCAATGGTGTTGAAGTTCGTCCCGTGGCGTAAATCTTCAATGATTTCTCCAACATCAACGGAATTAGAGTTTTCGCGGTGGGGTCGGTGATACTTTTCCCACGATGAAAGCGGTGGAGTTGCGGTTTGGGAGTCACTAGCAGCTTGGGAGGTATTGACTGTGGCAATGAGCTGGTTTCCGTCAAGACTAATCGCATCAGTAGGATTCAAGCCCGCAGCTTCAACAGCTTGAATAAAGGTAATCAGATCATTGAGAGTGATGTTTTCTAGGTCCAAGGAAAGTGTGAGCGCCATGATAGTTGCCTTTCTGTTAGCCGAGTAAGCAGGAGACCACTTCTCCTGCCGATCCTAATGCCCTAGTGTAGGTTTATCTGCTGTTGGTTGGCATCGGGGTTTACCCGGATCTTTAATGCACAATGGTTCTCATGAACAGTGATATTCGATAATTGGGGCAGTTAAGTGCAAGTTTCAGCAGCTAACTGCCCCAAAACGATGCTATGTGTCAAGGTTTGCCTACTCCCGTTCGCCAATCACCTCACCCCAGAAAACTTCATCAACCACGTTCCTAGCCCTGCGGGTCAAACGCAGATACTCCTCTAAGAAATCTTGGGAATCTTCTGGATCCCAGCCAGCAGCACCTGCGACCTGTGCTAATTGTGGACCAGGTTGTGGGAGTTGATCGGTGCGCTTGCCTTTAACCAACACGATGGCATTCCGAGCACGGGTGGCCATTAACCAAGCATCGACCAACATGGTCACTTGCTCCGGCTTAATGAGCTCATGTTTTGCTACCACCTCTAAAACTGTGAGGGTGGAGGGGGATTTCAGTTCGGGGACTTGATCGGCATGCATCAATGTGAGCAGCTGTGCGGTCCATTCAATGTCGGTGAGCGCACCACGGCCGAGTTTGGTGTGGGTATTGCGGTCTGCGCCTCGCGGCAGACGCTCATTATCCACCCGGGCTTTCATTCGCCGAACTTCCCGGATGGTTTTATCAGTCGCACCGCCATCGGGGTAGCGGAACTCGTCGATCATGGCCAAGAATCGTTCACCCAAATCTTTGGAACCTGCGATCCATGTTGCCCGGAGTAGAGCTTGGATTTCCCATACTTCACCCCACCGTTGGTAATACTGCCGATACGATTCGAGGGTACGGACCGCAGCCCCAGAACGTCCCTCAGGGCGTAACCCTAAATCAACTTCCAGCGGTGGATCGCCGGAAGGTTTGCTCAAACGTTTCCGCATCCGGTCGCATACCCCAATGGACCAACGGACCGCATCATTATCTGAAATTCCTTCGGCGGGCTCGCAAACAAACATCACATCCGCATCAGA